>DASYPX010000094.1:0-13728 GCA_036006125.1 Pyrinomonadaceae bacterium | reverse complement strand
ATTCGAAGACCTTTCGGATTGCGACATTATCATTGAGGCGATTGTCGAGAACCTCGACACCAAGCGCGAGACTTACCTGCGCCTGGACGATCTCTGCAAGCCCGAAACAATCTTCGCCTCGAACACTTCCTCGCTGTCGATTACGCAGATGATGTCGGTGGTTTCGGCCCCGCGGCAACAGCGCTTCATCGGCATGCACTTTTTCAATCCCGTGCCCATCATGAAGCTGGTCGAAGTCATTCGCACGATTCTGACCGATGTCGCCGTTTACGAAGATGCCGTAGCATTCGCGACCAGTCTTGGCAAAACGCCAGTGCGCACCAGTGATCGCACCGGGTTCATCGTCAATCGTTTGCTGGTGCCGTACATGCTCGACGCGATTCGTGCTTTAGAGGAAGGCGTCGCATCGATCGTCGACATTGATAACGCGATGAAGCTGGGGTGTGGGTATCCAATGGGGCCTTTGACGCTCGGAGACTTCGTCGGGCTCGACACCACGTACTACATTTCGGAAATCATGTTCAATGAATTTCGCGAGAAGCGTTTTTCGTCGCCGCCGCTTTTGAAGCGGATGGTGATGGCAGGATTGTATGGGCGCAAGTCAGGTCGCGGGTTTTACGACTACACCGATCCGAAGAATCCGGTGCCGATGAATCTGGTTTAGGAGCGCACGCATCCTGCGTGCTGGTCACCGGCATCGGCGCGCCGTTTATTCCATTTCCAACCGCTCAAACGCAACTTCCAAGGTTTCGAGCAGAGTGTCTTTGCCCTGCGCATTGAGCGGTGAGAACTCATACTTCGTGGGCCACGCGCGCAGAAACTTCCACGTCAAGACGATATCCGTGTGCTCTTCGTTTTGGAGTTGGACCGTGACCGTGCGAAACGAGTGAATGTCGCCGTTGCGCGTCGCGTTCCACCACTGGTACAGGTTCAACGAACCGATCGCGCCCCGTCTGAAAATCACATTCCCGTAGCGCGCACGTCCGGGAATCTTTCGGGTGCCGGACTCTTTCTCGTTGCCGCTCCGGTACTCGATGACGTCGATCGTCGCGGCCGGCAAAATCACTTCCGAAAATCCCGCTTCAGGTCCCTCAGTATTTCCGGTCCCGAGATCCACGAGAAAATTGTAGTTTGAATAGGGCCGCTCCCTCAGCACTGCCATCGCGGTTGCCTCCGTGAAAGTTAATGGGTTTAGGGCGAGGGCAGAGACAATACAGCAAAGAGTGGTTGGAGGCTAGAGACTGGGGGCTAGAGACTGGAGGCTGGAGGCTAGAGGCTGGAGGCTGGAGGCTGGAGGTTAGAGGCTGGTTAGAGGCTAGAGGAGAGGCTAGGGGAAAACGAAAGCGACAGTCACAGCCCAATCTCTAGTCTCTAGTCTCTAGTCTCCAGTCTCCAGCCTCCACCTCTAGCCTCTCACTTCGCCTGCGCTATGAAATCTTTCGTCCGCGCGTCCTGTGGTGAATTCAAAAGCTGCTCAGCGTTTCCTTGCTCAACCACTTCGCCCTGTTCCATGTAAAGCAGATTGTCAGCCAGCCCTTCCAGAAAACCGATCGAGTGCGAAACGATCACCATCGTGTGGCCGCGCGCGACAAACCCACGGAGCAGCGAGCGCAGCGCCGCGCTTCGTTTTGGATCGAGCGCGCTTGTGGGCTCATCAAACATCAGGAGTTCGGGATGCATCGCGAGTGCGCGTGCAATCGCGACGCGCTGTTGCTCGCCGCCGGAGAGTCTTTCCGGATACCGGTTCGCCTTTTCTTTCAAGCCGACGGATTCGAGCAGCTGCGAGGCTTCGTCCGCTGCTTGTTTGCGCGGCACGCGCTGCACGTGGGTCGGCGCCTCAATGATGTTCCCGAGCACTGTCAGGTGCGGAAACAAATAAAGATGCTGAAAGACCGTGCCCACTTTTCGTCGCAGTTCAGTCACACGCCGCGCATATTCGTGCCTGGACAGAGTCTTTTCCAGCACGACATCTGCACATTCAATCTTGCCGCCGTCGATTCGCTCCAGTCCGTTGAGACAGCGAAGCAGGGTTGTCTTGCCGCTGCCCGACGCACCGATGATTCCCATCACGGTCTGCGGCTGCACTTCGAATGTCACGCCGTTCAGGATGCGGGTGCCGTTTGCGTTCTTGACGAGGTTTGTGACGCGAATCATTTGTTTTCTTCCTCTCCCTTTGGGAGAGGGTCGGGGTGAGGGTGCGAAGCTTAGCGAAGAGAATGAAAATAATACTTTCGTGAGGCGCAGCCTCACGAAGAGGAAACGAGATTAATAGATTTCCGCTAAGTCCCTCACCCCTAACCCTCTCCCAGAGGGAGAGGGAAATTAACAATCAAACAATTTCACTCTCCACCGCTTCAATCGCTTCCCTGCGCTGCAATCTCCTTTCGAGTCGCCGCGCCAGGTGCGCCATGGGCAAACTCATAATCAAATAAAAGATTGACACCGCGACGCCCAGTAACAGAAATTGACCCGAAGCGTTCGCCAGTTCGCGATAGGCGGTCGCCAGTTCCCAGACTGAAATCGCATAAGCCACTGACGTGTCTTTGAACAGCGACACGAAATCGTTGGTCATCGGCGGCAACGCGATGCGAAATGCCTGCGGCAAAATGATGCGTCGAAATGCGAGCACCGGACTCATGCCGAGCAGGTACGACGCTTCCCATTGACCGCGCGGAATTGCTTCGAGCGCCGCGCGATAAACCTGTGATTCGTACGCCGCGTAATTCAAACCAAGTCCTGTCAGCGCCGTGAGCCATCCCGGCATCGCCAGGCCAATCGTCGGCAGACCAAAATAAAGAAACAGCAACTGTACGAGGACCGGTGTGCCGCGAAAGAACTCGACATAGATTGTGCACAGCCATTGCACCGGTCGCGGGCCTTTCCATTGTCCGATCGCTAAAGGCATGCCCAGCACGACTGCGATCGCCATCGAGCCAAAGGCGATCAGTACGGTCACGACGGCGGCGCGCGTCAGTCGCCAGATCGCTTCGCGCCAATTGAAACTGATCGACGTAATATCGTAACCGGCACTCTCCGATTGCGGCGGCTGGCCGGCGTTGTTCTTCGTCTTCAGTTCGATCTGTGCGTCATTCCAAAGACCCCATTTGCGCAGGATTTGTTCGAGAGAACCGTCGTTAACGATTTTGTCGATGGCGGCGTCGACCTCGGTCTTCAATTGATCGTCACCCTTGCGCAGGCCGATGTTGTACGTGCCACGAAAGAAAGGCTCGCCCGCGCGTTTCACTTTCGGATCCTTGCTGACGTAAAAAACTTCAGCAGGCACATCCATGATGACTGCATCGATGCGCCCTAACTTAAGATCTTCGTACGCTGCAACCGGATCGGCGTACGCTTTCATCGGAATGCCTTCTTTTTGCAGCAGGCGCGACGCGGCAGTGTTTCCCAGCGTGCCGACTACCCGCTTTTTGCAGTCGGCGAGCGAATGAATCTGCTGCTCGTCGCTCCGCACCGTCAGCGCGAGCTGAAAAATGTAATAAGGCTTGCTGAACTGAATTTGCTTCTGGCGATCGGCCGTCGGTTCGAGGCCGTTGACAATCACGTCAAACGAGTTTCGCCGCAGCGCTGAAACGAGAGTTTCCCAGTCTGACGGTACAAACTCAGCCTTGCGCCCCATCGCTGCCGCAAGCACATCAACCATCTCCTTTTCGTACCCGATGTATTGATCGGGATGATTCGGATCATTGAAGACGTACGGAGCGCCGCCGCTTGGATCCGCGCCCCAGCGCAGGACCTTCTGCGCCTGGATCGTGCCGGCGCACAAAAGCGTCAAGAGGATGGGCGTGACGATCGGTCGATGAAACATGTCGGAAGCGCGGGACATTCTAACCGAACAATGCTTGTTCGAGTTACAAAATGTCGGCGAGTGGGCGTCGCCAGGCAGAGATTCATATTGGCGGCTCGACGGCATTCGCATACAATCCCCGCCCATGTGCATAGACAGAAGAGATTTTCTTCGCGCCTCAGCGGGCTTGGCGGGCGCCGCCCTGGTGGGAAACCGCTTTGCCTTTGCCGACACTGAGAGTGTCGTTGACGTTCAGCAACGCCAACAAGTCCCTGATCTGATTCAGCGTCTGCGCAAGATGACCGCGGGCATCTTGCCGATTAGCGATGACGAACGCAAAGGCCGCATTGCCAAAGCGCAACGCTTGATGGCCGAGCAGAAGATCGACGCGATCTATCTCGAGCCCGGCTCGAGCATGTTCTATTTCACGGGGATGCGCTGGGGAACCAGTGAGCGCATGTTCGCGGTCGTGATTCCACAGCGTGGCGAGTTGGCCTGGGTTTGTCCCAAGTTTGAGGAGGAGCGCGCGCGCGAGCTGATCAAATTCGGCAACGATATTCGCACGTGGGAAGAAGACGAGAGTCCGTATCGTCGCGTCGCCCAAATCTTTCGCGACCGCGGCATTCGATCAGGCCGCATCGGAATCGAAGAGCGCGTGCGCTTCTTCCTTTTCGACGGGATCAGGCAAGCGGCACCGCGGCTCGAATTTGTCAGCGCCACGCCGATTACGGCTGGCTGTCGCATGTTCAAATCGGCGGCGGAGCTCGCGCTCATGCAAAAGGCGAACGATCTCACCATTGTGGCTTATCGCGCGACGTGGGCCACGATGCGCGACGGAATGCCGCAGGATGAATTTACCAACAATTGCGCGACCGCGTTTCGCAACCTCGGCGTGCAGGGTGGGGTCTTTTGCAGCTTCGGGAAATACACCGCGTTCCCGCATGGCTCAAGCACGCCGCAGACGCTGGAAGAGGGTGACGTTGTTTTGATGGATGGCGGTTGCAGCGTGGAAGGCTATCAATCCGATATCACGCGCACTTTTGTGTTCGGTAAACCAACTCAGCGTCAGCGCGACATTTGGAACCTCGAGCGGAAATCGCAGGACGCCGGTTTCGCCGCGGCAAAGATCGGTGCGCCGTGCGAAGCAGTCGATGCCGCCGCGCGCAAAGTGATCACCGACGCGGGCTTTGGTCCGGACTACAAAGTGCCTGGCTTGCCGCATCGCACTGGTCACGGCATCGGGCTCGACGGGCACGAATGGACCAACTTTGTGCGTGGCAACAAGACGTCGATTCAGCCGGGTATGTGCTTCAGCGATGAACCGACGATCGTGATTTACGGTGAGTTCGGCATCCGCCTGGAAGATTGTTTGTACATCACTGAAAAAGGCCCGAGATTCTTCACAAACCAGAGCCCTTCGATTGATAAGCCTTTCGGCTGAGCAACGGACGCAGTTGGACTCGGTCGTGTCGCTTCCATTGAAAGCGGGGGTTGGATGACTCCGGCCTTTTTTCTTCGTCCAGCAGTTTGTTGACAATGCAGCATGGCGAGCATACAACGACAGAGGAATGAAACTTTTCGCGCTTCTGTTGTCGCTCGTCCTGGCTCCCCTGGTCGTTGAGGCCGCGCCTTTGAAAGTCGTAAATGTGGGCGCGCCGGCTATCAACTGCATCTTCACAACCGCGTCGCCTTGCACGATTGGTGTAAACGATACGTCAGCCGATATTCCGATAAGTGGCGGCGGCACTGGCCGCCTGCAGACGCGAACGTTCAAAGGGCTCGCCGGATCGACGGCCGACGGCATGTTTGCCTACGAATATCGTTTGAATTTGATGGACGCGGTGGGTGCGACGAACATCGCGTGCATTGATTGGATGACGATCAGTTTTGGTCCAGTCGCTAACACGCTCGACTATAACCTTGACCAGAAGTCCGATCAGGTTTTTGTCGTAACCAGTGGCGGCGTCGGCACAATCGGACTGGCATCCGCGGTCCAAACGGCGGATACGATCAGATTCAAATTCAGCAAGCCAGTGTGCGAGGGCGCCGCGCCCGGAAAAGGCGACAGCAGTTTCTTCTGGGGCTTGGTTTCGAAATCTCCGCCGAAAGATGTTACTGCGATTCTTCACGAAACGGGCGGTGCAACTCACGTGGTGAAAGCGCGCTCGCCAACATGACGCCGCGTAGTCTTAACCTCCGTTTGTACGGCGCTGTGTCCTCTGTGATAAAAACGTTCTGAAAAGACAGCAGAGGAAACTTGCTCAACTTTGCCATTCAAACAGCGCGCGACGCGGGCCGTTTGTTGGCCGAACGCTTCGGCCGCAACCTGCGTGTGAGCAACAAGAGTGAACTCGATCTCGTCACTGAATCAGATTTTGCGTCCGAACGGCTGATCATCGACCGCATCAAGACGCACTACCCGCGGCATACGGTCCTGGCGGAAGAATCAGGCACCAACCCTCCGGCTAACGACGGCGAACAAAGCGACTGGCGCTGGATAATTGACCCACTCGATGGCACGACGAACTACGCACACGGATACCCATGCTTTTGCATTTCGATCGGCCTCGAACACCGAGGAACGCTGGAGGTCGGTGTCGTTTACGATCCGATGCGTGATGAATGCTTTGCTGCGGAACGGGGCGAAGGCGCGTCGCTGAACGGCAAACGCATAAAGGTCTCACCCACACCGAACCTTGCGAGTTCGCTTCTGTGCACGGGGTTTCCGTACGACGTACGTGAACGGAGCGAGTTCGCGCGCCACTTCGCAAATTTCATCATGAACGCGCAAGGCGTGCGACGCGATGGCGCAGCCGCCCTCGACCTGGCCTATGTTGCGGCCGGACGTTTCGATGGATTCTGGGAGGAAGGACTGAAGCCGTGGGATGTCGCCGCCGGCGTCTTACTGATTGAAGAAGCGGGCGGAAAAGTTTCGGATTACCACGGTGACGCGTTCGACATCTTTACGCCGCCGATCCTCGCGAGCAACGGTTTGATTCACGATCAAATGATGCGTGTACTGGCAGCTTGATAGGTGATTTATCTCGTCGGAACACTTGAAGGTCTTGCCCTTCAACGTGCGAGGGTACAGAACCGCTTGCGGTAGCAAGCGGGTAATCAAATCCCGATGTCGTCAAGACTCGGGAACGCATCACCTTGGCCTAGCTCTACGTAATCAATCGCGGCCTTAAGGTGACGCTCCGTCCACAAATATCGTTTACTCCCGCCGTCGGACCAAGGACTGTCGTTTCGATGCCACAGCTTGACCTCGCGCAGCGCACGCGTCGCGTTGGCCTTCAAAGCGTTCAAGATCCTGCCAGGACGCAAATTGCCAAAGACAACTACATGGCAATGGTTGGTTCTAACGTTTAGAGTGTATAAGGACCATTTCCTGATCTCACAGGTTGTTCTAATCGATGCTGAAACCAAAGCTCTCTGTCGTTTATTAAGTCGAACGGGCGCACCTTTCAACATACGTGCGTTATGTAGTCGCCACGTCTTAACCCCCGGGATTAATGGCGAGCCATAACGGTTACGGTGGCGGTCAATCGAACCCCGCTCATCACCATGAAGCCAAGTGCCGTAGCAACGAAAGGTAATAAGATAGGCGAGTGGCGTGTGATCTTCCTTGAACTCTCTGTACATGTGGGAGTGATGACCCGCTTGCTACTGCAAGCGGTTTCGTACTAGGCGCCGGTTACGAAAGCCAGGCATGGCTCACATAACCCGTTCAGCTCCCACCTGTCTTATTACTGCGTCGCTTTCTTGTGCGTAAGCAAGTTACATGCGTCTTCCGCGCTGGTCGGATCGATGGCGCCGTTTCCTTCGGTGATGTGCTGAATGATGCCGTCTTTGTCAATCACGAAAGTCGCGCGATTCCCGTAACCACCTTCTTCGTTGTAGATGCCGTAGTCTTTGACGGTCGTGTGCTTGATGTCGCTTAGAATCGGAAAGGTGACGCCAATCTGTTTGGCAAATTCGGCATTCGCAAAGGGGCTGTCAACGCTGAGACCGAAAACCTGGGTGTCATTAGCTTCGAATTTGGCGATATCAGCCTGATACGCCTTCATTTCTTTCGTTCAACCACCCGTAAATGCGAAGACGTAGACAGCGAGCACGACGTTCTTCTTGCCTTTGAAGTCGCTCAATTTGTAACGCATACGCTTGCCATCCTGAACGATAGTGCTCGGCAAATTAAAGTCGGGCGCCGGATCGCCAACTTTCAGGTTTGTATGCGGCGCAGGTGGTGGCGTCGCTGGTTTGTTCGGTGCCGCGCTTTGTGTCGGCGCGGACTGGGCCGCCGCCGCCGTCACAATCGAGGCCAGTAAAAAGATTAAGCCAAGGACCTTCTTTATCATCGCTGTCGACTCCTTCTTGAGCATTTCCTGTCTACTGCCGTCTGCAAGCCGCCTAAACCAGATCTCGGAAGCACGCGGAGTGTACCTCCGCTAGTCCACGGCTGCAAAAGATTTTTGCGCGAAAAGCCCAATTTCGGTGAGCTTTTTGCTGATCGCAATCAAACCTCAAGAATTCCTCAAGTGGGGTACGGATAATGAGGTCACCCTGAATTTAGCAGGGTCTGAGCGCAGGAATCCCAGGACGGCGAAGAACTCTGGCAATGAACAAAAATGAACTAATCCACGACAAGATTTCAGTTCCGGATAGTGCCCCGCGGACCTCAAGACTGCGGTTGCTCAATCTGGTCTTGACCAGTATGACCACCCACAACGCGACCGTGATTCATGGCCGCGCCGGAACTGGCAAGACGACCCTGGCGGCTGACTTTGCTCGACGAGCGCCACGTCCAACGTGCTGGCTCAAAGTTGATGCCGGGGACTCGACGCTAGGAGCGTTCTGTCGGTACCTGACGACCACGCTCAAATCGCACTGTCCCTCGCTCGATGAGCGTCACATGCTACAAATCGCTGAGTCAGGTTCCAGAGATCACGCCGGCTTGTTGGCGGAAGCTCTTGTGTTCCAACTGACGGATCTGCGGACGGATCCGCTGCTGTTGGTTATCGAAGACTTACACTTAGTTTATGACGCCGAGTGGGTCGTCCCGTTCTTTCAAAGACTATTGCCGCTATTGCCCTCCGAAGTCCACGTAATCATCACTTGTCGCAGCCTACCGCCGGCGCCTTTGTGGCGCATGCGATCGAAACAGATGCTGCGCGTGATCGAAGAATCGGAACTTGCCTTTAACTTCGACGAGACGCTGCAACTTTTCAAAACCTACGGACTAAACGAAGACCATGCGCGCGCCGCTTTGCGTGAAACGAATGGACGCGCAGCCGCGATCTCGAACTTTGCGGCGACGCCGGGGCGCGCAGGACGCGCTGTCGCCGACACTTTCTTATCCCTTGAACCGCGGCACGTGCGTGGCCTCGGTCACATTACTCCGGACTTTCAAACGTAAAAGTATTTTTTGGCATCAATGCCTTCAGTGAACATACCCCCACCCAGTCATCGGGCCGCCCGCAATGGCGATGATGTGCTGGCGGGCGAGGGCAACCATAGAAGTCGTGCTTTTGGCTGTGCTACTCTCCGCGGTAACTCCCGACAATTTGCTTCGCAAGTCGTCATGGCCAAAGGCGAACGCAAAAACGCCAAAGCTGTCACGCCAACCAGTGCCGCGCCCATAGCCGCCGTGCCGGGCACGTTCTTTCTGCGCACCAAACTGCTGGCGCCCCGGCCGGCGCCTGAGTTGCTGGGCCGCGCACGCTTGATCGAGCGACTGCGCATGAATCTTTCATTGCCGATGACGCTGGTCACGGCGAATGCTGGTTCCGGCAAGACCACCCTCGTGGCAGATTTTTTGCGGCAGCAGGAACGGCCGTATGTCTGGTATCAACTCGATCACACCGACAGCGACCCGGCTGTCTTCGTTGGATATCTCGCCCAGGGAATCCAGCAGCGTGTGCCGGAGTTCGGCGAAACGATTTTTGCCTATTTGCAGGCCAATGAACTCGCGCAACAGCCAGAACGCGCCGCCGATATATTGCTGAATGAAATTCTCGAGCACGTCGAGCAACAACTCATCGTAGTGCTCGACGATTACCACCACCTCGGCACAGATACTTCAGTACATGCGGTGGTCGATCGGTTAATCGCGTATCTACCCGACGTGATGCACGTCATCATCATTTCTCGTGACGTGCCACCGCTGACGCTCGCCCGATTGCGATCACAGGATTCGCTGGCTGTCATCGAACGAAATGATTTGCTGTTTACCGCGCAGGAAACACAGGAACTCTTTCGGAAAGTGTTCGGCCTCGAGCTGACTACGGATCAATTGCGCGAGTACGGCGAGCGCACCCATGGCTGGATTACGGCGCTCCAGCTCGTGCGGCAAGTCGCTCAGCGGCAAGCGGCCGGCGGCGAGACCACTGCGGCTGATCCGCTGGGCGTATTGCATCAATCTGAGCGAGACATTTTTGAGTACTTCGCCGAAGAAGTTTTCAGCGCCGAGCCGGTGGAAATTCAAAAGTACCTGATGCGAATCGCTCTGCTGGATCGGATCGATGTGGAAACGTGTGCGCGGCTTTATCCCGAGCTGATTTCTTCGGCAGTCTTGCCACAACTTGTTCGTCGGAATGTCTTCATGACCGTCGCGAGTGACGCGCGGGGCGAAGAGTATCGTTTGCACCCGCTGTTTCAAAGTTTTCTGCGAAGACGTTTACGAACCGAAATTGGCCTGGCGGGTGTGGCCGCGGAACATGTTCGCTGTGCGGATCACTTTCTTACGGGCGGAGACTGGAACGCAGCGGTGCGTCACCTGCTCGAAGCTGAGCAGTTCGACCGCGCCGGAGCCGTGATTTCTGAACACGGCCGCGAATGGATCGCATCGGGAAAACTTGCCTCGCTATCGTCGCTCGCTGAGTCGTTGCCAAATGCGGTGCTTGAAGCGCATCCACGCGCGCTGGCCCATCGCGCCGAAGTTGCCCGGCTGCGCGGAGAATTTGAAACGGCCCAGAGCCTCTTCCGGCGCGCGGCCGCAGCTTTACGCGTGACCGGCGACGACGAAGCTGAGGCGGAGGCGCTGCATTCGTTGGCCACGATTGCCCGCCGTCAGGGAGATTACGAGTCTGCTTTCAAGTATCTCGATCGCGCGGTTGAGCTAACAGAATCCGATTCGCCGGTACGGGCGAAATGTGGGAATACTCGCGGGCTGTGTTTCGCTTCTCAAGGCGAGTACAACGCCGCCGAACGTGAGTTTCGCGTCGCATTGCAGTCGGCGGAAGAACGCAACGACGAACACCAGATTCGGCTGATCACGCATAACCTCGGCCTGCCGGCAATGATGAGGGGAGATTTCGGCGAGGCTCTGCACTGGTTGCGGCGTATGTTGCGCACAGACGATCACGAAGCTCCAATTCCGCAGGAAGCGTGGGGCCATCTGAACATCGCGCGTTGTCACCTGTACCGAGGGGAACTGGAGGAAAGCGAGCGCCATCTTGATCTCGCGCTGGAGCGCTGCCAACTTTTCAATCTCGTTGGCCAGCTCGGTGAGGCGTTTGAAGCGTACGGGAATCTTTGGCGCGAGCGTAACAATTTTACGCGCGCGGCGGAGTTTTACGAGCGCGCCGCGCGCAGTTACGAACAGGCTGGCATCGATATTTCGCGCGTCGAACTTTTAGAAGAGCAGGCGATGCTCAGCTTTAAAGCCGGTGACGTCGGACGGGCTCGCGCACAAATCGATCGGCTCGTTGATTCGCGCCAGGCACGCAACGATCAGATTGGAGTTTTTACAGCGACGCTCGCGCGCGCGCGTGTCCGCATTGCGCAGCGCGAATTTGGTGAGGCCCGGACCGAGTTGCTTGCGGCGCTGGAACACTTTCGTGCCCGCGGGCAGTACTACTACGAAACTCAGGCGTGCATTGAGCTGGCGGCGTGTGAACTAGAACTCGGGAACGAGCCGCAAATGTTCGAGCAACTGCGGCGCGCTCTGGACCTGGCGGCGCGTTACGACTACGACTATTGGCTGCGTCAGGAGATTGCGCACCGGCCGGCGCTCTTTGCCTCTGACGTCGCCCAAGACATGTTGCCGGCAGATTTACGCGGACAGCCTTCCCTCTTGTCCGTGACGGCTGCTGAGCCAGCGAAAAGTGTAACGACGCTCACACCCGCGCCGCTGGTCGATTTAACGCTAAACATGCTGGGACCGGTCGAGATCTTTCGCGATCCGGCTCGTGCATTTGCTGCCGATGCATGGACGACGCGTCGGGCTCGGGACATCCTGTGCTACATCGTCTCGCGCCGCCACCATCGCGCGCCAAAAGACACGATCATTGACACGTTCTGGGCGGAAGATAACGTCGCGACGATCGAAAAGAATTTTCATCCGACCATTTCGCACATTCGGAAGGCGCTCAACAGCAATCAACCGCTCAAACAGAACTTCATCATTTATCGCGACGGCGATTATCAGTTGAATTCTGAGTTCTCTTATTGCATCGATACGGAAACTTTCGAGCGGCTGATTTCAGACGGCGAAACCGCCCGGCGTGAACGTGATTACGACCAGTGCGTCGATTGCTACCAACGGGCCGTAGCACTTTATCGCGGCGACTTCATGCAAGGCACGTACGAGCCATGGGTTGACGAACAGCGCTCGTATTATCGCGAGCAATATTTGCGGATGCTGGAATCGCTGGCGGCCGTGGCTGAGAAGAAACAAGAGTGGTCGCGCACGATGGATCTGGCGCAGCGCATCCTTCGCGAAGACCAGTTTCGCGAAGACATCCATTGCATGTTGATGCGCACGCACGCCGCGCTTGGCAATCGCGTCGCGGTGAAAGAGCAGTACGAAGTTTTGCACGAACTCTTGCAAAAAGAGCTCGGCGTCGAGCCGGCGGCCCAAACGCAGCAGACATTTCGCGCCCTGATGGAAAGCTGAGAAGTTGCCTTAAACGTCGAGAAAAACACGTGGAAAACGCAAATGGAATTGCAAGGCCGCCGCAACAAAGTCCAGCCAGGAGGCGACTTAAAATTCGCGCTGTCTCAGTTCTTTCTTTGAACGGTTGCGCCTCTCAAAGTTGTAAACGAAACAAGCCACTGTCTTGACCCGACCGTGGCGATGGCTTGTACCCCGATGGCGAATCATTTAGTCAAAAGAGTTCATGTTCCGATCGCGTTGGTGCTCGTCATCTTGATGAGTTCGGTGCCGGCGCTCGCGGGCCTGACGATAGTCGGCTCAAACGGCATTACTGCGTCGGGCGCAGACGGCATCAATTTCTGGAACACGTCGGGAATCACGGCGAGCGGCGCCGATAGCGTGCTGGCGTTTTCGCCGAATGGCATCACGGCCTCCGGAGCAGACGGCATCACCGCGAGCGGCGCTGACGGCATCACGGCCAGTGGTGCGGACGGCATCACGGCATCAGGCGCGGATTCGACAACAATCACGCGCGCCGATTCACTCACCGCGGCCTCGGGGCCAGACGGAATCACCATCAGTGGCGCAGACGGCCATACCTATCAAGCAGACTCGATCGTTGTGCGAAACCCAACGGGCATCACTGCGAGCGGCGCCGACAATGTAATCGCGACGGGCACGAACGGAATCACCGCCAGTGGCGCAGACACACGGAACATCGCTCATGCTGACGGTATTACTGCAAGTGGCGCCGACAGCATTGTCACTATCAATGGCGCAAGCGGCATCACGGCGACGAATGCCAGTGGTGTCGTCTTTTCAGTGACGCCGAGCGCGGTCACGATCACCGGCGTTAGCGGCATTACGGCGAGCGGGGCTGATGGAATCACCATCAGTGGCGCGGACAATTTTGTGTTGACGGGCGTGGCGGCGTTGACCTCGGCGTTGAACGCCACCGGAATCAACACTGGCATCGCCAGCGTTGATCCGGAACTGGCCGTCATTTTGGACAATGCTACTGATGACAGCAGCGTCGACGCGGTGATCACTT
>DASYPX010000093.1:0-23241 GCA_036006125.1 Pyrinomonadaceae bacterium | reverse complement strand
TGAAGGGAAAATCGAACGGATGAAGGCGTCCGGGATCGAAGTTCGGGCCAGGAAATTCGATGTGAATGAAAGGCTCACGCAAATTACTAGGGGCAGGATCAGTGATACGTGATGAGTAATAAGCGATGAGTGCATTCGCGCCATCCGATCCTCTGACGTTATGTTTCTTCTGGTGATCCATCTTGCCTTGTTTGCTGCGGCGACCCCTCAAGCGGGCGTTCCGCCGACTTGTGAGCGATCGCGCGTACAGGCTGAATCATCCTTTCGTCAACGCAATAATCTCAAGATGCGCCAACAAGCCGAGGCTGATCTGCAACGGGCGCTGGAATCGTGCGCAACAGCACCCGTACGTCCACGTCTCGAATGGCGGTTGCGAATCCTGCAGGATGAAATCGCAACCACCCACTTGCAAATCGCTCTCTGGTTGCCTCACGCTGACGGTGTTGGTTTGTTGAAAGGCGCGCTGTACCATTTACGAATCATTAACGAAACATACTCCAGCTATTCGCACATGGATCGTGTGCTTTATCTCTTGGGCGACTACAGCGATCGCAATGGCGACGCGCAGGACGCAACGAAGTATTTTCAGCGGCTAATTACAACGTTTCCGCGCAGCTCCTATGCAACGCCGGCGCGCGAACGACTGGCTAAACTTTCTGCCGGTTGCGAAACATAACAACTCGTTCGAGCTGAGCGGCTGAAGCGAATTATCTAAAAGGGAAAAGGGAAAGGGGTAAACACGGCGCGGCAACCCGCGCCAACTCAAACGTTAGGCCGTCTATGACTATCGGTATTAACTAATGCGACCTCTTCGGTATTCCATCAACGTCACCCTGGACGGGTGCTGCGATCATCGGGTGGGGATTGCGGACGAAGACATACATCGTCACGCGATGGAAAACATCGCCCAGGCCGATGCTCTCCTCTTTGGCCGCGTGACCTACGAAATGATGGAGGCAGCGTGGCGGCTGGCGACGCGGACCGTAGTAATGCCTGATTGGACGGAACCCTTCGCCCGGACGATCGACGCGGCCAAGAAGTACGTCGTGTCGAGCACCCTGGACCACGTCGATTGGAACGCGGAGCTCGTGCGCGGCGATCTGGGGAAGGCCGTTCAGCAGCTGAAGCAAGAGCCCGGTAAGGGACTGTTCACTGGGGGCGTCACGCTCCCGCTGGCGTTGGCGGAGCTGGGACTGATCGACGAGTACGAGTTCGTGGTGCACCCCAGGCTAGTGGGCCATGGGCCGACGCTGTTCGCGGGACTCTCGAAGCTTATCGACTTGAAGCTGGTGAGCCGCCAGGAGTTCGGTTCGGGGGCGGTGGCGCTGCGGTATGAGCCGAGAAGATAGCCAACTGTGAAAAACAGTGATGCGTGATGAGTAATGAGTGATGAGTGAAATCGTGCCGCACGATCAACTCAGCTTGGCTTTCGCCCGTGGAAAAATCGCCATGAGTCAACTTTTCCGGTTCCCCACTTCCGTCAAGCGAGATTCAGCGATCGACGTCTGGATGCGTGAGCATTCGGGTGAATTGGGAACAACCGCACAGCGCTGGTTTGAAGTCATGCGCGGCTGCGGCGATGATGTTCGAGAATTATTGCATGACGGCCATCCGACCGCGTGCGTCGATGATGCAGCATTCGGCTATGTCAATGCCTTCAGCGCGCATGTCAATGTCGGATTCTTTCGCGGCGCCGAGCTTTCCGACCCGAGCGGTCTACTGGAAGGCACCGGCAAGCTCATGCGCCATGTGAAACTAAGGCCTGAACGAGACGTCGATGCCGTGGCACTTACGAAGCTGATCGAAACGGCATACACGGACATGAAGCGGCGCCTTAAAGCGGAGTAGTTCAGAGGCTCAAGATGAAACATTTTGCTTGGTCACATGCCGAGCGGCCAAATCCGTTCCGACAGTTTCGATTGGACCCGCACTAATAACTCAGGGCATCGAAGACGTTGGACCCCAACCGCGATTCAAAGTTGATAGCTGTCAACTGGTAGTTCTCAGCTGTTTGCATGAAGCGCCGAAGCGTCTCAAGAAAAATTTCGGATAAAGATTGCACATGAAGAAATTGGCACTAATAAGCCTGTCCTGGTTGCTGTTGGGCATGCTCTCGGCCCGCATCTCAGTATGTGCGCAAGAAAAGCAGCTTGATGGACATTGGGAGGGCGCGATTAACCAACCGGCCGGCGAGTTGAAGATGGCGGTTAGCTTTACGACGGACGGCACCATCAAGGGGACTTTCACTCTACCGGCTTCGGCAATCCTCAACTGGCCAATAAGAGTCGCTTACGCCGCGCCCAACGTAAAATTCAGATTGCCTACGGGCGTACTCTTTGACGGATATCTTCAAGGGGACACCATCTCGGGGAAAGTCCCGTCTCCGACCGGCGGGCATGTCGATACATTTTACTTGAAACGTAAACCTGCGACTGCTCTGCCGTATAAGGAAGAGGAGGTGACCTTCCAAAGCGGCGGTGTTGCGCTCACCGGGACGGTGAGATTACCGCTCACGAAGGGTAGACACCCCGCCATCTTCCTGCTGCAAGGCTCGGGCGATGCGGATCGTGAAGCCGAGTCGTTTTACGCCGACCACTTCGCCCAACACGGGATTGCGACTCTCGTTTACGATAAGCGTGGCACCGGAAGTTCGGGTGGCGATTATAGAGAAGAAAGCTTTGATGACTTTGCAGCGGATGCGTTGGCGGGGCTTCACTACCTGCAAAGCCGAAAGGACATTAACGCTAAGCGCGTCGGGTTGTACGGTCGAAGTCACGGTGGCATCGTGGCCCCTTTGGCCGCCTCTTTCTCAAAAGATGTCGCATTCATTATTAACGTGTCCGGTGCGGGCGTCCCGCCGTATCAGCAGGTGACGTACCAAGCGGAGGCGCAAATGCGGCGCGACGGCTTTTCCGAGACCGAGATTGCGGAAGCGATCGCGTACATGAATCTGAAGTGGGAGGTGGCCCGCAACGGAGGTGTCGGTTGGGACAGACTCCAAGCCGCGACGCAGAGCGCCAGCGGCAAGAAGTGGCTCGCGCGCGTGCAACCCGCGACGAAGTTGGAAGACATATTGCCGAGTTGGAAGCTACAAATGGAATACAACCCGATGCCGGCCCTCGAAAAAGTAGAATGTCCGGTCTTGGCAGTCTTTGGGGAATTAGACACGCTCACCCCGGTTGCAGAGACCATCGCTAATTACCGGAAAGGACTGAGGAAGGCGGGAAATAAAGACGTCACGATCAAAATATTTCCCAACGCCGATCACGCTCTACTCGTCTGGCCCAAACCTACTGATCAAGTTCACTGGCCCGTATTGGCCGCTGGTTACTTGGATGCAATGACCAACTGGATCAAAAAGCATGTCGCTGTGCGTAAGTGACCGTCCTCTCTAAACCATTTTGATCCTTGGCTGTGAATTTCCTTGCTATCACCTGCTTGAACAATCTGCGATCAGCTCTAGCCATTTAACCCCATGCACGCCTTCTTATGAATTCGCGACTATCGAATTCCGATGATGGCTTTATTGCTGACCGTGCCACGCAAGCCTACGCTGACCAACACGTCGCCGGAATTAAGGAAATCGTCCGGCAGTCTAATAACTACCTGTGTTAACCAATCGAAGCCCGGAACTTTGCCGACATACTCTACTTTCTGCGGATATATTTTATGTCCGGCATCTTCGACTTGAGCCGTGACAACTGAAATATCTTCGCCAGGCAACAGATCCAGACCAAGAGCAAAGAGCGTAACTCGGGTGCGCTGATCCAGGCTGAAGTTGCTACCGGTTGTGAGCGGGAAAGGATCGCGCGTGAACGTAACAGAGTCTAACGCGGCCGCGCGATTCGTATTAGCTTCGGTCAGCAGTGTCGGCGAGGCGGTGCTGTTTTGAGTAATTGTGAAGTTCGGTAGCGAGATGCTGAAAAAGATGTTGTCGATGGCTTCGACTTTAACCCGGGCGGTGGAAGTTGGAACATTCGGAACCGTTATCGTCGCCGAGCCCGTATTGGGCTTGGTGGATGCCAGAGTAAAAGGAAAACTCGTTCCTCCATCGATGGAGAGCATGATGCGAACGTTTCCGCAATTGACCGGCGCACTCGACGTATTTGCGACGTTCCATGAGACAGTTTGATTCGAACCGGCGGCCCACGTCGTCGACGAACCTGGTTGGGTAACCACAAATGGGCCGCTGCCTGCGCTCACGTTAACGTGCATGGCGCTGGTGTTCACGCCACCGCCACCCGCATGGTTGTCACGAACAGTAACGCGAAACGTCATCGTACGATTTGTCACCGGTAGCGACTCACCAAAGGTCGGAATACCGGATAAAATATCCGACAGTTGCGGAAATGTTCGCGACGGACTCGTCACTGGCGCGAATGAGCGGAAGATGGGGCGACTGCCGTCATCTGTGTGAGGCGGACCTGCCGTTCCTAAATCATACTCTTCCCAACAATACGTAAGTGCGTCCGCCTCTGGATCACTGGCAGTTGCCGTGAGCGTAAACGGCGTCTGGGACGGGATCGTAAAATCGGGACCGGCATCAACTGTTGGCGGATTATTCCCCGTGTTCGTGAGCGTCGGGCAGGAACCGCCGCTGCCAAAAGTAGTGTAGTTGACGATCTGTTCGATGCTCGTAGCGTGGAAGTAAGTGTCGGTGGAACGCAAGTCTTCGAAAGTGCAAAGAGGCAGATAAGTCCCGTTCGGGGCGGTGCCACCTCGAAAGCCCATGATGGTCGACCCACTTCCGGTTTCATAAGCAGTCTGAGCGAACCGACCTGAAGGGGGAGCACAGTCCTCAGTGGTGCCATTAAAGGTATGCAGCGCCCCAAACATATGACCGAACTCATGTGCTACATCCCAGATGGCGCTGATCGTGGACGGGTCGATTGAGCGCAAGATTGTGACGCCTTTACCCTTTTGCCCGTTGACACACACGCTTTGAAATTGGCCCGCGCCCTCGAACAGGAACTTGCCCGGCTGGAAGGCATAGACGTGACCGTCAAGGACGAAGCCAACGTCATAATTAGATGGTCCGATCCGTTGATCCAGGACCGATTGATTCTGATTTAACAATGTCATGGCATTGTCGCTTGTGTATGGGTCCGTCGCCGAATTCGTAAAGATGATCGAGGTTTCATTACCAATCAACGTCAGATGAATCGCGAGATCTCGCTCGTAAATGGCGTTAACGGCATTGATCAGCGTGGTCATTGTCCCCAGCGCCCCCGCAACAGTCCCGCCGCCGTATTGTTGGGTGTACTCGGCGGTCGCGGCCAGTGCTAATCGATAAGTGCGCAGAGTCGTGCCGGTCGCGACGCCCAGATTCACAGCGCTATTGCGCCAGAATTGTGTGCTTTGCGATTGGGCTAACGACTGGTTGACGCCGGAGGTTATGCAACTGAATGAGTTCGCTTCTGCCGGCGCGTCACGCGGGTCATAACTAAGATACTGGCCCGACTGGCCGTGTGCGGCCGGCTCAACAATGACTGTTCTATGTGCTGAGAGCACAATCGCGTGAAAGCCTGCGGGCGTAACGTCGAAGCGGGTTGTAGCCGTCGGGTCGTCCAGACCTTGACCCCGATAGGTTTTGATCTCCGGAAAAAGAGCGGCGAGTTGGGGCTCCATCACGGGCGATTCCACAACGCGAAATCGGCTAAGTGTTCCATCGGGCATAGGCAACGTCATAACTATTTGGGTCTGTCTGGCTGCTTTACTAAACTCGATTGGGGCGTGACGAAGCACCTCCCTTTGTGCGATCGCATTGAGGCTCAGTTCTCGGTAGAACTTTGGCGCACTCCGGGTCTCGGCAACGCTCTTCCCATTAATGGGTGACCGGTTCTCACTCCAGACGTGATCTTCGGACGGACCGAATTTCGCGGCCGCATGACCGAACGAAATCAACCCTGAAAGATTCATCGTTGGTGGACTTAACTTTTCCACTCCGTTTTGCTTGTATGACGAGGCTCTGACCCGTAAGTTGCCCTCGAACAAAAAGCTTATGCCAGACACGCCGGAGACAAAGCACAAACTTAACGCCAGCGCGCGACGCGATTGAGGTATGGATCCTCGCCTACAGAATTGGAATACAGGTGCACGCATGATGATATTTGTCCTGATTGAATAAAGAAAAGAGTCCGCTACTTTTTGCCTAAGTGTAAAACGACGCCAACTGCGAGCCGCCCGCGGTTATGAGCTTCGCCAAAAAAGTTGGGACGGAAATAGTCGAGTTGTAATGCGCGTACGGCGACCCGGTCGTTTAGCTTGATATCTAACCCGCCTCCCAGCGCCGAACTGAAGCCTGTGTCAGAGTCAGATAGTTTTTGACCGGAGATGATTGCGCTTTCGTGAAATCGCGTGGCCCCGAATAGTGCATAGACAAAAGGGGTCAATCGCTTTCCACGGAAGGAGAATCGCGGCCCGAAGAGAAATGAGTGCGCGTCTTTCTTGATTCGAACGGATCCATCAAGCTCACTTCCGTAGTGACCACTAAAGTCGGCAACGACGCCAAGCCGCCTCGTGATATTTCCCGTGACAGAGGCATTCCAACCATGAAAGTTTCCTCCGGCCCAGGAGTAACCACCGAACACTTCGGCTTTCGGGACCTGTTGGGCCATCGCCGGCTGTAACGTGAGGCAAACAAGCGAGATAGAACATAAGGCTTTTATCAACATAAACTTTCTCCTACTCTGGAAAAATTCTAAGGTAGCTAAGGGCACTTGGCTCTCCTCTTAATGAGGCATTCAGATTCACCTTTTGGAATGAATGCTCAGGTGTCCTGCTCGGGGAGATGGACTCGGAAAAGATTGTCTTTTTGCTGCGACGGCTCCTAAGCTCTGCTAACATCGCATGACCATACGAGCAGGATGCGATTAATGTCCTGAATGAAGGCTGATGGTTTTGTGACGCTTTTATGACCCTCCGTAATTCCTCAGCATTTTTGTTTGACGACATACGCGTCGAGCCCGCCACGTTCCGCGCATTCAAGGCCGGCCAGGCGATCTCACTTGAACCGAAAGCGCTCAGGTTGCTGCTGTTCTTAGTTGAGAATCGCGACCGGTTGATTGAGAAGGAAGAGATCCTCAACACCATCTGGAGCGGAACCTATGTAACAGAGAATGCGTTGACGCGAGAGATTGCGAAGCTCCGCAAGCTCCTGGGTGATGATCCCAAAGCGCCGAAATACATTGAGACCGTTCACACGCGCGGGTATCGATTTATCGCGGAATTGGTTGAAGCGAGCAGCGAGGAAAGTACGCACAACGCACAAGCGCAAGATGGTGCGGCTCTGGCACGGCCAGAAGGCTCACTTGCGCCCGCCCCGCCGATGGCGGCGGCTACTGTTGAGGGCATGACCGCAACGCGAGTCCATTTTCATCGGTTGATGACAATCGTCATAACGATGGCGATCGCCCTGGTTGTTATTGGCGCAGTCGTCGCGTGGAAAAGGCGATCGGCGGTCAGCTCGCCGCCGGTTGTAGCTGCGAACTCGGTTGCGGTCCTCCCATTCAAAACCTCGGTCCCTGATGAGGAATATCTCGGCGTTGAAATAGCGGATGCCCTGGTCACCCGGCTAAGCAATGGCACAAAGCTTTCCGTGATTCCGATCGCCGCCGCGCTTCACTATGGGCAGACGAACCAGGATCCGCGGACTATTGGAAGTCTGATGAAAGTGGATTACGTCCTGTATGGAGAGATTGACCGAACGGGGCAACACATGTCGACACATTTAATTCGCGTGCAGGACGGTGTCGCGCTACTCGATGAAACTTACGATGAGAAGTTTGATGACATTTTCAGACTCGAAGACTCGCTTTGCGCCAAAGTCCTGAACAGCCTGCTGGTCACACTCGACCACGAGGAAAAACAGGGCGCGCAAAAGCGTTACACCGAGAATCAACAAGCGTACGAAACTTTTCTCAAAGCGCACTTCTTCATGGGCAAAGCGACGCGTCCGGACACTGATCGAAGCATTGAGCTTTTTCGGCAGGCCGTTGATCTGGATCCAAAGTATGCGATGGCTTATGCGGGACTGAGTGATGTTTACATGAGGCTCAGACTCTTTGGCGTCCCGCCGGCAGATTTTCTGCCGAAGAGCAGGGCGGCCGTGATGAAGGCCCTGGAGCTGGATGAGAAAGTTCCATATGCCCATTCGATGTTGGGCCGGATTGCTTATCAATACGATTGGGACTTTCCGCGGGCCGAGCGCGAATTCGCGCGGGCGCGCGAGCTGGATCCGAAGCTGACGCACGCCTGGTTCGGATTCTTGCTGTTAATCCTCAACCGCGCAAATGAGGCCGAGGCCGAACAACTGACATTTGAGCAGTTCTTGCCGTTTAGCCAGAGCCCCAATCTGGCGCAGCACTTCTACTTCACCGGCCAGTACGATAGAGCCGTCGACAACCTCAATGGAAAATTAGCCGCCAGTCCAAACAACGCGCCACTGCATGAGTGGCTCGGTCTGGCGTATGAACAACAAAGCCGGAGTCAGGAAGCGATCGAAGAGTTCCAAAAGGCAATCAGTCTTTCAGATGGTGTGGATGGCCTGGGATCCCTGGGTCACTTGTACGCGAGGTCGGGTAAGAAAGACGAGGCGCAGAAGATTCTGCAAAAGATCGACGAGGTTAATAAGCGCCTTTACGTTTCGCCTTATCAGAAAGCTGTTATTTATGCGGCTCTCGAAAAACCAGACCAGGCGCTGGCCGAGATCGGGAAGGCGTACAATCAGCGGTCGTTGTTACCAACCTCGCTGCGCTTTGATCCCCGCTTGAACGAACTGCGACGCGACCCGCGATTCCAGGATTTCTTACGACGAACGGGAATGCCCCTGTGAATTGTGGCTCCTCATTGACTCAACTAGGCTCGTCCCTTCCGCCATTAAAATCGCCGTTCTGTTTTTGTCCTGCAATCTCGCCGCCTGGAAGCGGTCAGCCCGCACCTCTGACCGATTGGGTGTCTTGGTTCGTCGGTGCGAAATATGTTGTCATCCATGCGCGAGGGCAATATCGTTACAGGGCCTCGCTCTGACTAACGAACGCTATCCAACAAATCGTGGGGGCGCGAGCCGCAACGAAAGGCACGAGGCACAAAACGATGGCAGTCAGCGACGACGTGAGATCGCAGCAGTACTACCATGGCACGAAGGCCGAACTGAAGCCGGGGGATCTGATCGGGCCTGGCTATAACTCCAACTACGGTAAACGAAAGAAGGCGGGCTGGATCTATCTGACCGCCACGCTCAATGCGGCCACCTGGGCCGCCGAGTTGGCCGTTGGCGAAGGACGCGGGCGAATCTACATTGTGGAACCGACCGGCCCCATCGAAGATGACCCCAACCTAACGGACCGGAAGTACCCGGGCAATCCCACGAAGTCTTACCGCTCACGCGATCCGCTGCGGGTAACAGACGAGGTCATGGAATGGAAGGGACACTCTGATGAAGAACTCAAAGTCATGAGGGACTTTCTTGAGGAACTGAAACAACGCGGCGTTGAGGCAATTGAGGACTGAGTCCGACTCGTTCCTCAATGAAGATTTGTAAATCAAAGTTGTGGCTACCGCGGAGCCGCCTCAGCTCCGCCATTCGAAACTGACGTTATTGATAACTGGGAGGTCGCAAAACCATGAGCAGAGCTGCCAAAAGCCTGTTGGTGTTTGGGATATATCTCATCGTGTTAGGTGGCCTACTCCTTCTATTGCCAAACGTGCTTCTGCGAATCTTTGGCGCTCCACCCACAAATGAGATCTGGATTCGGATCAACGGTATGTTCGTGATTTGTCTGTCCTATTTCTATATTCAAACGGCACGCCATAATTTGACCGACTTTATTCGTTGGACAGTTTGGGCTCGCGCGGCGGTGATTATCTATTTCGTCGCGTTCGTGATGCTCGCTGGCGCACCTAAGGCGTTGCTGCTATTTGGCACGATTGATTTAGTCTCGGCGACGTGGACTTTTATGGCGTTGCAAACGGATCGCGCGCGCAAGGCCATTTCATAATGAGTTGGGCTCACGCGTCAGTTCACCTCAGCCCTTATACAGATTCGGGAGGACTTCGCATGTCAGAGGCAACGATTTCCGGCATCGCACCGTTTTTTATCGTCAACCATGTGCCGTCGTCGCTTGCGTTTTACCGGGACCGGCTTGGATTTGAGATTACCTTCGAGGGACCCGAACCGGACGACATCTTCTTCGGCATCGTGCGCAGGGGCGGCGCTCAGATCCTAATGAAAGCGGTAGGCGTAGCCCCAGTGCCGAACTACACCCGAGACATCAAACAAGGTATCGCCCGCTGGGACGCATTTGTTTCCGTTCCGGATCCTGACGCGTTGGCGGCCGAATTTGCTTCGCGTAACGTCGAGTTCTTCGAGCCACTGAAGGACACGCATGACGGTTTGCGCGGTTTTGAGATTAAGGACGCCGACGGCTATCTCTTATTTTTCGGTCGCCCTCGGTAATAACCGTCGGTCAAGATCGAACAACGATTGGACTCGCGGAATGCCGATCGTGAATGAGGATCTACACTCAGACGCGCCGCGATCCGCTGCGGTATTCGATCCCAATTCTCCTAAAGAAGTACGAGGAGTTGCGAGATTGAAGTCGCGAAGCTCCGTCTTCAATCGAACAGGTAGGTCAGTTTCAGCAGACGATGCTTATTCGTAAGACACACTAGATGAAACGCACATGGACAATCATCGGGGTACGTGACGTGCCCGCCAGCTTCAACTGGTATCAGGCGCTTTTTGGTCAGCCTGAGACTCCTCCGGCTCATAGCTATTTTGGGCAGCTACTTGATACCGATGGCACGGTCTTGCTCTGCCTGCACGAGTGGGGTGCGCACGAACATCCGACACTAACCAGTCCCGAACCAGCGACGCCGGGCAACGGCCTCCTACTGTTTTTTCGTGTCGATGACTTCGATGCGTCTTTGCAGAGAGCCCGTGCCCTCGTCGCGCAGCTCGAAGAGGAGCCGCACGTGAACGCAAATACTGGAACAATGGAGTTCGCGCTGCGAGATCCGGACGGGTATTACGTGATGGTCAGTGCGCTCTAGTCGGGAATCTCCCGCGACGTTGAAATGCCCATTGGTGAGCGCACGATCCTCACCGCCGCTTCTTTGCGCGAGTCGATTTGGCGCCTTTCGGCTTTGCGTCGGACGCGCCTTTTTCGGCAGCGACGTTCTCAATTTCTGAATTGACTTCACCACCAATCAAGACCGCCAAGCCTGTGAGGTAAAGCCATAACATCAAAATGATCACTGCACCGAGCGAGCCGTACGTTTTGCTGTAAGAATCGAAGAAGTGAAGATAGCCTTTGAAGGCGAACGAAGCCAGCAGCCAAAGCGCGACTCCGATCACTGAACCTGGGGTAATCCATTTCCACTCCTGCTCGCGAAAATCAGGCGCGAAGAAATAAATCAGCGCAAACGACAGCAGCATGAACGCGAGCGCAATTGGCCACTGAAGAATCTTCCACATCAGCGCGGTCGCAGAACTCAAACGATGATAGGCGGCGAGATAATCCGCCACGTGACTGCCGGCAATCACCAAGCTCAGCGCGCTCATTATCAGAATTGAAAGACCGATCGTCAGACTGACAGCGACAATTCGCTGCTTCCACCAAGGCCGTGTCTCTTCGAGGTCGTAAGCGCGATTGAGCGCGCCGGTGATGGCGCCCATGCCGTTTGAAGCGGCCCAAAGTGCCGCCAGTAAACCAAACGAAAGCTTGCCCGCGCTGCTGGCAGTGGTCACTTCCGTCATCGTCGCGTCGAGCAACTGAAATGCTGAGGATGGCATTACGCGCGCCAGATAATTGAACAATGCGTGACGCATGCCGGTTCCCGCTCCAACGATCAGCCCAATTGCTGACGTTAGGAAAATGAGAAGAGGAAAAAGCGCGAGCAAGAAGTAATAAGCCAGTTGCGCAGCGCCGCCGAAAACATCGTCGCGACTCATCTCGCGCCAAATGCGCGCGGTCATCTGTTTCCACGACAGCCCGCTGAGCGTCCACATTTTCATCTTGCTTCTGCCGCCAGAAAATTTGCGCGCCAAACGTCAACCCGCAACATTAAAAAGTGGTTGATCGCACGTGCTTGAAATGTACGACACACAACGCCGTTGTTCAACGCGGATTGTTTGGCGCGACTCGGTCGGTGTATGTCGTCTGGTATTACGTTTGCTCGATCGAATCGCGAAGATGAGTAAGTTGAATTTCGCGACCGGAAAAGAAACGAGCCGACGAACCGCCCTGTATGAAATCAAAGCGACGCCGGCGGGCAGAAAGAGAGAAGTTTTCGGTGACAGTTAAGACATGAGATCGCCGTAAAAGTGGGGCCTCCCGAGGACCGGTAGTGAGCTGCGCGTGACTGCAGCCAACTTCTTGGCTGCACCCTTACTGTGGGACAAAGAAGAAGGGAACGACCTCAAGAGCCGAGGTCTGTCTGCTCGTTACGCAGGCAAAATTGTTTATGGAGGGCAAGTTTGTGGATAGTTACTCTCAACACACATCGACATCACCGGCCAAGGTTTCCGAAGCCGTAACGGAGCGCTTGAGCACGTCCGTGCTCGAGGCTGCCGCTCGCAACAAATCTGATCTGATCTGCTTCTCGCATCTTCGTTGGGACTGGGTCTATCAACGTCCCCAGCATCTTTTGAAGCGCGCGGCAGCCGATCGCCGCGTGTTCTATTTCGAAGAACCGATTTGCGACAACGGCTCGCTCCGGCTCGAAGTGGGCGAGCGTGACGGCGGCGTAAAAGTCGTGACGCCGTATCTGCCTAAAGGACTCTGCAGCCAGATCGCTAAGACCGCTGTCTTAAGCGACATGATCGAGCGATTTTTCAGCGAACAGGGAATTCGCGACTACGTGCTTTGGTACTACACACCGATGGCCATAGAGTTCACGCGACAATTGAAGCCATTAGCCGTGGTTTACGATTGCATGGATGAGTTGTCAGCGTTCAAAGGTGCGCCCGAAGCCCTCAAGTTCCATGAATTGGAATTGCTGAAACGCGCCGATTGCGTCTTTACTGGCGGCCAAAGTTTGTACGAAGCGAAACGGGAAAAGCATCGATCAGTCCATGCATTTCCGAGCAGCATCGATCGCGATCACTTCATGCAGGCGCGAACGCGCGGTGAAGATCCCGGCGATCAGAAACGTATCGCGCATCCCCGACTCGGATTCTTTGGTGTGATTGACGAACGCTTCGACACTGATTTGCTCGATGCAGTGGCGGCCGCGCGACCGCATTGGCAGTTCGTAATGCTTGGACCGATCACGAAGATCGATCCCGCTCTGCTGCCCCAACGCTTGAACATTCATTACCTCGGCGCGAAGTCTTACGAGGAGCTGCCGGAGTACATCGCCGGCTGGGACGTCGCACTGCTGCCGTTCGCGATTAACGAAGCGACTCGCTATATCAGCCCGACGAAGACGCCGGAGTATCTCGCCGCGGGAAAACCGGTCGTCTCGACGCCCATCACCGATGTGATTCGGCCCTACGGTGAGATGGATTTCGTGCGCATCGCCGGAACTCCAGAGGAATTCATTGCGGCGATTGAAGATTCGTTAACACCAGAAGCCACCGGTAAAGAGTGGCTCGAACGCGTTGATAAATTCCTGGCGCAAACTTCATGGGACCAAACATGGGCCGGCATGTCCGATCTGATTGAGCGGTCGATTCACCTCTCGCGCAAACAGAATGTCAAAGCCTATTCACGTTCGGCACACGATGCCGCCGTGGCGACGAATGCTGCCTAGAAGTGAGTAAACAGGAGAACAAGGAAAGGGGCCCGAAAATGTTTGACTATCTAATCGTGGGCGCGGGCTTTGCCGGAAGTGTTCTGGCGGAACGTCTCGCGCGCGGCTCGAACAAACGAGTACTGCTGTGTGACAAACGGCCGCACATCGGCGGCAATGCCTATGATCACTACAACGAACACGGCATCCTGGTACATAAATACGGGCCGCACATTTTTCATACTAACTCGCGGGAAGTCTTCGAGTACCTGTCGCGGTTTACTGAGTGGCGGCCATATCAGCATCGCGTGCGCGCGAGTGTCGATGGGCAGATCGTCCCAATTCCAATTAATCTCGACACAATAAACACGCTGTATGGCTTGAGCCTCACGTCATTTGAAGTGGCTGACTTTTTCAAGAAAGTTGCCGAGCCGCGCGAACAGATTCGCACCTCGGAAGATGTTGTCATCAACAGTGTCGGTCGCGAACTCTACGAAAAGTTTTTTAAGAACTATACGCGAAAGCAGTGGGGACTTGACCCTTCGGAACTTGATGCGTCTGTAACCGCGCGCGTGCCAACGAGAACGAATCGCGACGATCGCTACTTCACCGACAGTTACCAGGCAATGCCGCTACATGGATTCACGCGCATGTTCGAAAACATGCTCGATCATCCCAACATCAAGATTCTGCTGAACTGCGATTATCGAGAGATCGAAAAAGAGGTGCCGCATCGCGAGATGATTTACACGGGACCCGTAGACGCGTTTTTCGGATATTGCTATGGAAAGCTGCCGTACCGATCACTTGAGTTCAAGCATGAGACACACAACACTCAGACGTTTCAATCAGCTCCGGTGGTGAATTATCCAAACGAGCAGTTGTACACGCGCGTCACGGAATTCAAGTATTTGACGGGACAGGAGCATACGAAAACAAGTGTCGTCTACGAGTTTCCCAAGAGTGAAGGCGACGCATATTATCCGGTCCCGCGAAAAGAGAATGCCGAAATCTATGCAAAGTACAAAGCCCTCGCGGACCGAACTCCGGAAGTGCACTTTGTCGGAAGGCTGGCAACTTATAAGTACTACAACATGGATCAAATCGTGGCGCAGGCGCTGACGGTCTATGCAAAGATGAGCAGCGTCAAACGCAGAGAGGCCCTGATCCTCGACAACGGGCATTCCAATGGCAAACACATACCCGCGACCACGAGGATAAGCCCCGAGATCACGATACGCAGCGCGCATGGCGGCGAGGTACGAAAGACTGTTTAAGAGTTTCTTCCTTGGCGGTTTTGAGTGCTCGACGCATCGTCTCGCTTCCGGAAAGCGGCTGGACGAGATTGCGTTCACACAGCACGACCGCTTTACGCGCGAAGATTATCTGCGGCTCCACGATCAGGGAATCCGCAGTGCACGTGATGGTCTGCGCTGGCACCTGATCGAAGCGAACGCGGGCATCTACGATTTTTCCAGCGTTGTCCCGTTGCTTCGGGCTGCTCAGGAAACCCGCACCGAAATCATCTGGGACCTTTTCCACTATGGCTGGCCGGATTGGCTGGACATTTTCTCGCCCGCTTTCATCGATTCGTTTGCCAAATATGCGCGCGAGTTTGCGCGCCTGTGGCGGGAAGAAACCGACGACGTTCTCTTCGCCTGTCCGGTGAACGAGATCTCGTTTTTCTCGTGGGCCGCCGGGGACGGCGCGGTGCTGAATCCTTTTGCGCACGACCGCGGTAATGAGTTGAAGGAGCAACTGGTGCGGGCGAACATCGCCGCGTGCGAATCGCTTTGGGACGTCGACAAACGGACGCGGATTGCGCAGATCGATCCGATGATAAATGTGCTGCCGATGGACGCAGATAACGTCGAACAAGCGCACGCAGCCGAGTCTTATCGCTTGTCGCAATACGAAGCATGGGACATGATCGCCGGCCGCTTGAAACCTGATCTTGGCGGTGCGCAGAAGTACCTCGACATCATCGGCGGAAACTATTACGTGCACAACCAGTGGGTTCTTGGGGCTGGCTTTATTGATCAGAACAATCCGCGTTACCGTGCGTTTCGGGAAATGATCAAAGAACTGTATGCTCGGTACCAGCGGCCGTTCTTCATCGCTGAAACCGGAATTGAAGACGAGTTACGTCCCAAGTGGTTTCGATATGTGTGCACTGAAGCGCGCGCCGCGTTGGAAACAGGCGTGGAACTTCAGGGCATTTGCTTGTATCCGATTGTGAATCATCCCGGTTGGCTCGACGATCGCCATTGTCACAATGGTCTGTGGGACTATCCGGATGAAAACGGTGAGCGCGAAATCTATCAACCGCTCGCGGATGAGTTGCAGAATCAACGAAAACTTTTTCAGCCTTTGTTGAGGGCAAAAGAAAAACATTAATGCGAGTCCTGGTTACCGGCGGCGCCGGATATATTGGCAGCGTGGTTGTCGAAGAGCTTCTGAACGACGGCCATGAAATCGTAGCGTACGACAACCTCGCCAAGGGCCATCGCGACAGCATTCCGCCTGGCGTTAAATTCATCCAGCAGGATCTGCTGGAGACTGACCGGCTCGCAGAAGCTCTGCGGAAGAACGGTATCGAAGCGGTGATTCACATGGCGGCGGACTCTCTGGTCGGAGAGTCAGTGCAGAACCCCGGGAAATACTATCGGACAAACGTCGTCGGGGGACTTTCTCTACTCGAAGCGATGAAAGATGCCGGCGTAAAGCGGCTCGTGTTCTCATCGACGGCGGCGGTCTACGGCGAGCCTGGGAAGCAGCCGATCGAAGAGACTGACGCGACCAATCCGACAAATCCTTATGGCGAGACAAAGCTCGCGTTTGAGCGGGCGTTGCGCTGGTACGAACAGGCGCATGGGATGCGCTACGCGTCGCTACGCTATTTCAACGCGGCGGGAGCTACGGCGCGTTGTGGCGAGTGGCACGATCCAGAGACGCACCTGGTTCCGTTGGTGCTGCAAACCGCGATCGGTCATCGTCCGCAAGTCGATATTTATGGCGACGATTACTCAACGCGCGACGGCACGTGCGTGCGGGACTACATTCATGTGATCGACCTGGCGCGCGCGCACATCGTGGCGCTCGGGAGACTCGATGATCGGAGCGCCATTTATAACCTGGGCTGCGGCGGCGACGGCTACACAGTTAAGGACGTTATCAATGTTGCGGCCGAAGTTACGGGCCGGGACATTCCGACCCATATCGTGGCGCGGCGCGCTGGCGATCCGGCTGTCTTGATTGCGAGTTCATCTCGCATCAAAAGCGAACTTGGCTGGTCACCTAAATTTCAGGACATGCGCAAGATAGTCGAGTCAGCCTGGCAATGGTTGCAGGTCCACCCCCGCGGTTATTCAAGGTAATTTGCCCTGCATTGCGTCGCGCGATGCGCTGACGATGGTCAATCGAAATCGACTGGTAGCCGAGTTCACTGAACGCTACGGCACAGCGCCGCGACTGTTCTCGGCGCCGGGGCGCGTAAACATCATCGGTGAGCATACCGACTACAACGACGGTTTCGTTTTGCCGATGGCGATTAATCGGCGCACCTTTGTGGCGATTGCGCCAAGAGAAGATCGAGTTGTGAGCGTCGCTGCCGTCGTGCTGAATGACGCAACTGAGTTCAAGATTGATGAGTGCGCAGATTTATCCGCGCACCAGTGGGCAAAGTACGTGGCCGGCGTCACGTGGACATTGAAGAGTCACGGTCTCGCTTTGCGTGGCGCGGACATCGTGATCGATTCGGATGTCCCGATCGGCGGCGGCCTCTCATCGTCTGCTGCGTTGGAAGTAGCGACGGGGAGAGCGCTGACAACCATTGCGGATGCGACAATAGCTCCGAAAGAACTCGCGCTTGCGGCGCAAAAGGCTGAACATGATTTCGTTGGCGCGAAGGTAGGGATTATGGATCAACTAACGGCAACGCTTGGACGTGAACAGCATGCCTTCCTGATCGATTGCCGTTCGTTGGCGATCCGAGAAATCTCGCTCGCAAACTTAAATGCCGCGATCGTGGTTTGCAACACAAACGTAAAGCATGAGCTGGCGTCGTCCGCCTATAATCAAAGGCGCGCTGAATGTGAAGAAGCAGTTGAAGTGTTGAGCCAACGTTTGCCAGGAATTCGCGCGCTGCGTGACGTAACCATTGCGGACTTTCAAAAGTACGAGAAAGAGTTGCCTCAGCCTGTGCGTCGCCGTGGCCGGCATGTCGTCACGGAAAATGATCGCACGGTCAAGGCAGCGCAAGCGCTCGAGTGCGGAGATCGGCACCAGCTGGGCGAGTTAATGATGCAGTCGCATGAATCGTTAAGGACCGATTACGAAGTCAGTTGTCGCGAACTCGATTTGATGGTTGAGATTGCGTCACGCCATGAGGGCGTATTTGGTGCGCGGATGACAGGCGGCGGCTTCGGAGGTTGCACAATTAACATTGTGTCTGACGACCGGGTCGAGAGCTTTACGCAAACCGTCGCCGAGGAATATCGCGCCACGACAGAAATTGACCCCGATGTTTACGTCGTTAAAGCTGACGACGGCGCGCGAGAAGAGATTCTGTGAAAACCGCCGAGCGGAGCGATGGGATTAAGAATTCAAGTTGATGGATGACCCGGTCGCTGCCGCTCGCGGTTCTGACCAACCCCTGCGTTTCAATTTCCTCAGAAAATTAGCTCATGTCCGATCAAAACATTCCTCGTCCTGAATATCCACGGCCACAATTCGTACGCGAACCCTGGCTCAACTTGAATGGCGAATGGGAATTCGCGTTTGACGACTCCGATGAGGGGCTTGCGACCGGTTGGCACGATGGCCACGAGCTGCCTCTGCGAATCACCGTGCCATTCGCTTATCAGACGGAGTTATCCAGCATTAACGATAAGGCGGTCCACGAGATTGTCTGGTACGCGCGCAGCTTTCAACTTCCCGACGAATGGGAACAACCGGATGTGTTGTTGAACTTCGGCGCCGTTGATTATTACTCGACCGTTTGGGTGAACGGACACGAGGTTGGCCACAACCAGGGAGGTCACGTTCCATTTCAATTCGAGATCTCGCCTTATCTGAACGGCGGCATAAATCGGCTGACGGTGCGCGTCGTGGATCGACAAGACCCGCGGCAACCGCGCGGAAAACAATCACATACCGGTTTGCCCGTCGGCATCGATTACTACAACACGACCGGCATCTGGCAGACAGTATGGCTGGAAGCTGCTCCCGCAATTCGGGTCGAAGAGATTCAGATCGTTCCGCGCGCAGACAGCAATACGGTCTACCTTGCCGTGTTTCTACATGCGCCTTCAGCGGCCTGGCGGATTGAAGTTGAAGTGTTCGATCACGGCAAACTTGTCACGCGCGCTGAAGAGCACACACCAGTTGCCACCGGTCAATTCCTTCTGCCGATCCCGTACGCAAAACTTTGGTACCCGCATTCGCCGCATTTGTACGATCTGCGAATTCGTCTTTACGACGATAAAGGTGAATTGTGCGATGAAGTCAATTCGTACTTCGGAATCCGCGGCATTGAATTGCGTGACAGCCACATTCGCATTAACGGCGAACCGATTTATCTGAAAATGGTGCTCGATCAAGGTTACTTTCCGGGTGGCTACTTGACTGCGGCATCGGACGAAGCCCTGCAAACTGACATTGGCTGGACAAAAATGCTGGGCTTCAACGGCGCTCGCAAACACCAGAAGATCGAAGACCCGCGTTGGCTTTATTGGTGCGATCGACTTGGGTTGCTGGTTTGGGAAGAGATGCCGAATGCGCGCGAGTGGTCTTCGCAAGCGGAAGAATTGTTGTCGGCTGAATGGCAACGCGCGGTGCGGCGCGACTATAACCATCCATCGATTATCGCTTGGGTTCCTGTGAACGAGAGCATGGGATTCCCCGAGCTGGGTCAACAGCACGCCGGCCAATATGCATATCTCGAGCGGATGGTGCGCGCTACCCGCCGCCTCGATCCCACGCGCCCAGTGGTCGATAACGACGGCTGGGAACACACCGACATCACCGACATCTGCGCGATTCATGATTACACGCCTGGCTCGTCACAATTGCGCGAACGCTATAAAGATAAACTGGCCGGTGGCGAACTTCCGCTCCGGGTTTGGATTGGCGAGAAGCCACTGTTCGCGCGTGGCTCTCAGTATCGCGGTCAGCCGATCGTACTGTCGGAAGTGGGCGGCTTCCTCAATATTCCCACAGACATTCCGGAATCGAAGCGCGACCTGCTCTACAACTTCTATGCGTCGTTCAACACCTCCGAGGAATTGCTCGCGAAATATCGTGACCTGATGGAAGGCATCGCATCGATGAAATTTCTTGCCGGCTTTTGTTACACGCAACTGACAGATATCGAACAGGAAATCAACGGTTTGCTCACCTTCGATCGTCAACCAAAGGTGCGGCCGGAGGCAATTGCCGAGATACATCGGGAGCTGTTCAAAGACTTCGAAGCGGGGCGGCGTAGTCTTTAACTGCTCATCCGGACGCCGGGACAGCGCGAAGTAAGTAAGCTTTCCCCAAGAAAACGCCACAATTGCGCCACTACTTCTGTGTTAAGGTGGGCTCCCCTGCAGGAATATCCCCGCATTTCCGATTTTAAGTCTTCTAAGTCCTTCGAATCTGTGTGGCAGCAAGAGCGCCACCCAAGCGCAACCTGGAGGTGGGCATGAACAATCGCAGTGTAAACCGACTCGTGTTGGATCTTAGCGAGGTGGGCGCCGGTGATGTTGAGTTGGTCGGCGGCAAGTGCGCCAGCCTGGGCGAGCTGTTCTGTTGTCTGGCGCCACGTGGTGTGCGCGCTGTGGATGGGTTTGCGACAACCAGCGACGCATATCGCCTGCTGCTGCAGTCAAACGGCCTTGAAAGATCGCTTCGCGAGTTGATCGGCGGCCTGGATTACAAAGACATCGACGCATTAAGTCGTGCGGGGCACCAGGCCCGCACCTTAATTCTCGAGGCAGAATTACCCCGCACGCTGCGCAATGAAATCATCGATGCCTACCATCGGTTGTCTGATCGACTGGGGCATTTTCCGGAAGTGGCCGTGCGCTCGTCCGCCACTGCCGAAGACCTTCCCGACGCATCATTCGCCGGACAGCAGGAGACCTTTCTGAACGTCCGTGGGGAAGAGCGTCTGCTTGACGCGTGTCATCGATGTTTCGCGTCGTTGTGGACCGATCGCGCCATCTCGTATCGCGCGGCGCGTGGCTTTGAACATTTCGAAGTCGCTTTGTCGATTGGCGTGCAGCCGATGGTGCGATCAGATCTCGCTTGCTCGGGTGTGATGTTTACGCTCGATACCGAATCCGGTTTCCGCAACGCAGTAGTAATCAATGGCGCTTGGGGGCTGGGCGAAGCGATCGTGCAGGGTATGGCTACGCCGGATGAGTGGATCGTTTTCAAACCCACCCTCGCGAACGGCGCGCGGCCCATCATCAGCCGGCAGCTCGGCACAAAAGAGGTGCAGATGGTTTATGGCCTCGATGGCAAAGGAACGCGGGTGCGTGAAGTCGTTGAAGCACAGCGCCAGCGATTTTGCCTGAACGATTATGAAGTGCTGCAGCTCGCAAAGTGGGGTTGCGAAATCGAGCGCCATTATTCGGAACGTGCCGGCCGGCCCACCCCGATGGACATCGAGTGGGCGAAGGATGGTCTGACAGGAGAGCTATTCATTCTGCAGGCGCGACCGGAAACTGTTCATGCGACCAATCAACAGAATTACATTGAAAGCTACAAGCTGACGGGCGAGCATCGCGAGCCGTTATGCCATGGCATTGCGGTAGGCGAGAAGATTAGTCAGGGTCGCGTGCACGTTCTCGATCACCCGGATCAGCTTGCTGAGTTTCGCGAAGGGGCGGTACTTGTTACCTCGCACACGGATCCTGCATGGGAACCGGTGATGAAGAAAGCGTCCGCAATTGTTACCGACCGCGGCGGACGAACCTGTCACAGCGCGATTGTCAGTCGTGAACTTGGGCTACCTTGCATCGTCGGAACGGGCAATGCAACTGAAGTCTTGAAGTCGGACATGGACGTGACGGTCTGTTGCGCGAACGGTGCGAAGGGTGGAGTTTTCGAAGGTCTCATTGACTACACCGTCGATCGACGCGCCATCGACAATGGTCATCGGCCGGTGACCAAGGTAATGATGAATGTCGGCGATCCTGAACACGCGTTCGCGCTGGCATCGCTGCCAAATGATGGCGTTGGATTGGCGCGATTGGAGTTCATCATCAACAACCACATCGGCATTCATCCGATGGCGCTGGTGAACTACCCGAAACTGGCGAGCGAATCCGTGGTCCGCGAAATCGCGATACGCATCGGTGAAGAAGATCCGCGCGAATTTTTTGTCCGGCGCCTCGCCGAAGGCATAGCGCGAATCGCGGCCGCGTTCTATCCGAATCCTGTCATCGTCCGGATGTCGGACTTCAAATCGAACGAATACGCGATGTTGATTGGTGGGCAGGAGTATGAGCCGGTCGAAGAGAATCCCATGCTCGGATTTCGCGGCGCGTCACGCTACTATGACGACCGTTATCGAGAAGGCTTTCAGCTTGAATGTCTCGCGCTGCGACGTGTGCTACAGGACATGGGACTGACCAACGTGAAAGCAATGATTCCGTTCTGCCGTACGGTCGAGGAAGGGAAGCGCGTGATTGAGTTAATGGCTGAAAACGGCTTGACGCAGGGCGAAAATGAGTTGGAGATTTATGCGATGTGCGAGCTGCCGTCGAACGTGGTGTTCGCCGATGAATTCCTGCGCGTGTTCGATGGTTACTCGATCGGTTCTAACGATTTGACCCAGCTAACGCTGGGGCTGGATCGTGATTCTGAAATGGTTGCGCACCTCTTCGACGAGCGCGACGGCGCGGTCGAGAAAATGATCTCGATGGCAATCGACGCGGCGCATCGCGCGGGCAAGAAGATTGGTATCTGTGGCCAGGCACCGTCGGATTATCCCGAGTTTGCGCGGTTTCTTGTGGACAAAGGAATTACCTCAATTTCGTTGAATCCTGACACAGTCATGCAGACGACGCGTCTGATTCTGGACGCCGAAAAAGAACTTGCGACACACGCTCGCGCAGCAGTGTCGCTCGACGAGGCGGCCGAAGTTATTGCGTCAGAATTAAACCCAATTTACGTTGATGAAGTAGTCTGAGACTGCTGCACCTTTCCTTGAATCGCATGCGCGAGACGCTGGTGTTCTTTAATTCGCCTTCTCGGTTTTCTGCAAAGGGCTGCTTCTTTCATACATCGTTGCGACAAACTTGAAAAATTCTTTCGGCAGGATACGCTTACCGTAACAAACGATGCCGAAGAAGAGCGCAGGTCTGTTGATGTATCGCGTCATCAAGACGGACATCGAGATACTGTTGGCACATCCGGGCGGTCCTTTCTGGGGCAATCGAGACGATGGTGCGTGGACAATTCCCAAGGGCGAATTTGCTGACGATGAAGAGCCCCTGGCGGCCGCGAAGCGCGAAT
>DASYPX010000092.1:0-10113 GCA_036006125.1 Pyrinomonadaceae bacterium | reverse complement strand
GTCGCGTCTCTGTTCTTTAAAGACTGAATGATTTGGACCCACTCAACGTGGCCGTGCGCCAGCTTTCGAAAATCTCGAGACTTATCCGCCTCCAATCCGTGTAGCATCTCCCCGGACTTGCCCGCCTTGATAGCTCGTTGTGCGGCGATGAATAGCGCTTGAAAAGCCGCGTCGTGTGACTTTGCGTCCGATGCAGACAACTTCGCACGCTCGTACGGAAATCGGTAATCGTTTGGATATTCTCTCTCCAGTCGCGCAATGTCGCGCATCACAGTCCGTCGATCGGCGGTAGTTCCTTTGGCATCGCGCTGTTTTAAGTCACGAAGTTCTTGATCCGCGCCCGAGGCTGCCACTGTTGTTGGAAACGGCGTTTCAACTGGCGTCGTCGATACAGTGACAGCCGGCACGTAATTCTGCGCGGACTGCGAAGTTGAAGCCACCGTTTGCGCCGCCAATGCCGCCGTCGTGATTTGCGACGACGGTCTCAGCCACCACATTCCCACCATTCCAGATACTAAACCTACGCCGGCCACCATCAGCACGAGCATCAATTTCAGTCCCGAACCATTTCCGCGTTTTAGTCTCTTCTGCTCACGTGGTAAATGTGGGGGGAAGCTCGCGGGTCGATCATCTTCATCGAATGGCGGAAGATCGGGAACGTCATTCATGTCGATTATCAACCGTCGTGAGGGATTCTTTGGCCTTTTGGTTACGCTCTGTTTCGTGGCTTGCATTGGCTTACCGCAGTTCCAACAAAACGCGTACTTGTCCTCGATTGCTGAACCGCAGTTTTGGCAAACGCCGCCGGATGACTCGATCTTAGGCGGCACAGCCAGCGACGGTGGTGCCTCTGTTTCAATGTCCCCTGGCGGAATGGCGGACTCCGCTGCTCTCGCGGCAGGAATCAGAGGCTCCTCAGCTCTCGTGGGAGGAATTGGGGCCTCCGCAGTTCGCGCTGCAGGAATCGCAGGCTCCGCAGCTGTCGGGGGAGGAATGGCGGGCGCCGCAGTTTTCTCACCAGGAATCGCGGGCTCCACAGCTTTCGCGGAAGGAGTCGCTACTGCCGGCGTTTCGTGGTGACGTGGCGCTTCACTGAATCGAACTTTGCCCGTCCGGCGTTTCGGATGGTCGTCTACGATTTCCAGCATCCCCGGCGACTTAAACGTCCAACCGCCGTCGGTGCCTTCGGCGAAAGCGGGCTCATGAATGAAAACTTCGCCCGCGCGAAGCTGACCACGGTGGTGATAATAATCCTGATAGAGTTCGTAGAACTCACGCAGATCGGAAAATTGAGTGAGCCGCGGCAGGACCATAACTCGATTGCGGTCAGAAGCGTCAAGCACGATGACAAACTCACCGTCTTCAATTTCCACGAACAGGCCCGTGTCGTAATCGAAAGTCACGTTCGATTTGTTCGTCGCTTTTGTCTTTCGCAAGAACTGTGAAACCAAATTTGGAAACGACGGACCAATGTCGAGTCGCTCGCGGCAAATCGGACAGGTTGTGAGGGCGGTGGTGAACGACTTGCCCAGTTCATCGCACGCGTGCTCGCGTACTTCGGCCGAACTCGTTTGCAAACATCCAGGACAGGATGGTTGAGGAACGCCGTCAGATGTGAGCGTGAAATTCTTCGTCTCGAGCGGCATATTCGATTCGAAACTAATGGTGAAGCATCGATCGCAAACATACATCTGCGACGTTCGTCGCGTGCAGACGAGGCACCGCTCCAAACTTTCACCGTCCGGAGATATCGGACAGAAGTGCTCACAGTTGCAGCAGTACTGCCAGTGCAGGTCCGCCTGCGAACGCCGGTCACCTGCAAAATTTAATTCACCGAGGATGTGACCGCGGTTGTCACATTTGATTGGATTTTGGCGCGGTGCGAAGAATCCCTTTTCGTGCTCACGACAGAATACTTTCATCTTGGTTACTCCCTTCGACGATACTCCCGGCCTCAAGCGGTATGATGCTCGACGCATAAATTCTGGCTTTCGTCGGGAATTGTCCGCGGCGACGGCGAAAATGTTTCCGGAAGAGTCTTACTTCTGCACAATTACCCCAACTGAAATTCAAAGTTCAGGAGAGAGTTTGCGCCAAAGGGGTGAGTCGGCGCGAGGAGACGCTGCAAGCAATTGCGCGAGTAGATTAGAGCAAGGCATGGAAGATTACAAGGCAAATTCTCATGGGACGGAAACGAATCCGGCGATCGAGCGAGAAGAGCGTGACGTACACGGAAAAAACGAGCCCAGACAATTGGCCTGGGCTCGAATTTGGTTCTTGACCGAGCTCGCCGCGAATCTACTTCAGCATCAATTCGCGCGCAGTCTTCGTCGCCAGTACTTCGCGAATTTTCGAACGATCCTCGTAGCCTTTCATCTGCACATCGTCATTGCCAGAGGTCTGCAACGCCAGCGCGTCAGACTTTTCCGCGTCTGCCTCCATGGCCGCGAGGCTCTTATACTCGCGCAGGATTAAGAGATTCCACGATGCGTCGTCATCCAACGTCCGCAGGATCTTGTAGGACTTCATGTAACCGGCTTTGACTTGTGCGTCCGATTCCTTTTTGAACTCGCCGTCGAGATATGAGAGATACGCCTGGTCCATGCCGGACTTGATTCGGATTGTAGTGACTGTCCACACCGTACCGGGACTGTAGTATTTGTAAACTTGCGCCGTTGCGGTAATCGCAAGCATGAGCGCGCCGGCAAAAATTGCGAGCGCTAACTTTCTTGAATAGCGTTTCATCGATTCTCCTCGTGAACTAAATTGTGTTAGCGCGCGCACTCTAACCGTGGGAAGAACCAGAGTCAATGTGAAACAGTCGCCATCGCCGACGGTCGCGTCATGACGTGCCGGCCAGCAAAATCCTTTGACAACGCGCGCGCCCTTGTTAATACTCGCGCACGTTCGCCGCCATGGACTTCAGGTACAAACATTTCCGGCAGCAACGGATCTTTGCGGCATCGCGTGAGGAGGTATTCGATCGTGCCCGCGCAGTGATGACGGAATCCGTGGGCTGGTCGATCACGAAAGAAACATCAGATGGCTTTACTGCCGAAGGCTCGAGCTTTGGACATGCGGGAATTGCTAACGTCCGCATCGGCTCGAGCGCTGCAGGAACCATCGTCGATCTTCAATTGCGTGTTGAGCGCGCCGGCTTCAGCGGCTTCATGCTGTTTGACGTGGGCGGCTACTACAACATTCAAATTCGCAAGTGGCTCGACGCCATTCAAGCTTCGCTTCACCAACAAGCAACCGGTCAAGCGCCATCGGCTCCTGCACCTTTGCAGCCGCCAAATAAGAACGCTGCTCGCCTCTTTCACGGCTGCCTTTTACTGATTGGAATCGCATTTGGAATTTACTTACTGGTCACGGTCATTGGCGCCGTAATCGGTCTCGCCACTGGAAACCTGTTTCTTATCGGCAGAAACGGCAACCTGACGGTTCACGGACCGGCGGCTCGCGCGATCTCGGCCGTGATTCTGTTGTTCGGAGCGTGGATTGTCTGGAGGATCATGAAAAAGCCCCACAAGCCATCAATCATCCAGTAACTCATCGACATTTCGAACTATCCAACTTCAGAAGACGCGTCTATTTACCATTTACGATTCACCATTCACCAGTGAAGAAACACCTTCTTATTTATGGTCTCTGCGGCGGCTTGCTAATCGTTCTGCTCAAGACAATCGAATATCGTTTTTTGATCATTGAGCGCTCGGTTGAAATCTATGGTGGACTGATCGCGTTGTTCTTTGCGTCTGTGGGAATCTGGCTCGGGCTCAAGCTGACAAAGAAGAAAGAGACTGTCGTCGTCAGAGAGGTCCCCGTCGAAGTAAGAGTAGAAGTGCCGGTTCCCAGCCGCGAACCCTTTGCGCTCGATCAGACGCGCTTGCAACAACTCGGAATCACCGCGCGTGAGTTGGAAATTCTTCAGCTGATCGCGGGCGGCCTAAGCAATCGCGAGATCGCTGAGAAGCTTTTCGTCAGCGAGAATACTGTCAAGACGCACTCCAGCCGCCTGCTCGACAAGCTCAGCGCCAAACGCCGCACGCAGGCGGTGCAGATTGCGAAAGAACTCAACCTTATTCCGTGAGGTTTGCCGCAAAGACACCTACTCTGTTTTTGCTCTTCTGCTTTGTGTCTTTGTGACTTCGTGGTAAATCACCCTAAAGCATTACGCAGAATCACCCAAAAGTATGACGACAGATCCGCCCGACTTGCGGTAAATTCTGCGCTGCTTGATAGGAGGAATGATGTCAAAGGATCTTTTGCTGCAACTGGTAGGTGTTTGGGAAGGCACGTGTCAAACATGGTTCGAGCCCGGAAAGCTCGCCGATGACTCAACCGTGAAGGGTGAAATCTCTCCGTTTCTTGAGGGCCGCTTCATTCGTCACACTTACGAAGGCGAGATGCAGGGCAAACCGCGCCACGGCGAAGAGACGATGGCGTGGAATAGCCTAATGAAAGAGTTCGAGGTCTCCTGGGTCGATGACTTTCACATGAGCACCGGCATCATGTTTTCGCGAGGCGATGCGACTGAACGCGGATTTTTCGTGCAAGGAAAATACGCGATGGGCCCGAATCAGCCGGAATGGGGTTGGAAAACGGTTTACGAACTAATCGATGACGATCACCTAACCATTACTGCTTACAACATTGTTCCGGGCGAAGGGGAAGCAAAGGCAGTCGAGACTAAGTACACGCGAAGGAAAAACTAAAATGAAAAGAATCGTTCTGGTCTTCGGTCTCATTTCCGGCGCGCTGATGGCGCTCTTCATGTTCGCCACCATGCCGTTCATCGACAAGATCGGTCTCGATCGGGGCTACGTCGTCGGCTACACCGGTATGGTGCTGGCATTCATCCTGATATTTTTCGGCATCCGCTCGTATCGCGAGAACGTGGGCGGCGGCACAATCACCTTCGGCCGTGCGTTCGTCGTTGGAATTCTGATCGCGGTGATCTCGTCAATCTGTTATGTGATCGCCTGGCAGATCCTGTTTTACGGCTTCATGCCGGATTTCTTTGATAAGTACGCGGCGCACGAAATCACGAAAGCACGCGCATCAGGCGCTTCTCCGGAAAAGATTCAAGCAACGATCCAGGAAATGGAGCAGGTCAAGCAGCTCGGCAGCAAGCCATTTCTTCATGCCGCCTTCACGTTCCTCGAGCCGTTTCCCGTCGGCCTGATCATTACGGTGATCTCGGCGGCGATTCTGAGAAAAACCAGAAAAGTAGCCATGAGTGATGAGTGATGAGTGATGAGTGATGAGTGATGAGTGATGAGTAAAGCAGTAGCCCGACCGTGAGGGCGTCCCTAGATTACCCAGAGAAAAATAAACCACAAAGACACAAAGGCACGAAGAACTGATAAGCAAAATATCAGTTGTTTTCTTGGTGCCTTCGTGTCTCGGTGGTTTCGGATCGGCAGTTCTCATTAACGATTAGTGTTACGATTACTGATCACTGATTACTCATCACTCATCACTCATCACTCATTACTCATCACTCATTACTCATCACTCATTACTCATCACTCATTACTCATCACTCACTCATCACTCATTACTCATCACTCATTACTCATCACTCATCACTCATCACTCATCACTCATCACTCATCACTATTGATCACTATTTATTGAACTCGCCACTCTTTCCTACCGTACAGCGGATCATGAAATCCCCGATGAAGACCGGCCGCACCGTCGGAATCTTGTTGTTGGCGCATCTCGCCACCGGATTGATCACGCCGTATGTCATGTTGCGTCCACTCAACGAACCGCTGACATACGACGCAAACGATTCGAGCCATGCTTTTCAAGTCAGACTCTCGGTAATGCTTTTGTTTATCGGCGGCGCGGTCACGATTGCGATCGCTGCGACCGCGTGGCCAATCATCCGTGAGCACAGCACTGCACTCGCACTGTGGCTAGTGGCGCTGGCAATCGCGAACTTTTCGCTTCAATGCGTGGAAAACGCCGCGTGGATGTCGTTGTTCACGCTCAGTCAGCAACACGCGTCTGCGTCGGCCGCAGATGCGGGCGTTTACAACATTGTCGGCGCATCGGTGCGTGCTTACTGGACGTGGGTTCATTACACGCACTTGCTTGTCATGGTGAGTTGGATGTCGTTGTTGTTCGGCATCTTCTGGCGCTGGGCCTTGGTGCCGCGGGTGCTTGCCGCCTTAGGTCTACTGACGACACTCATGCAGATAACCGGAATAACTCTGCCGCAGTTTATTCCGTATCCGACGCCGCCGATGATCGTGATGGGAATGCCACTCGGCTTCGTCTACCTGGCAACGGCGATTTGGCTAATGGCGAGAGGATTTCCTAAAAACCGACCTGTGAACAGTGAGCAGCAATAGCAGGACGCGGAGACAGGGAGACGCGGCGACGCGGAGAAAACCGAGCACCCTTAGTCAATTCTCCGCGTCTCCCCATCTCCGTGTCTCATGATTTTCCGCCTTCTGCCTTCTGCTCATGCTTTGCCGGATACAGTCGCTCGAACTCTGGATCGCCGTACAGTATCGCCAGGTCCGGATCTCGGCGCGCCCAGTCCGAATCGCGAAATCCAGCGTCCTGCGCCTTTCTGAGCACATCCAGGGCTTCCGGCTTCTTCTTCATCAAACAGAAAGTGCAAGCCGCGTTGTACAGCACCGACGCATCGTCAGGACGAAAGCTGACAGCGAGATTGACCTCTCGCATAGCATCGTCTGTTCGATTCAAAGTCGCATAGTCATTCGAAAGCGCTACCCGGGCGCGCACATCTTCGGGCACCTTCCGCAGATGTGATTCGACGACTTGCACGCGCCGCATCCGCCAGTGTCTCAATTCATCTGTCTTGCCTAGCGCACCCAACGCGTTACAGATCGGAGTGTAGATATTGTAATCCTCGCCGACCATTCGCACGGCCGTTTCGGCCATCTCGAGAATTTCGTGATAGCGGCCCATGGAGAATAGCGTCCGGCCGAGTAAGTAATAGCCGCCGTCACAATCGGGTTTACGCGCGAGCGCGCCCCGCGCCAGGCGCACCGCTTCCTCGTATTGCTGATCCGCGTAGCAAACCCAGGCGCGTGCGATGTCCGCTTCCGGCAAGTCGGGCCTTAGCTTCACTGTCTCTGCACATGCGGCCTTGGCGCGATCGATCCAAACCTGTTCATGGCCGTAACGGTAGTAGTGCAGCGCGCAGGCATTCGCGGACGCCGCATAGGCCAGCGCGAACTGTGGATCCAACGATGCAGCGCCGTCGAACATTTCGCGCGCGAGCTCGAGATCTTGTCGCGACTCGCGCCGGGCATAGTTTCGGCCGCGCAGGTACAGATCGTAGGCCTGAAGATTCTCAGTGGGTTTCGCGGCCAGCTCGGCCCGCTCCTGCGGCGACAGAGTCACACGCAGCGCCTCTGCGATCTTGCGCGCGATCTCGTCCTGCAACTCAAAGATGTCCTGCATTTCACGATCGTAACGCTCAGACCAGAGCGGAAAGTCGGTCTTCGTATCAACCAACTGCGCGCTAATGCGCAGACGAGGACCTGAACGGCGCAAAGTGCCGGTTAACACATACGCAGCCGACAACTGCGCGCCGATTTGGGCGGGCGTTACCGGGCGATCGCGAAAAGCCAGCACCGTGGGGCGCGAAAACACGTGCAGGTCCTTAATCTTGGAGAGCTCGGTGATGATGTCTTCAGTGATACCGTCGCGCAGATACTCGTCTTCTTTGGCGCCGCTGCCGTTTTCAAAATAGAGCACCGCCAGCGGGCGTTGGGCAGACTTTGCCGCCTCAACTCGCCCTGAGTTTTCTGCCTCGACCGAAAGTTTACGGCCTGAGTCGAGATCGCGTTTCAACCGCAAGAGATCGGTCTTAATTTCAGTAGCCGACTGGTAACGCAGCGACCGATCTTTTTCGAGAGCCTTATCCAGAATCCGGCCGAGCTCTTGCGGCAAAGACGGATTGACCTGGTTCACCGGCACGGGATCGCGATTGAGAATCGCATCAAACACGATGGCCGAAGTGTCACCCTGAAACGGCAGCACAGCCGTAGCCATCTGATAGAGCAGCGCCCCGAACGAGAACAGATCAGTGCGCGCATCGGTAATCTCGCCGCGCGCCTGTTCGGGCGACATGTACGCGACGGTTCCCATGGTTGTGCCCGCGGATGTCAATTGGTCCTTGCGAATGGTCTCGATCATCGAAGATGGATTCGGCTGCAGCTGATGCTCAATTTTGGCAATGCCGAAATCCAGAATCTTTGCCTGCCCGCGCGAGGTGATGAAGATGTTTGCCGGCTTCAGATCACGATGCACGATGCCTTTGGAGTGCGCCGACTCGAGCGCGTCCACGATCTGTGTGCCGAGCGTCAGCAGGGATTCAATATCCAGCGGCCCGCGGCGGATGCGATCGCCGAGTAGTTCGCCATCGAGCAGCTCCATGACGATGAAATGCTGCGAATCGAATTCCTCAATCCCGTGAATCGTGCAGATGTTCGGATGATTCAGTGCCGAGGCTGCGCGCGCTTCGCGTTGGAAACGCTGAAGCAGGTTGGCATCGGTCGCCATCGCCGGCGTCAGAAACTTGAGCGCAACGTGCCGGCCGAGATTTGTGTCTTCGGCTTCGTAGACGACGCCCATCCCACCTTTGCCGAGCTGCGCTGTGATCCGGTAATGCGAGATAGTTTTGCCGAGCAACGAAACCTCCAGGATGGGGTTGATGAAAACTGAATAGGAGGACGGGGGATAGTATTACAGCGAGTTGAAGCAAGCAAGATGAAGCGGCAGAAAGCTGGTTCTTTGAAATCGGTTTTTGGTCTTTGGACTTTGGTCTTTGGTCTTTGATCTTTGGTCTTTGGTCTTTGGTCTTTGGTCTTTGGTCTTTGGTCTTTGGTCTCGGGTGTCGGGTGTCGGGTGTCGGGTTGTTGAGTTTTCACTTTTCAGTTTTCAGTTTTCAATTTCTCGCCCCTGCCTTCGCCTTCTGCCTTCCGTCTACGCCGCGGATAAACTCAGACAGATGCCGATCCGAAACCACTAAGACACAAAGTCATCAAGACCCCCGAACTGAGATTTTTGCTTATATGTCTTCGTGCCTTTGTGTCTTTGTGGTTAACGTCTTCAGTTTTTCTATTCACGATTTACGATTCACGATTTACTAATTTGCGTGAACCATTCCCCTCGTCTTGTCGTTTCTATTTACGATTTACTATTTACGATTTACTACCTACGCCCATGACACTCAACACCCAACACCCTAAAACGGTCGCCCGCGCACTCGGCCTCCTTTTTCTGCTTGTAATTATTTGTGGAGTATTCGCGCAGGGTGTTGTTAGCGAACGGCTGATTGATTTCCACGACGCCGCGGCAACCGCCAACAACATCCTGGCGCACAAAGGTCTGTTTACGTTCGGCTTCACCGTCTATCTCATCGAGATGGCCAGCCAAATCGCCACCGCCTCACTCTGGTATGTGTTGCTGCGGCCGGTGAGCCGGCCCATCGCTTTGAGCGCGGCGTTCATTGAACTGTCGGGCGCTATCATTAAGACGTTTGCGCGCGTCTTTTACATCACGCCATTATTTGTTTTGGGCGGCTCGCCGTCCCACACGGAATCGATTCTGCGTGGATTCAACCCCGAGCAATTGCAATCACTCGCGCTCATTCTGCTCAGAGCGAACGATACCGGCGCTGCGACGGCGATGGCGTTCTTCGGATTCTCGACCTTGCTGAATGGCTATCTGATTTTCAAGTCAACATTCCTGCCGCGTTGGCTGGGTGTCATGGGCATGATTGCCGGTTTGTGTTGGCTGCTCTACTTGTATCCGCCGCTCGGTCGCGCCTCATTCGGCATAACTGCCCTCTACGGTCTGTTGGTTTCCGCTGTAATGATCCTGTGGCTGCTGATACGCGGCGTCGACGAAGAGAAATGGAAGCAGCAACCGACGACGGAATAGTCCGCAGATTTCGCAGATTACGCAGACAACAATTAACCACAAAGACACGAAGGGCACAAAGAACTTATAAGCAAAATCTCAGTTAGGAGGTCTTGGTGTCTCCGTGTCTTAGTGGTTGATGTCGGCGTTGAGGAAGAATCATCTGCAGATTACACAGATTACGCAGACAGATCC
>DASYPX010000091.1:0-3688 GCA_036006125.1 Pyrinomonadaceae bacterium | reverse complement strand
CGCGTGGCATCAGGACTATTCGTACTGGACACGCACGCAGCCGGTGGCGCACTTGTCATGCTGGATCGGGCTGGACGACTCGACGCGTGAAAACGGCTGTGTTCATTACGTACCGGGCAGCCACCGCTGGAATCTTTTGCCCATAACTGGCCTGGCGAATGACATGCATTCAATCCAAGGCGTTCTAACTGACCAACAGAAAGCGCAGTTCCTACCCGTCGCGATCGAACTAAAAGCCGGCGAGTGTTCGTTTCATCATCCGCTGATGGTGCACGGCTCGTTCGAGAATCGTAGCGAACGCCCGCGTCGCGGCACTGTCGTTAATGTGTTTCGCGACGGCGTCAAATCAGCTTCTGATTCGCCGCTACTCGAAGGTGTACCATCCATTCCCTCCGGTGAAAGAATTGGCGGTCAGTTCTTTCCGCTGTTGTTCGATCCTTCCGCGTAGCAACGGAACTTAATCCGGGGCGTGCTGTCTAAAAAAATTAACGAAGGAGGAAAGACGATGAGCACCCTTGCCGATCGCGCAAGCCGGTCCGAGAACTGCGCAAAACCATTCATCAACGTGACGCCTTTGATCGACGTTCTGTTGGTGATGCTGATTATCTTCATGGTCGTTTCGCCGCTGAAGCCCGCGAGATTTCTAACAAAGACAGCCTCCAAGCCAGATGATCAACGCCTCGATCCGAACGATAAGACGCTCGTAGTTACGATCAAACCTGATCATACGCTTATGCTGAATCGCACTTCAGACATGGGCAGCGTCAATGATCCGAGCAAACTGGTCGCAACTTTGTACGACGTGGTTCAGCAGCGATTTCAAAATCGTGTCTTTCGTGATGATTTGCGGGATCGGAACGACTTGCCGGACAGCGTGCGCATCGAAAGGACTGTTTTCATCAAGGCGCCGCGAATGATCGCCTACGCTGATGTTCTTCGCGTGCTCGATGCAATCAAGGGTGCGGGAGCAACGCCGGTGGGGTTACAAATCGACAATCTCGACTGATGCGTAGTCTGAACACCTGTTTCTAACTACGTCAGTCGCTTTCGAAGTTCCGCCTTCACGTCCGGCCACTCATCATCGATGATGCTGAAGACAACCGAATCGCGAATGCGTCCGCTCGGCAAAATTAGGTGCTTCCGCAGAATGCCTTCCTGCTTCGCGCCGATCCGCAGGATCGCGGCGCGCGATTGCTCATTGCGTACGTCGGTAATGAGTTCGACGCGAATACACTTCCACGTCTCGAACGCGTGAGTCAGCAACAGGAGCTTGGCTTCAGTGTTAATCGGTGTCCTTTGCGTACTCTTTGCCAGCCACGTGTAGCCGATCGCCGCGACGCGATCTTGAGTTCGGATCTCATAGAAGCGCGTCGTGCCGACCACGCGATTGTCGCTCGATCGCACTATCACGAACGGAAGTTGCGTTCCCTGATCCAATCCATCGAGCGCGAATTGAATGTACGCCTTCATTCCATCTAATTTCGGAATGATGGTCACGTCAGTGTTCCAGAGTTCGCCATCGGCCGCTGCTTCGTTTAGCGCTGGTTCGTGCGCAAACGTCAGTGGCTCAAGCCGAACGTGTTTGCCTGCCAGTGTGATTGGAGTGATCTGGGTTAGCGCGCGATCGGATCGGCTCATTCCTGCGAAGATAGCCGGACTCTGAAAGCGCTACAAGGTCGCAGAAGACAAATAGAACCGAATTTGCTAAGAAGTCTGGCTGCCGCGCTTTTATCGTCCGCGAAGCGGACGTGATGAAAGTAGTCCAGCGCTTCAGCGCTGGGTGGCGTCCACCAACGAGACCAGAGCCCGCGAAGCGCGCGACAGAATTTCCGCTGAAGACGTCGATTTCAAAACTCTGTCGTCCGTTTCACGGACTTTCAATCCTTTCACGCTCTGATCCCAGCGCTGAAGCGCTGGGCTATTTTCATACCCGTCCGCTATCGCGGACGACTGCCACGTACAATTTTTTGGCAAAACCCAAAAAAGAAAGCGACCCTAAAATCAGGGCCGCTGATAAGAAGGCGATGGGAATAGACCTATTGCAGCTTGAACGAGTTAATGAAGCGACTGCCCAGAGCTTCGCTGCCCGAGCGTGTCAAAGTCAACATCACAAAAAACTCCTGCGTTTCGCCAACTTTGCGAGTCAAGACCCGCGCCGTGCCACCGAGTGCTGGTGAATGAAGTGTGTAATCTCTGCCGGAAATTCCAGAAAGGGTGATTGCCCGCGAGGATTTGATAATGAGTAAGCGATCCTTTTCACCGTGTGCCGATGCGCCCTCGTTCATACCAGCGATTAAGCCTCGGATCATCTGATCAGAAACGTCCCCGTTGGCGCCAGGCATTTGTGGTCCCATCGCGGACACGAAAACAAAGAAGGCTTCGGCACTGCCGCCCGTCAGAAAATGAAACGACGCCGGTTGCTTTTGATCTTCGCCGCCAAACGACCCCTCGACGGAATTGCTGGGAACAGAGATCGAAAAATGCTCCTTCGGTGAATCAATCCGAATCCATCGATCGGGGGTTCCGTTTTCGGAAACTGGTCGAACGGCGGGAGCATACGCAGATGAATTGCCTCCGAAGATACCGCCAAAAAGATCCGAGTTCGATAAGGAACCGGCCTTCGGCCGTTTTGTGGATTGGCTGGCGGCGAATGACTGCGTCCGGCGCTCTTCGGTTTTTGCTAGCTCAGCCTCGCGCGCGCGGCGAAATTCCCATGGCGCGATCGGGTGCTGATCATTCCATAATCCGCGCTTCTCAGTACGAGCGGCTTCTTCGCACCGCGCATAAAAATCGCGATCGGCCGCGCTCAGTGCGTAGTCGCTGGACCGGTCATACCAGACCACACCGTCGCGCAGCATCTGCGAGCTGATGTCGACTTGATTCAACGATACTTTGGCTTGCAAGTAGCCGTCCGACAAGTCGGTGTATTCGACAAAGACGGCCTTGTCCATCACCAGGGCTTTCAAATGTTCGCGCGCCGCATCGCTGAATGGCTGCCCGGCTTCCGGCGGCGCAATTCCTTTCAAACGAACCTTGAGCGGGCGATTGATGTTGCTGACAACGATGGTGTTGCCCGATTGAACTTCTGTAACTTTTGCTTGAAGCGTCGCGCCGTGAGCGGCGGCGACAAACGACAATAGGATTGAGACTGAGAGTAAGACGCGCGGACCGTGCGTAGCTTTCATGGATTAAACCTCAGGAGGAGGGCAGGGAACTAAACCGTGAACTCGGTCGCGAGTTGAAGCTCCGCCTTGCGCAATTCGTAACGCCCGCGGCCGAGGTTGCCTTCGGGTTTGAGGGCGAGGCAAACGAAATATTCGCGATTGAAGAGTCGCATCAGGAAAGTGACTTTGCCGAGCACGACCACGATTTCGTGAAGGTGGCCCAAGTCAAGATCATTTCCTGAACGCATCGCGCCGCGAACCAGAGAAGTGAATTCAGCGGCGGCGACATCGAGGTTCGCAGCCGTTCCCTCTTGAGTGAAGAACCTTTCGACCGACAATCCGTCAGAGCCCATAATCAGCGCGCCAAGGCTGCCGTCGGTTTTTTCCACAATGTTTTGGAGAGCTTCTTTGAACATGGTCTGACACAAAGGTATCTCAAAAAACGTCCGGTGGTCTATGCTTTCGCTTCGACCACCGGCTAGCACAGCTTTCGAAGCTGTAGAGTTGTGGGAGTAGATAGAACT
>DASYPX010000090.1:0-7438 GCA_036006125.1 Pyrinomonadaceae bacterium | reverse complement strand
AAAGGCAGGTACATTGGAAAAATCGCGCCCACTTCTTCGCGCTTTGTGCTCAGCTTATGCGTCGCATCCTCGTCGATCATGCGCGCAAGCGAAAGTACGCCAAGCGCGGCGGTGACGCCCGGAGGATTTCGCTTGATGAAGTCATGGCAGTCTCACCAGCACGGAGCGCCGATTTGATTGCGCTGGATGATGCACTGGAGAAGCTCGCGGTCATTGATCTGCGCAAAAGCAAAGTGGTGGAGATGCGCTTTTTTGGAGGACTCAGCGTCGAAGAAACGGCCGAAGCTTTAGGCGTGTCGCCGCTCACCGTCAAACGCGATTGGAAAATGGCCAAAGCCTGGCTATACAACTCGCTCAACCAGGAACCCTGACTGGCAACAAATTGAGCAGTTGTTTCACAGTGAAGACGAGCGATGTAGTGCTGATAAAGGACCTCGGCGGCCCTCGCCGATAAGCCGGTTTGGCCGAGCAGTACCATACTAAGGTGTCGGACGTACTTGCGGTGAGGCAAGAACGGGCGATAGAGATAACCGACAACTTGCGCCAAAGGCTGGGTCGCGAGGATGAGCGAGAGGCTTTTCCGTACCCTTACCTTGTTTCGCGAATGGATGAGCACAAAGCGGTGATTCTACAAGTCAACGAGAAATGAAACCTGAACGCTGGCAACAACTCGATGAGCTGTTTCATGCGGCGCTTGAGCGCGAGCCGGGCGAGCGCGCGGCGTTTCTTGATGAGGCATGCGCCGGTGATGAGCCTCTGCGGACAAAGCTCGAGTCGCTCCTCGACGCTCACGAAAAGGCAGGGAGCTTCATCGAGAGTCCGGCAATGGACGTTGAGGCGCGAGGGATTGCAGCTGGGCAGGAAAGCGCAAGGGAAGAAATGTCGGCTGGGGAAACTATTTCTCACTATCGAATCATCGCGCCGCTCGGTGTTGGCGGCATGGGACAGGTTTTCCTCGCCCACGATGTGACGCTTGGGCGGAAGGTCGCGCTCAAGCTGCTTCCGGCTGAGTTCACCAGGAACCCCGATCGCGTGCGTCGCTTTAAGCAGGAGGCACGCGCAGCCTCATCCTTGAATCATCCAAACATCATCACCATCCATGAAATCGCGCAAGCTGAAGATAGACAGTTCATTGCTACGGAGTACGTGGAGGGCCTCACCCTGCGTGACTATCTCGCCGAGACTCAATCCCGCCCTGCCGCGGGTGGAAACCAAATAGGCCTCGAACTCAGCGAGGTGCTAAGTATCACCATGCAGGTTGCGTCCGCACTGTCGGCGGCACACGCAAAAGGTATCGTGCATCGCGACATCAAGCCCGAAAACATCATGCTCGTGCAGCATCGGCACCTGATGGAGAAAGAGAGCTTGGTGAAGGTGCTCGATTTCGGCATCGCCAAGCTGACTGAACCCTTTGTTTCGGACGGTGTAGTCGACGCCACCACGAAGGTATTGCTCAACACGAATGAAGGATCGGTGATAGGAACCGCCGCCTATATGTCGCCCGAGCAGGCGCGTGGAGAGGTAGTGGATGCAAGGACCGACGTGTGGAGTTTGGGCATTGTGATTTACGAGATGCTCTCAAATATGACGCCGTTCAGCGGTGATACCACGCAGGATGTGATCGCCTCTATTCTCAGAGACGATTTGCCCCCGTTGCCCGCACACTATCCCGACGAATTGAAATGGGTCTTAAAGAAAGCGTTGCGCAAAGACCGGGAAGAGCGTTATCAAACTGCGCGGGAATTATTTTCCGATTTGCGCGATCTGCGCGAAATTCAATTAAGTGCCCAACCTTCAAGACTGACGACGCATGACAAAGGGCGGGCGGCTCAGGCAAGTTCAGCAACAATTGACCAGCCACTGGCGCCGACCGGGGAAGCGCCCAGTGTCACGACCGCGACGAACGAGAACGTCGTCGCGATTAAGCGTCTTGGTTGGGGCGCGGGCGTCGGCCTTTTAGCGCTGCTCGTGGCGGTGGCGGGCCTTATGGTTGGGTTATACAAACTCCTCGGTCACAAAGCGGCCCAGCCCGGCGCGGATCAGACCTGGTCTTCATTTCAGCAGATGAAGATGACGAAACTCACCAGCACGGGGAAAGCGGCCGATGCTGCTGCCATTTCGCCGGATGGGAAGTGGGTCGTTTACGCGGTGCAAGACGGACTTCAGGAAAGTCTTTGGATGAGGCAGGTATTGACCTCCAGCAACGTCCAAATTGTTCCGCCCGCCGATGTTCTTTATCTGGGGCTGACATTCTCTCCCGACGGGACGTACCTCTATTACATTGCTTCCGACAAGACAAACCCTTACACGCTTTTTCGAATGCCGGCATTAGGAGGAACTGCGACAAAGCTGATCACAGATATTGACAGCAATGTGACATTTTCACCTGATCGGAAACAGTTTGCGTTCGTGCGTGGCTATCCGTCAGCAGGAAAGATTGATTTGATCGTGGCGAATGCAGACGGTACCGGAGAGCGACCGCTTGCCACGCGCCCAATTAGCCCTGGCAATTTTGGAGACCCGGCGTGGTCTCCCGATGGAAAAATAATTGCCTACCCGGTGGAAAGCTCAGACACGAATGGTTGGACTATTCAGCAGGTAAAGGTGGCCGATGGATCGGTAACAACGATTAGCCCCCAACGGTGGTGGCAACCCGACTATCTTAGGTGGTTTCCGGATGGAAGCAGGTTGATGTTTTCTGCCCAAGAAAGCATCGCCAGTCCATCGCAAATTTGGTATCTCTCATATCCCGGTGGCGAGACACACCGGGTCACTAACGATTTGAATGACTATGTCGGGGTAAGCCTGTCATCAGACCCTGCCGTCCTGATTACTCTCCAGTCCGAGAACGTCTCAAATATCTGGATCGCCCCCAATAACAACCTTCGTCAGGCCCATCAAATCACGACCAGCAAGCTTGATGGAACACAGGGCCTTTCGTGGACGCCCGACGGTAAGATTGTCTATGCCTCAGGCGCGAGCGGGCGGTGGGACCTCTGGATCACAGACACGAATGGGACCAGCGCGAAACAACTGACTGCGGACGCAGGCAACAACCTCTCGCCATCAGTCTCACCCGATGGTCAGTATATTGCTTTTGTTTCCGACCGCACTGGGAGCAAGCATATTTGGAGGATCGACATAGATGGCAGCAATGCTAAGCAATTGACGAATGATAGGGGAGAGTGGAACCCGCAATTCCTACCTAACAGTCAAGGCGTACTTTATGAAACTACCAAGGCAGGCTTTTGGAAAGTGCCGATCGATGGCGGTCAGCCGTTGCTGCAAGTGTCCGTCACCTCGTCGGCAGGAATAGCCATTTCCCCAGACGGCAAATGGGTGGCCGCCTCGTATTGGGAACCTCTCGCGAGAAAGACCGCGATTTATCCAGTTGAGGGAAATGCATCGCAAAAGATCCTGGATATTCTTACCCTACTTACTCGTTGGACGCCCGATGGACATGCTCTCGCCACCGTCGACGAGAATAACAACTCGACAATTATGAGCTATGGGATAGACGACGGCTCAAGAAAGCAATTGATCGACGTCGCGCCAGATAAAATCTTTTCTTTCGCCTGGTCGCGAGATGGAAAACAACTTGCTGTGGCCCGCGGGAGGGTGAGTAAGGATGTCGTCCTTATCACCAATTTCAAGGAGCGGCCGTGAATGCCCGTCAAACATCTGCGTTTTGCGTTTTTTCTCAGCCAGTCTTAAGATTTCGTCGTTCCCTCCAAAATATTTCCATACTTGCTTCGGGAGGTTTCTGCAATGAATCCGCTGAGTCGCCACACTTTTCTGTTTGCCTTGCTGATAGCGTTTGTGGTCGTAGCCTTCTTGCCACACGGAAGCGCGCATTCAACTTCGTCACTTGAATCAGTCACCGAAACCGTCAAAGACGATCCGAAAAGTTCCATCATCGCGGGTTTCGATTTTTCGAATCTCGATCGAACGGCGAATGCCTGTCAGGACTTTAATCAGTTCGCGAATGGTGGGTGGATGGCCAGGAATCCGATCCCGCCGGCTTATTCCGTCTGGGGAAACTTCACGAAGCTGGCCGAAAAAAATAATGACGACTTGCACGAAATCCTCGAAGCGCTGCTCAAAAAGAAGACGCTGGCGCCAGGCAATGAGCAAAAGAGTGCGGACTTCTATCGCTCGTGCATGGACGAGCCGGCTATCGAAGCTGCCGGCATGAAGCCGCTTCAACCTGAGCTGGATCGCATCAATCAGATGAATGACGTACTGAGTCTTGAGGACGAAATTGCTCGCTTCCACGCTCATCGGGTGCCGGCCGTTTTTGGATTTGGTGCGACGCAGGACTTTAAAGATTCGACTGCCATCATCGCTCAGGCTGTTCAGGGTGGACTCGGTCTGCCCGACCGCGATTATTACCTGTCTAATGACGCGAAGATGAAGGCGACCCGTGAAGAATATCAGAAGCATGTCGCGCGTACTTTTGTTCTGATGGGCGATGCGGAGGAGCGCGCCGCAGCCCAAGCAGCCACAGTCATGAAGATCGAGACCAAGCTTGCAGAGAATTCAGCGACGCGCGTGCAACGAAGAAGCCCCGAAGGCAACTACCATCCGATGACCAAAGCGCAACTGATCGAGATGATGCCAGACTTTGACTGGGGGCGTTACTTTCGCAACATCGGCATGCCGGAAATCGCGAAGGTCAACGTGGGACAGCCGGACTTCTTCAAGGCCGCTGACAAACTTCTGGTGTCGACTCCAATCGATGATTGGAAGACTTATTTGCGCTGGCATTTAGTAAACGCCGCATCAAACACGCTGTCTTCGAAATTTGTCGAAGAGAGCTTTAACTTCAACGGCAAGTACTTGAGCGGCACCACAGAAATGCTGCCGCGGTGGAAGCGTTGTGTCGCCAGCACTGACCGCGCGCTGGGTGAAGCGTTGGGTGAACTCTACGTCCAGAAGACTTTTACGCCGCAAGCCAGGCTGCGCGCGCGCACGATGGTGCAAAATCTAATCACTGCATTGCACGACGATTTAACCACACTCAGTTGGATGAGCGACGAAACGCGAAAGAAGGCAGTCGCGAAGCTCGAAGCGTTTCAGCGCAAGATTGGTTTTCCCGACAAATGGCGGAATTATGAAGCGCTGCAGATCGACAAAGGCGCTTACTACAACAACGCAGTCTCGGCCGGTGAGTTTGAATTCAAAAGAAACCTCGGAAAGATCGGTAAGCCTGTCGATCGGACTGAGTGGGGAATGACGCCGCCGACCGTCAACGCTTACTACAATCCCTCGATGAACGAGATTGTGTTTCCGGCCGGCATACTGCAGCCGCCGTTCTATGATCCGAAAGCAGACGACGCATTCAATTACGGAGGCATCGGCGCGGTCATCGGTCACGAGATGACCCATGGCTTCGACGATCAGGGAGCAAAGTTCGACGCGGTCGGAAATCTCGCAATGTGGTGGACGCCGGACGATTACAAGAAATTTACTGCGCGAACTGAGTGCGTCGCCAGGCAGTTCGATTCATTCGAGGTTGAACCCGGTCTTCATCAGAATGGGCATCAGGTTTTGGGCGAATCAGTTGCAGACCTTGGTGGGCTAACGGTCGCGTACGCGGCTTACGAGAAGTCGCTGGAAGGCAAACCGCGACCGAAGAACATCAATGGATTCACGCCCGAGCAGCGCTTCTTCCTCGGCTGGGCCCAGATCTGGTCGCAAAATATTCGGCCCGAAGCGGCCCGGCTGCGAAATGCGACAGACCCTCATCCGCTGGGACGATTCCGCGTGAATGGTCCGCTGTCGAACATGCCACAGTTTGCCGCGGCGTATGGCTGCAAGGCCGGGGATCCAATGATGCGACCGCCTGACCAGCGCTGCCAGATTTGGTAATGCCGTCTGCTGTGACCATCGTCGCTTCGCGTCCGGACTCAGCTGAAGCGATGGAGTTGCTCGCCGAATTGGACGCGGCGCTACTCGAATATCCATACCCTCCAGAAAGTCGCCATGCTTTCAGCGTTGAGCAGCTCATCCGCGAAAGCGTGGCTTTCTTTGTCGCGTCTTATGACAGACAGCTCGCAGCGTGCGGCGGCGTGAAGCTGTCCGCGGATTATGGCGAAGTGAAACGCATGTTCGTGCGCCCGCAGTTTCGGGGGAAAGGCCTGGGCAAAGCGATCCTGAATCGCCTCGCCTCACACGCTCGGGCGAACCGTATCAACACCTTGCGGCTCGAGACCGGAATCTATCAGATTGAAGCCATCGGCTTGTACGACGGCTGGGGCTTCCAACGTCGCGGGCCATTTGGCGAGTACAAGGAGGATCCGAATACGGTCTATTTCGAAAAACCGATCTGACTGCTCATCAACCGCACACCATCCGCGAAGTGTAGTTTTCTGGTACGTCTCCGGCAACTGATACTTCCCAAAATCGTTCGTTAGATACCGCAACCCGGATCATTCCTCGTGATTAAACGCACGTCTTCGCGTGGCCTCTCATTTGTCTGCACAGCCGCAAGACGCGCGGGTCCAGAAATCGGGCGGTGTTGTATGGCGCAATCCGAAAAATTAGCGGTAGTCGACAAGGCCGACCGTCTCGATCTGCCCTCGCTCTTCGAGCGTCTGGCTCAAGACCTCGCAAACTTGTTCGATCAGAAAGTCACGCTGCTGAAAATCGAGGTCAAAGAAGAAGTTGACACTTATGTGCGGGGAAGTATCGCGATCCTCGCCGGCGCAGTCATCGCCACGGTGGGATTCGCTTTGCTGAATGTGGCGTTGGCATTCGGCATCACCGCGCTGCTGGCGAGTATCAATGTTAGCCAACCTGCGAAGTATGGACTCGGGTTTGTAATCACGGGAATTATTTACCTCGTGCTCGGCGGGATTGTAATCATGGTCGCAAAGAACCGTCTGGCGCGGCAGCGACTCATTCCGACACGAACCGTTCATGAACTCGGAAAAGATAAAGAGTGGATTCAAAAAGAGATCTGAACACGGAGAACATGCTTTGGCGGAAGCAACCTTAAATCGCAGCGAAGAGAACCCCAGCAAGCGCCAGCTCCAACGGCAAATGGAGAAGACGCGCGCATCGGTTTCAGAAACCGTGGGTGAAATCAAAGAGACCGTTGGCGAGCAATTCGCCACAGCGAAACAAGCAGTGACCGGCGTGCTCGATTATCGCCATGAATTTCAGAAAGAGCCGCTCGTCTGGAGCTTGGGTGCGCTATCGGCTGGTTTCGCGCTTGGCTACACGATGGGGTACGCGCACAAGGAAACTAAGGGCGCGCGCAAGAAATCGGAAGTTGCCGCCTTCGCAAACAGTATCGTTGATGAACTTTCGGTCGTAGGCAACAGCCTGGTGATGCCGACGGTGAACGCGCACATCAAAGAGTTGTTCGGCTTCGATTTTTCAGAAGCTCTGGATTCGATCGCAAATGCAAACAAGCGCGGCGCCAGTCGCAAGC
>DASYPX010000089.1:0-6182 GCA_036006125.1 Pyrinomonadaceae bacterium | reverse complement strand
GGCGATCGGAAACTACACAAATGGTACCGGCACGAGTTTTCAGGGTATCGCGCCAAACGCCAACTTCATTAACTTGCGCGTGCTTGATGCGAATGGTGTCGGATCAACTTCCACGTTGCTGGCTGCTCTTAACTGGATTCTCACGCCGGCCGATCCCAGCAAGCCGCTAAGTTCGTCGAACCCATTAAACAAAGATAAGTACGCCATTCGCGTGGTGAATATGAGCCTCGGCGCCCCGGCGGTCAGCTCTTATCAGAATGATCCTATTTGCCGAGCGTCACGCGCGCTGGTTGATGCGGGAGTCGTCGTTGTCGCCGCCGCCGGCAACAGCGGCAAGGACGCAAACGGAAACAAGCTCTATGGCCAGATTCATTCTCCCGGCAACGAGCCGTCGGTGATTACTGTCGGAGCCGCCAATACGTTCGGCACTGATTCACATGCTGATGACGTCGTCGCAACTTACAGCTCTCGTGGACCAACCCGGAGTTATTGGACGGATGGCAGCGGAGTCAAGCATTTCGACAACATAGTGAAACCGGAACTCGTGGCTCCCGGCAACAAGCTCATCAACGCTGAAGCAGACGACGGCGGCAGCAACCCGAACAATCTGGTGAAGCAAAATCCGCAGCTCGATGCAGGCATCAGCAGCTCTGACAACAAACGGCTGATGTACCTGAGCGGCAGTTCAATGGCGACACCGGTCGTTGCTGGCACGGCCGCGCTGATGTTGCAACTGAATCCAAAGCTGACGCCGAACATGGTGAAGATGGCTTTGATGTACACAGCTGATCCGCTCGCAGGCGCGAACATGCTGGAACAAGGCACAGGCGAAGTTAACGTGGAAGGCGCTTGCCGTTTGGCGAAAGCAATTCGCACAGACCTGACCGCAAATACGAGTCAAGGTACGGCGATGCTGACAGGTTCTGTTCCAAGTCCGCAGACGACGATCGCGGGATACACGTTCACTTGGGCTCAGGGAATAGTGCTCAAGCACTGGTACGCGCAAGGCACGCCGCTCATTACCAACTATCAAACCTACTATGCGCAAGGCGTAATGTTAGGCGATGGAGTGGTGCTCGGTGGCGGTGCTGTACTTGGTGACGGTGTCGTCCTCGGCGACGGAGTGGTGCTGGGGGACGGTGTCGTACTCGGCGACAATATCTACACGAGTGCCGGAGTTGTGCTCGGTGACGGCACGCTCTTCTGCGACGGCGTCGTATTAGGCGATGGAGTTGTGCTCGGTGACGGCGTGGTGCTGGGCGACGGAATTCTGCTCGGTGACGGTGTCGTGCTGGGTGATGGCGTTGTGTTGGGCGACTCGGCGGTGCAAGCGATGTCGATGCGCGCAATGATTTACGGAGACAGCGGCGCCTACATGCGTCCATAACACGAAAAACTTTTCCCTCTGAAGGAGACATCAATGGCCGTTACTATCATGAAGTCCGAACTCACAATGCTCCCGCAGCTTCGCCCGTCTGAGCCGGCTTGCGAACAATTGTTCCCCGGTGAGGAAGCCGAAGTCCTCGAATTCCTGGCCCAACGGGCAATTCACACGGTCTATATGGCGTCGTTGATTCGCGATAACGGCCTAGTCAGTCGAAATAATCGCGGAGCTTTTTACGGCTGTCGCGATACGGCGAAAAATTTAGTAGGCGTAGCCCTTATCGGGCATGCTACTATCGTCGAGGCGCGCACCGATGATGCGGTTGCCGCCTTTGCCCAACTGACTGCCCGCAGCCATTGCCCCAGCCTCATTCGCGGAGAACGCAAGACGGTCGATAGTTTCTGGCAGCACTTTGCCGCTACGGGTCAAACTTCGCGTCTAATCTGCCGCGAGCTTCTGTTTGAGAAGAAGGACATCACGCCTATTCCGGAACACCTCGCCCACCTGCGTCCGGCGACGCTCGATGACATCGAGCACGTGCTGAATGTCAATGCGACGCTTGCATTCGAAGAAGGTGGTGTCTGTCCCTTCCAGCGCGACCCCGAAGGTTTCCGCGCCCGCGCCATACGACGGATTAGGCAGGGTCGAGTTTGGGTGGGAATCAAAGATGAGGTTCCCATCTTTAAGGCGGACATCGTCGGTGACACGCCTGAAGCGATTTACCTCGAAGGAATCCATGTTACACCGGAAGAGCGCATGAAAGGTCACGGCAAACGATGTCTCGCGCAACTTTCGTCAATGCTGCTCCGCCGCACGAAATCGATTTGCCTCACTGTCAATCAAAGGAAAGCCGACACCGTCAAGTTCTATGTAAAAGCCGGTTTCGACTTCCATAGCGAGTACCAAACGATCTATCTCGGCTAGTAGGACACCTTGTTTTCAAAGTTGGTTCACACATCCCCAGCAAACGTTAATCCCCCTCTGTCCACCGTCTATCGCTGCTTGGTGGTAGCGTGCGGTGTTGCCGCAATCGCCTACGCGGGCGTCGCAATGCCGCTGCCGAAGCTGGATTTACGCTTCCTGCTGTTGGCGATGATCACCGTCGTCGTCAGCTCGCGATTCGCCGTAAAAATTCCGCGCGCCAACACCAACGTTACCGTCTCCGACACCTTCATATTTCTTGCGTTGCTGGTTTACGGAGGATTTGCGGGCATCTTTCTGGCAGCTGCCGAGGGATTAATCTCCGGCATCAGGATCAGCAAAAAGCCGCTCGTCGTCGCGTTCAACTCGGCAATGATGGCGTGCTCAACCTTCCTCACAGTGCTAATCATTAGATTTTTCTTCGGCCCGATGGCGGACCTGCGCTTTAAAGGCTGGCAATATTTCGTGGCGGCCACCGGCGCGATGGCCCTGGCGCAATATTTCATCAACACCGGCATCAGTGCCGCGGGCCTCGCTTTGAAGAACCGCACGAGCATCTTTCATACGTGGCACACGCACTATCTGTGGACGTCAATCACCTATATCTCAGGCGGCATTGTCGCGGCGATTACCGCGAATTCATTTGAGCGCGCGGGCTTCGCGATTTTGATCGTCGGCACGCCGGTCATCTCGATCGTTTACTTCACCTATCACAAGTACCTTGATGAAATTAAGGCGAGCGCCGAACAAGCCGAACAGGCCGAACGCGAACGCGCGGAAGCTGAGGGCGCTCGCGCTGAAGCCGAACGCGCGCGCGCGGAACAGGCCGAACGTCACGTCGAAGAGTTGAACCGCCACATTGCCGAACAAGAACGAATCAGTACGCAACTTCAGGAAAGCAAAGATCACTTCCGTCACGCGGCGTTCCACGACACGCTGACAAACCTGCCGAATCGCGCGCTGCTCGCAGAGAACCTGAAGTTCGTCATCGAACGCGCTAAGCAGCACGAGGATTATCAGTTCGCCGTGCTCTTTCTTGACCTCGATCGCTTCAAAAATGTGAACGATGGCCTCGGTCACACGATTGGTGATCAACTGCTGATCGCGATGGCGCGCCGTCTGGAGCACTGCGTACGCGAGGTTGACATGGTCGCGCGACTCGGCGGAGATGAGTTCGCGATACTGCTCGACGGCATTGTGAGTTCAAGTGACGCAACGAACCTGGCGAAGCGCATCGAAGAGAAACTTCAATCGCCTTTCAACCTGAGCGGCCACGAAGTGTTTACGACCACGAGCATCGGCATTGCGATGAGCTCCACCGGCTACGATCATCCCGAAGCCATCCTCCGTGATGCCGACACCGCGATGTATCGCGCGAAGGCGCAAGGCAAAGCTTGTTACGAAGTCTTCGACAAGGGCATGCACGCGCGCGCGGTTTATCTCCTGCAAATGGAGACCGACTTGCGGCGCGCGCTCGATCGTGAAGAGTTTCGCGTTTTCTATCAGCCAATCGTTGCGCTCGATAGCGGACAGCTCGCGGGATTCGAAGCGTTGATTCGCTGGGAACATCCGGAGCGTGGATTCATAAATCCGGGCGACTTCATCTCACTGGCGGAAGACACGGGACTGATCGCTCCGATCGGCATGTGGGTTTTGAAACGCGCATGTCAGCAGCTTGCGAAGTGGCAGTGGCAATCCCACGCACATCGGAATCTTTTCATGAGCGTCAATCTTTCCAGCAAGCAACTCGCACAGTCAGGATTGGTCAATGAGATTCGCGATATTTTGCAGGAGACGCACGTTGAGCCGCGCACACTGAAGCTCGAAATCACCGAAAGCGCCGTCATGGAAAATGCGGAAACGGCCGTGCAGCTGCTGCGTCGGTTGAAAGCGTTGGGTCTGCAACTGAGCATTGACGACTTTGGCACGGGCTATTCGTCACTCGGTTATCTGCATCGCTTCCCGGTCGATACTTTGAAGATTGACCGCTCTTTTGTGGGCCGCATCGGCGAAGCTTCTGAGAATATTGAAATCGTTCGCACGATCATTTCACTCGCTGAGAACATGGGAATGGACGTAGTCGCTGAAGGCGTGGAGACCCTGCCACAGTTCAGTCAACTACGCGCGCTCAACTGTCAGTATGGGCAAGGGTATTTGTTCTCGCGCCCTGTCGATTCCGGTTCGGTGGATACGTGGATTTCGCGCACACCTGATTGGCAAGCCGCATTGTTTCCGAAGAGTGAGTTCGTTAAGTCGCCGACATCATTGGTGCAGCTCCGCGCAGTTTAGTCATCCCGCACTAAAACACTTCTTAACTTCTTCCACTCGATTCGCAGGCAAGAGTCTGGCAAGCTGCGGTTGGTCTGTTGCTGAAGCATCTTCGGCTGGCCGAATTTCGTAAACCGTTGGCGCGACTTTCTTGAAGCGAAAGTGCGGCTCGATTGAGACGAGTTCGCGAATCTCGGCCGCTTGCCATGAACACGGTTGCCACCAGCGCGCATCGATGTCGAGAAAGACTCTGTGACCCGCGCGCAAGTGCTCTTCGATCTTCTGCTGCAGTTTGCCCGCCGGAAAACCTGCGCCGGTGCCGATGTGTTCCCACTGTCCAATGCCGATGCCGCGCCAGTAAGTCACCGCCACTGTTTGTGCGCCGGCAATCACCACGGCATCCCGCGGCAGTAAATCCAAGCTCACTTTGTAGTCTTTCGCCAGCGCCAGGCGGTTCAGGTATTCGTTGCTGCGCGGTTGAAACAGAAAACCCATCGCGACGGCAATCACTACTACCCCGGCAATTGCGGTAACTAAGCCGCGGCGGGCGCTCCTTAATTTTTCAGTCTGTGATCGGAAAAAGAAGTCACCGGCAACCGGCGCCATCGCGGGTAACCCGGTTAGAAAATATCGCCAGTTGATGATCGTGCTGTAATTGAAGAACAGCATCGCATCGGCCAACAAACCGCACAGCGCCGACAAAAGCAGCAAAGACCATCCGCGCGCACGGAACTCTCGGCAGATCGCAAACGGAAGAGCGATGAAAATCAGCGGAGAAGCGAGAAATAGATAAACGAGAAACGGTTTCAGGTTCGCGAGCTGTAGTGGATGACGCGCTGCTTCGTTCTGCGATGACTCAGCCCAGACATGCCAGGTCGCGCGATAATCAGCGTGCGTCGCGTACCACAGGGCGAAGATTCCGAGCGCGAACAGAGCGAACACCAGCAGTGACGCCAAAACCACCGTGACTGTTCGCCGATCCAACTTCCAACCGGCTACAAAAGGCGCAAGTAGCAACCACGAAAAATAGAGTCCCGCCGTTTCGCGCATATTCACCGCCAACCCAAGAACGATGGCGCCGGCGAAAATGAGCGCAACCCTGTTCGTTTGCAATCCGCGCAAGTGAATCGCGAGTGCTGTCGCGGTCAGAAAAACCGAGGGAACGTCGGTCATCACTTGCCCACCGTAAATCACCATCATCGGCGACAACGCCACAAGTAACGCCGCGACTGTCGCTGATTCACGCGAATCAGTGAGATCGCGCGTGAAGAACCAGCACGCGATAATTGCCAGCGGCATTTGCGCAACGACGGCGATTTTAAAAACCAGATATGCGTGCTCAGGCGGTAGTCCGAACAATTTGTGCGCGATCGCGTAAAGTGTGTGGTTTGTGAGTGTAAATAACGCGCGGCCCAGCGCCATTGACGAAGGCTCGCCGCGAATTGAGGCGACGGTGTAATCCAGTCCATCCCAGTCGCCGATAAATGGATTTAGGTAGACGAGTGTCAGCGCGAGACCTGCGATTGCAGGCGGCAGCCAGTAGAGATAGGACGGAAGAAGGTTGACTGAACGTGTCTCAACAGAATCGGTAGGTGCAGACACGGCCGAC
>DASYPX010000088.1:0-4251 GCA_036006125.1 Pyrinomonadaceae bacterium | reverse complement strand
TTCCGTCGATGCGATACCACTCGTAATGTCGTCACGTTGCGTCGTCAGGAAGGCGAGTCGCTCTTCGTTCTCGGCCAACTCTTCGAGGGCCATCATGTTGACGGCGCCAAAGTTCTCGAGTTTCTCGCGCAACTCATCGACACGCGCCTTCGACGTTTCGAGATCGAATTCGGGATCGGGCGTCAGCTCCCGTGCAATTTCTTCGAGGCTCTGGTTCAATTCGTTCGCGCACGATTCGCGTACGAAATTTACGCGCGCCATCGCCTCAGCGCGCTGCACCTCTATCGCCGCGCGCGCATCGCGCGAAGCAGCAGCATTGCGATTCAACTCGGCCAATTCCGCCGCCATCGCGTCGGCGCGCCCTCGCGCCTGAGTTAAGCGTGCGGTGGCGTCGGCGATTTGCTGCTCCTCCCGCGCCTTTTCTTCTTCAACGGTGAGCGCCAGCCGATCGATCTCTTCAATCGAGGTGCGCAACTGCTCGTTTCGCGCCGACGCTTCAGCCAGTTCGAAGTTATGCCGTGCGACCCTATCAGTGACCTCGACGCGTTCAGATTCCAATCGCCGTAAATCAGCCGAGGTCGAACGTCTTCGTTCCGCCGCCGCCGCTGCGTCCGCACGTTGCTGGTTCAACGCCTCGCTTTCTGTTTCAACGTCGCGCCGAATTTCGGTCAAGCGATTGGTGATCGCTGCGATTCGCTCATTAACGAAAATCCGTGCGGCTTCGGCAGTTTCGGCATCGCTCAGCGTCTTTGCGCGCCGTTCGTCAAGTTCGCGCCGCTCCTGCTCCAGCCGGGACTGATCGTCAGCGACCACGCGCCGGTGCCGTTCGGCCCGCTCAACATCCTGCTGCAACGTCCCGGCCGTCATTTCGAGCGCGATGGCGTCGCGTTCGACTCTTCCGATTGAGGCATTCAATTGCACGACCGACTCTTCCAAGCCACCCATGCGCGCGCGTGCTTCCCTCAGAGACATCTCGGCGAGTGCCAACTCTGCTTCCAGCTCGACGACACGTGATTGCATTTCGCGCAGCTCACGTTTGAAAGTCAGCAGGCCTGCGCCTTCTTCGAGGGCGCGCCCGTTGCCGGCGTTGACGAACTGACCGCCGGTTACCCAATCACCATCGAGGGTCACAAACATGTCGCCCGTCGCCAAAGACAGCGCCGTAGCATCATCCAGCGTGGGCACAAGGCGCGCGTTCATGCGGTCCGGCATTGCGCGTTCGAGCAGGTTCAAGAGTTCCTGCGGCGCGTTGAGCACATCGGCCACGCGCGGGCCGTCGATGCCCATCGGCACGTATTCGTGCCGAGTGGCCGGACTGGTTGATTCGATCGGAGTGGTGTAGGTGGCGACGGTAACTTCGTCGCTGCCGCCGTGAAGCCCGGTCACCAAAAACTGTGCGCGCCCGATATGATTTGTCTTTAACCAGGCAGCGGCGCGAATCGCGTCGTCGGGCGTTGGCACCAAAATCGATTGCAACGACGACCCGAGTGCGCCTTCCACGGCGCGCTCCCACTGCGCATCGACTTTGATCGAATCCGCCAGCGTTCCAATCAGATGAAACTCCTCAGCTTCATTCGCCGAGAACGCTTCCTGCACCGCGAGCGAAAAGTGGGCGCGTCGTTCGTCCAGATCCTTGAAACTTTCCAGACGCGCCTGGGTGCGCGCGTATTCGTCGCGCACGCGCGTCATTTCCGCATCGGTGTCAGAAACGCGTTCGTGCCCTTCGACGACGGCTTTGACCGCTGTTTCGCGCTCTGCCGTCAGCCGCGTCAGCTTCGCGCGCGTCTCAGAGATCTGCTGATTGATCTTTTCAGCCTCGCTGGCCGCAGTCGCGTGCACCGCCGTCGCCCGTTCGCCTTCGCGCGCCAATCCTTCAGCTTGCTGACCGAGTTTTTCGAGTGAACTTTCAATCTGTCGCGCCAGATCGTACAGCCGTTCAGCCGCCACCGTGTGCTTCAGAAGTTCAGCGCGAGACGTTTCAATTTCCGTTTCAGCTTGGGCAATCTCGGTGAGCTTACCGGCGTGTGTTTCTTCCGCTGTCCGCAGGCGCGATGTCGTCTGCTCGTTTTCTGCGGTCAGTGTCGAATCGAGCGCATACAGACGTTCCAGTTCCGATTCGATGACGGTCAGGCGATCCGTTAGCGCGGAAACTTCCCTTTCAATCTCTGTTCGCCGTTTTGCGAGCGCTCCAATCTGTTCTTCCTGATACACGCGCTCACGAATTCGGCGATCGCGCTGCAGCGCCCCTTCCGCGACGGCGGCGCGCACCTGCGCCAATTCATCTTCGAGCGCACGAGCGTTTTGCGTCGACAAGCGACTGGCTTCTTCACGCTCAGTCAGTGATGTTGCGAGTTGCTCCTCTTCCTGATTGGCACGATCGAGATCGGCTTGCGTTTGCTCGAGCAGAGAACCGAGGGTTTGCTCTTCGCCGACGTACACGCGACGTAAAAGTTCGCGCAACTCTTCGCGCTGAATTCGATAGCGACGAGCTTTCGCGGCTTGGCGGCGCAGGCTGTTCACCTGCCGTTCGATTTCCGAAATGATGTCTGAGACGCGACTGAGATTAGCGCGGGCGGATTCAAGCCGGGCTTCCGCTGCTCGTTGTCGAACGCGAAACTTCGTTATGCCGGCCGCCTCTTCGATGATCGTCCGGCGATCCATCGGCTTCGCCGAAAGAATCTGGCCGATGCGACCCTGTTCGATGATGGCATAGTGACCGCCTGCCAAACCCGTGCCCGAAAACAAATCCTGTATGTCGCGCAGCCGGCACGGGCGATCGTTCAGCAGGTACTCGCTTTCGCCCGACCGATACAGACGACGCGTCACCGATACTGCTTCGCCCGGTGCAAACTCCAATGCGAGATTGCGGCGTTGTCGCCAGTGACGATGATGATGTTTTGGTTTTTTCTCGGAGTGCGCGTCGCTGACGCTCTCGGATGTTTGGTCAGTCACCGTCGCTACAGGTTCCGCTACTGCGGTTTCAACTTGGGCGTCGGACCCGCTCGCTACCGCGAGCGGTTCTGTAATGGACGCTTCGGGCTCTGAAACAGACGCTAACGCGGGCGCTTCGAAAAATTCTTCGTGGGAATCGATTTGCTCAAGCTGCGAATCGATGTCTTCGATGTCTGGCTCTTCCTCGCTGGTTTCGTCGCGCATCATGTGCAGGACGACTTCCGCCATGCCGCTCGGCGGACGGTTGCGCGAGCCCTGAAAGATCACATCTTTCATCTCGCCGCCGCGGAGGTGCTTGACACGCTGTTCGCCTAACACCCAGGCGATGGCGTCAGCGACGTTGCTCTTGCCGCAGCCGTTCGGCCCGACGATCGCAGTTATGCCATCACCGGTGAAGCGAAGGTCAGTATGATCCGCGAAGGACTTGAATCCCGTGATTTCGAGGCGCTGAAGCTTGAACATCGGTGTCCGTCATTTGATGCGGGGGGTGACGGGCATCAAAGGGTCCACTTTCGGGTACGCACTATAGAGAGATGCCGCCCACATGTCAACAAGAACCTGAGCCGACTGGATTTAAGTCACAGACTGGAAGAAGTTTACTTCGCCGAGCCGCGGCGAGATCCGGTCGAACCCAGCAAGAAAAATGCAAAGCTAAGAGACGGCCTTTCGTTGCAGCATGAAGTTAATTCCCTGGCGCACGCCGTCGGGCGTGGTGGCTTCGTAACGCAGCATGTTGCCGTCAATTAGCAGTGTCGGCGTGCCAGTTATTCCGATGCTTGTGCCCTTCTGCATGTCAGCCGCGATTCGCTGCTCAACTTCAGGACTGTCGAGATCGCGCGTGAATCGATCCGTATTCAGTCCAAGTTCGCGCGCGTACTGAACAAACATCGGGCGGGGATCATCGAGGTCTTTCCAGGCATTCTGATTGCGGTAGAGATGATCGTGCATCTCCCAAAACTTGCCCTGGTTGCGTGCGGCTTCAGCGGCGCGCGCGGCGTTCATGGCGTTCTTGTGAATCTTCGTGAGCGGGAAATGGTGAAAGACAATCTGCAATTGTTTGCCGTATTCGTGTTCAATGTCTTTCAGGACCGGATACAACATGCCGCACGGGGGACATTGATAGTCGCCATATTCCTCAAGAACTACAGGTGAAGAAACTTTGACGTTTGGTTTCTCAATCGGAATCGTCGGTGAAGCCTGTGGGACAGGTGTCGCTGCAGCGACTGAAACTTTCGCGGGCGGGGCGGCGAACGCGTTGTTCGGGTCGTTGGTCTTTTTGCGACCAAAGACTATGAATGC
>DASYPX010000087.1:0-1641 GCA_036006125.1 Pyrinomonadaceae bacterium | reverse complement strand
GCTTGCGAGTCTGCTTTTCATTGCGCTTGGTTTGCCTGTCTATCTGATTCTGGTGCGACAGAGTAGGAGAACAATCGATGAAAACTAAGTTCATTGTCGCGTTGCTGGCGCTGGTTCTGACGTGCTTCACAGCGTATCCCCAAACGCGAAGTTCGTTCGCGCCGGCGGCCGCGCCTGGCTCGCTTCAGGAGTTGGTGGACAACGCGGCGCACACGGCACTGACGAAATTCGGCGACAAGAAACTGACTGAGAATCAGCTTTCGATTACGTTGATTGATTTACGCGATTCGCAGCATCCGGTGACCGCAAGTTATCGCGGCAATGAGAGAATCTATCCCGCGAGCGTGGTGAAACTCTTTTATCTTGGCGCCGTGCATCGCTGGCTCGAAGACAAAAAGATTCAGGAGACAGATGAGCTCAAGCGCGCGGTGCGCGACATGATTGTCGAGTCGTCGAACGAGGCGACCCAATACGTGGTGGATGTGTTAACCCAGACGACCGGCGGCTTTGAGTTGCCCCCGAAAGAGATGGAAGAGTGGCAATACAAGCGCAACGCGGTGAATCGGTACTACGCGTCAATGGGCTATACCAACATCAATGTCAATCAGAAGACATTCTGCGAAGACGCTTACGGTCGCGAAAAGGTCTCACGCGGTCCGAACGGCGAAAACCGGAACAAGTTGACGACCGACGCGACCGCGCGATTGCTTTCGGAAATCGTCACCGGGCGGACGGTTACTCAAGCGCGCAGCGCGCAAATGATGGAGTTGCTCAAACGCGATTACACCGGCACTTCGAAAGATAACGACGATCAGGGTCACGGCTTCACCGGCATTGCATTGCAGGGAATGACCGGAGTCAAACTTTGGTCAAAGGCAGGCTGGACCAGCACTACGCGTCATGACGCTGCGTACATTGAATTGCCGAACGGCGCGAAGTTCGTGCTGGTGACATTCACGACCGATCACGCGAACGAACGCGAGATTATTCCAACCGTGGCGAGGGTAGTGATCGACGGTATGAGCTCAGTGAAGTGATGGAGTTTCGGCATTCGCCTTGCTCCGTAGCAGCGAGATATTTGTAGTACTGCTCCTTTAACCACAAAGACACAAAGTCACAAAGCCAGTTAATAAATTCCTTAGTGTTCTTAGTGTCTTAGTGGTGAACCGTAAAAGTCATCCTTGACTAAAAATATGTCGCACCTCCGGCGCGAACATCATGTATCCGATCTCTCCCTTCGTCACGAACCAATCACTCAACTGTTTGCTCGTGCCGCCACATCGCTGGACTGGAATCAATATCGCCTCACAAACGATCAAGTCGAATTCTTTCACGAGCACGGTTATCTCTCAGGCATCCGCGCGCTTAAACATGAACAAATTGAAGCGTTGCGATCCGAACTCGCTGAACTAATCGATCCGAATCACCCCGGCCACGATCTTTTTTACGAATTTCATTCGAACGAGTCGGCCAATCCGAACACTGTTTTGTTTCACGCGCTGGGCGCGTGGCGGATCTCAACAGCATTCCATGACTTGCTTTGGAACCCCGCGTTTCTCGTGCCGGCAGCGCAACTGCTCGGTGGTGCGGTGCGCTTCTGGCATGACCAGCTTTTCGTGAAGCCGTCGCAACATGGTGGCG
>DASYPX010000086.1:0-25176 GCA_036006125.1 Pyrinomonadaceae bacterium | reverse complement strand
TGCTGCCGATCGATCAGCGGCTGGCCTTTGTAGGTCTCGCCCGTTTGAAAGAGCAAAGGCGAGCCACCGGGCGGAAATGTAAACGGCTCAAAACTAAACATGCCGCGCAATTGCAGAGTTCCGCGGCCTAACTTGTGAAAGGCCATCGGCATAAGCCAATTCGCTGATTCAAATTTTGTGACGCCGCGCGGCCCACCCTGATGATTCACGTCGACGAAGACGTTGTAGTGAAACATCAAAAGCCAATCGTTCTTGTTCCAGTGCTGCATGTACATCGGAGCGGATGAGGGTTGCCACGCCGTTCCCGAACCCATTGCCCCCATCGACATCACGTTCTTGTCACTCGAGCCGATGCGAATGCCCATGTCGTCACCGTTCATGACCAGCAACGGGCCCATGTTCATATTCATGCTGCCCTTTTCCATGCCTGGCATTTCCATTCCGGGCATTTGACCCATCGGGCTCGCCGACGGACTCGCCGAAGGCATCGGCATATGCGGATGCGTTTGTGGAGATGAGGACGGCGCGGGCGAAGCGGTCGGCATCTGCATCCCGGGCATCATCTCGTGACGCGGACTCGGTGACGGTGAAGCGGTCGGCATCTGCATTCCCGGCATCATCTCGTGGCGCGGACTCGGTGACGGTGAAGCGCTCGGCATCTGCATTCCCGGCATCATCTCGTGACGCGGGCTTGCTGACGGCGAAGCTGTCGGCGTCTGCATTCCCGGCATGTTCATTCCCGGCATGTTTCCCATTGTGCGTTTCTTTGCGGGCTGTCTTTTTTTGGTTGACTTGCGTCGCTTGCTCGTTGTCTTGTGTTTCGCTTTCGGCTTGGACTTCGACATGTTCATGCCCGGCATGTTTTTCATGTCGTGCTGCGGACTGGCGGAGTTACCAGTCGATGAAAGCAATAGACCGGCGATAATTATTGCGCTCAGTCCAATCGTTCGGACAAAAGCGCCAAAACCAAACCTCTTCATAGTTCCCCCTGTTAAACTGCTCGCAAAAAAACAGTGACGAGGCCCGTGCATGAAGGCACACCTCGGCGTAAGAAATAGCGACCTACTTTTTGGAAACTAAATTCTCAAGACGTTGATGAGAATGTGGCGGGGGAATGAATTGCCCGGTGGACTATGCTCCGATGGCTCCGTGGCAATTGGGTTCGGGTACGGTAGAGCGATAGCAGTGAGAGCAGACGGCGCAGGAGCTTCAACAGATCGCGGTGACGGATTAATTCCGGCAAGCGTGACGCTGCCCTGCGGCGGTTGTGAATGCATCCAGCAATGTCCGCAAGGCTCGTTCGGCGTCTCCAGCGCGCTTTGATCTAAGGCCGATTCAGTGACCTCAGCCACACCAACTTTATCTGCCGCTAGTGTCGCTTCGGCTTCCGGAGTTGAATCGCTCGTCTGCATGTCATCCATCTGTGTGTCGGCTGTGCCCATGTCGGCCATTTGATGGTGACACGAACTTTCATTCATCGACTTCGCTTTGTCGACATGCTGTATCGAACAATTACGGGCGAGATAACTCGGGCAGAAAGAGGCGGCGATAACGTTGCTCCAGGCGCTTAAAATAAACGCACCAAGGACGAAGAAAATTGATGCCGGCGTTCTCACTATCATCTCGTCTAAAACCGATTTATTGAAGCAATAATAGCAGGACTTTTTCTATGAACACTAGTGGCGCTAGATCGCCTATTGTGGTGGATTGCGCTTCAACGATTCTGCGCGCAACAGAAAACTTCCTTGAGTGACGATGCGGTCGCCGGCGTTGACTCCCTCTAACACCGGATAAAGGCCATTGGTTTCTGCAGCGAGGCGTACGGGTCGCATAATGAATTCCATTGGTTCCTCGGTCGCGACGAAGACAACCTGCTGATTATTAATTATCTGCACTGCGTCTTTCGGGATCATCGGCACTGTCTTTTCACCGACGCCGAGAGCACCGAAGGCAACGTTCACAAACATTCCGATCTTGAACATCTGACGCGGATTGGCGAGTTCGATTCGCACTTGCGCGGTGCGCGTCGCGGGGTCAATTTTTGGATCGACGTAGGTAACGCGGCCACGAAACACTTGTCCCGTATATGCATCGGAAGTGACATTAGCGCCGCTGCCAACGCGCACGGTCGCGAGATCCTTTTCGTAAACTTGACCGACGATCCACACGGTCGATAAATCTGTCACGCGCATGAGTTCTTTGTTCGCTTCGATCACTTCGCCAGAATTAACCGAGCGGCTGGTGATAGTGCCCGCATTTGGCGTTGTTACATTCACCTCCGAACTGACCTGCGAGGTTGAATTCAATGAGTCGATTCGCTGCGCCGACAATCCCAGCAGCATTAGTTTCTGACGAAGGTTGGCAAGGTTCGACTCAGCATCGCGAAGTTGGGACGTCGCCATCTCCAGTTCTTGCCGACTCGCGGCCCCAATCTCCACCAGCTTCGCTGTCCGCATATGATGCCGATGATGTTCGTCCAGAACTGCCGCCGCCGTGAGATAGCGTGCTTGCGCATCCGCAAGTTCATTGCTGAAGATAACCGCGACGCGCTGCCCTCGTTTCACATTTTGACCTAGTTCGGCGCTGACATTACGAACAATTCCCCCAACCAACGACACTACCGGTGTTTCTTTGTAACTGTTTGCCTGGACTACGCCGGTGGCCATTTGTCCGGCGGCTTCTGTTGATGGCGCTTCGCCGACAGTTTCGATTTTCAATTGTACGCTGCGCAGTTGTTCCGGCGTCAGAGTCAGCCGTTGTTCCCCTGTCGCCATTGGTGTTTGCGACGACTCCTGGAACGAAACCGTGCGAGGCGCGGGAACAGGCTTGCCGGCCTGCCTCGGCCAGAGGAGCCAGACGGCAACCGCGACGACGATTGCGACCATCGCCACGATTGCGACAATGATTGGAACTCGACGTGATCGCCGAGGATTGTTACGCGGCGGTTCGGCTGATGCAGGGACGTTGTCTGTTTCTTCGCTCATCGTTTAATTAACTCCGTTGACGAGGTGCTGCGCTGAATCTCAACGCGGGCGTTGTAGACGGCGAGCTGCGCGTCGATAAAATCATTTTCCAATTCAATAAAACGGCGCTGCTCAGCGATGTAGTCAAGCAGAGTCTTGGAACCGAGTTCGTAGGTTTGCCGAACAACATCAAGATTCGCCTTCGCGGGATCGCGCGCGCCGACGCGAAAGATTTCTTCAGCCTTGACCGCTCGATCGTATTGCGCGTAAGCGACTGCCACGTCCCGCCGGACCGTCAACTCCGCGAACTCGCGGCGCGATTTCGCTGCTTCTGTGTCTGCCGCGGCAGCTTCGATTGCCCCTTGATTCTTGTTACGGACCGGCAGCAAGATGGAAACACCAAACTTCAGGTAATGGAAGTTACTTTCGATGGGTTCCAAGGCACCATGGTCGTCCACGCCAAACTGTGGAAATCCGGCGTGCATCCTTTCGTAGCCGGCGGTGACACTCGCGTCCCAACGTCCCTCAGCCCGTGCTTGTTCGATGCGCGCAGCGGCGAGGTTTTCATTGGCGCGGAAGGTTTGCAAATCCGGCCGGTCACGCAGCGCCCGTACAGTTTCGTCTGCTATGGCGGGCAATTGATCGATCAAATGATCGAAATCCCCTTTTAGACGCAGCGGCTGTTCGGGCGGCATGCCGATCAGATTTCGTAGCTCAAGCATCGCTACTTCAACTTTACCTTCGGCAGTCTCGCGCATCGATTTCAATCGATTCAGTTCAACCAGCGCCATGTTCTGTTCCAGCGGCGGCGTGGCGCCTTCGTTCACACGTGCGGCAATTAGATTGAAACTGCGCTGATTCGCCTCCACCAACTGATCAGTGAACGAGAGTTTCAAGGCCTGCGCCAGCGCCTCACCGAACTTCATGCGAACTTCACCCGCCAGTATCCGTTCTCGATTTGCGAATTCGCGTTCGCGTACTTCGACTTCACGTTCGGCTACCGCAATCCGTGTCGGCACGCGCCGATTCAGCTCCAGCGGCAGACTTACACCGGCCATGACCGTGTTATCGCGTCCGGGCGGCACTTGTCGTTTGCCTTCGACATCCAGCATCGGATTGGCCCGTAGCCGCGCCTGCTTTACCATTGCTTTGGCTGCGTCAACTTCCTTGCGCATAGCTTCGAGTTCAGCGTTATGCGCGAGCGCGTACGCGACGGCTTCATCTGCGGTCATGCCGGTTGTTTGATCGAGATAGCGGGATAGCGGCGTTGTCGAATCAGACGCCCTGATGGATTGTCCAAAGACGACAGGTTGCGCGAGTGACGGCAGGATTAGGATGAGAGCGGTGTGCGCGATGAAAGTCTTACGCAAAGACGCAAAGACGAAAAGACGCGCAAAGAGTTGTCCCAATCGCCGCATCGATGATGACACTGCGATCCTTTGCGCCTTCGCACCTTTGCGTGAACTTGTTTCCATCAATCTCACGTTTCCAAAACCGTTCCGACGAGCTACGTCGTTCGTTCTTGCTTCTTCAACTCCCGCTCTCGCAGCCAGAAGAAAATCACTGGTGTGACCACCAACACATGCAACAGACTCGAAACCATTCCGCCCAGGACCGGCGTCGCCAAAGGCTTCATTACTTCCGCGCCGGCGCTCGTGCTCCACATGATCGGCAAGAGCGAGGCAACGACCGTCGAGACGGTCATCACCTTAGGGCGTAAGCGAAGCAGCGCTCCTTCGGTAACGGCTTCGATTAGAGAAGCGCGAGTCAGTTGACCAACTTCGGCTTTCTTTCGCTCAACTGCTTCTTCGAGATAAATCACCATTACTACGGCTGTCTGCACCGCCGTGCCGAACAGCGCGATGAACCCGACCCAAACCGCGACCGAGAAGTTGTAACCGAGCGCCCAGAGCAAATAGATGCCGCCCGTTAAAGCGAACGGCACAGCCATCAGCACGTGCGCGGCCTCCAGCGCTGAGTGATACGTGATGTAAAGCAAGGCGAAGATCACAATCAGCACGATCGGCACAACCAGGAGCAGACGGCTACGCGCACGTTGTTGGTTTTCATATTCGCCGCTCCACTCGACGTAATAGCCGGTCGGCATCTGCACCTGACGCGCGAGTGCGGCTTTCGCTTCATCCACAAAGCTGCCAACGTCGCGCCCACGCACGTTCAGTAAAACCGTCCCGCGCAGCAAGCCGTTCTCGCTGGAAATCATCGTCGGTCCCTGTACTTCTGTAATCTCGGTGAGCTGCGAAAGCGGAATTGGTTGACCGGTGGGCGAAGTAATCGGAATCTGACCGAGCGCTTGAACACCTCCCCGAAACTCAGGCGCAAAACGCACTCGTATCGGAAAGCGGCGGCGTCCTTCGATCGTCACCGATAGATTCGTTTCGCCGATGCCTTTCTCAATCGCATCATTGATTGTTTGTTCGTCGATGCCATAGCGGGCTGCGGCGGTGCGGTTGATCTTTATGTCGATATACGGCGCCCCGCTGATCTGTTCCGCGTAGACGTCTTTCGCGCCAGGAACATTGCGAACTACTTCCGCCGTACGACGCGACAACTCTTCCAGCGTCTTCAGATCGTTGCCGAAGATCTTTATGCCTACCTGCGACCTAATGCCGGTCGAGAGCATGTCGATGCGATTCTTGATCGGCTGGGTCCAGATGTTGGTGACGCCGGGCATACGCAGTTTTTGGTCAAGCTCGGCAATCAGCGATTCACGCGTCAGCCCCGCGCGCCATTGTTCGGGCGGCTTCAGATGGACAACCGTTTCTGTCATGTTGATGGGCGACGGATCGGTGGAAGTCTCCGCGCGGCCCGCTTTGCCAACAGCCCATTCGACTTCGGGAACGCTCTTGAGAATTTCATCCTGGCGAGCAGTGATCTTCAGCGCCTCATCGATTGAGATCGCCGGATCAGTAACCGGCATAAACATTAAATCGCCTTCGTTCAGCGGCGGCATGAACTCCTTGCCGATTCCCGTTGCGACCAAAATCGCGCCTGCAAATAACAGAATTGCCAGGGCAACAGTGGTCAAACGATGATTCAGCGCAAAGCGAAGAATCGGGCGATAGATGAAGTGCAGCACCCTCATGACTGGGTTTTCTTGCTCCGCATGAAACTTGCCGCGCAGCAGCAGGGTGCAAAGCACGGGCACCAACGTCACCGCGATGATCGTCGCGCCGACCATCGCAAAGGTTTTGGTGAATGCCAGCGGATGAAACAGCTTTCCTTCTTCACCAGTCAGCGAGAAGACCGGAATGAACGCGAGGATGATGATGGCCATCGAGAAGAAGATCGGCCGACCAACCAGCCGCGTCGATTCCAAAACCGTTCGCCAAACCAGCGGTCGATCCTTCGAATCAACCTTCCGCTTCTCAATAAAGCGAAAGGCGTTTTCAGTTACTACAATTCCCGCGTCGACCAACACACCGATCGCTATGGCAATACCCGACAGTGACATCAGGTTCGAGCTGATTCCCATGTAGTACATGAAAAGGAAAGCGAGCAAGACCGCCAACGGTAGTGGAATTGTGACGATGAGGATCGAGCGGAAGTGCGCGAGAAAGATGATATGGGCCAGCGTGACGAGAAGCAGTTCTTCAATCAGCGCCCGCTTCAAGGTGTGCGTCGCCCGTTGAATAAGTTGCGTGCGGTCGTAAAAAGGGACAACCTGCACACCTTTCGGGAGTCCGCTCTGAATTGCCGCTATCTTCTGCTTGATCGCATCGATTACTTCCAGCGTGTTCACGCCATAGCGCGCAATCACCACACCGCCGACGGCTTCCTTGCCGTTCTTGTCGAGCGCGCCCTGACGAAAAGCATTCCCAAGCTTCACGTCCGCGACGTTCTTGACGTAGATCGGAATGCCGTTCTGTCCCGTCAGCACGATGTTTTCGACATCGGCGGGCGATTCAATCAATCCAATACCACGAACCACGGACCACTGACCCGCCTGCTCAACCACGTTACCGCCGACATTTCGATTTGATCGCTCAACGGCTTCGACGACCATCGATAGCGGCAATCCATACGAACGCAGCTTGTTTGGATCGACGTCGACTTGGTACTGCTGCACGTAGCCGCCGACGCTCGCGACTTCAGCCACGCCGGGCACGGAATTCAACTGATAACGAACAAACCAATCCTGTAGCGAGCGCAGATCGCGCAGGTTCATCTGGTCGCTCTCCAGCGTGTACCAGAAGATCTGCCCTACGCCGGTCGCGTCCGGCCCAAGCGTGGGAATAACGCCTTGTGGGAGTTGCGCAGTGACCAGGTTCAAACGTTCCAGCACCCGCGTGCGCGCCCAGTAGAGATCAACGTTGTCTTCGAAGATGATGTTGATCATCGAGAAGCCGAACGCCGAACTCGCGCGCACGACGCGCACACCCGGTAAACCTTGCAGGTTCGTCACCAGCGGATAAGTGACCTGGTCTTCGACTTCCTGAGGTGAACGCCCCGTCCAATCGGTGAAGACGATCACCTGATTCTCAGAGAGATCGGGAATCGCATCGATCGGCGTGCGCAGCAAGGCCCAATAACCCCAAGCGGCCAGGCCGAGATAGATCGCGATTACCAGACCGCGATTGCGCATACTGAATTCGATCAGTCTGTGAATCATCGCGCGGTCACGCTGAACGTCGCCTTACCGCTTCCGGCAGGCCCTTCGTAAGCCAGTTGTCCCTGCCACTCGCCGGCCATCGAAACGTTTACTTTCCCGCTGTAAACGCCCTGCGTGCCGGTGGTGGTTAACGTGACGGCATCATTCATCGCCGCCATGCCGCCCATGGCCGGCATGTGAAAGTTCAGCGAAACCGCACCCACATCGACGGGCTTACCTGTCGAATCCGTAAAGGCCAACATCACGTCTTGTTGGCCTTGCTTCAATTGTCCCGTGCCGTTGGAGAGTGTTGCCGTCAGGTTGTTGACAGTGATAGTCGCGATAGGCTTACCTGTGGATACAGTCGTGGTGGATTTTGTGCAGGCGGCGACGGCCACAAGAGTCACAACCAAAAGTAGGGTAACTAAAGACTTCTTCATCTGATCCTCCAAAGAATATTGCGCGCGCGAAAGCACGCGAATAGTCCAACCTCTGCAGGGTTTCTCAAACCTACAAAAGACACACTAGCGCCTTTTTGGAATCAGATTAGAAGGGTGAGATTGCGGAGATACGTGGGTGGCGAACCGGGCGGACTATGCGTTTGCGCAGCAGCTCTTGAAACCAAAAGCGGAATGGAAAGAGGTTTCGTCAAAGCCGAATGCAACGGCTGAATCGTCTGCGTCGGCAGAGTCACGCGTGTAACGCTCGATGGCAACGTCGTTCCGTTTTGCGCGCACTTGAGCACGCACAACAACTCTTCTTCCTGGGTGAACTTCGCTCGGCTTTGCAGCAACAGCATCGCCTTGCAGCACTCCATGTCCATGGCGCCCATGCTGCAATTGCTCTCGCCAAAACTGAGCGGCACTCCGGCGAACGCTCCGCCAACCAGCACGAGCAGAAGGAACAAGGATGCGAGTCGATACTTCATCGTCATCATCACTCTATTGAAAATCCATATTCGACGTCAATATTTGTAGCTTGGCCGTTGTAACCTGGGCGACTGAAGCCTCCTGCGATCGCAGTTGTTGATTTCAATAACGGGCGCGACCTCAAATTAGCATCGCGCCCGGTGAAAAAAGAGAAGCGGATTAAGTGCCGCTCTTCTTGTCTTTCATGTTGCATGAATCGCCACAGCAGCAGCATTCGTGCTTGTCCGAAGATGAATTAGCGGTCGCGCCATTTGTTTTGGCGGCGCCGTCCTTCATCTCGCACGAATCACCACAGCAGCATTCGTGCTTGTCCGATGATGTGGCGTGGTTCTTCATGCCATCTTTCTTCATCATCTGACACGAGTCGCCACAGCAGCAGCAACTTTCCTTGTCGGACGACGTCGCATGATTCTTCATCGCGTCATGCTTGGTCATCTGACATGAATCGCCGCCGCAGCAGCACGACTCTTTCTCCGACGATGTCGCGTGATTTTTCATGCCGTCATGCTTAGTCATCTCGCATGAATCACCGCAACAGCCTCCGGACATGCAACATGATGCTTTCTTGTCACTTCCGACCTGGTTCGCGTTCTGCGCGAACGTGGCGCCGGCCAGCGCAAGTGTCAGCCCCAGCGCAAATGCCGGGACGCATCGTCTTAAAGTCCTCATCTTTATTTCTCCTGTAAGAAAAATTATTGCCGGCATCAGCGAATACACTGATGCGTGACTTCCCGCGAACTCGGGACGACGACTGATTTTGGGCAGACTTCTAGATTAGGAAAGCACAATCAAGCAGATAGGAATCGGCTCGATTAGGTAGTCGCAGCGGAACCGCGACAGGCTTTTGGTTGGAAATTATCAGCTTGAAAGCGGAAGAATCTGTGGGCGACTGCGCCGACGCCTCGTCGTTTGATTGCGACCGCGATGCGACGACGATCGAGCCGCTCGTGAGCGGGCAACAGCTCATCGCGTTGCTCTGCGCCGGCGGGACCGCAAATTCTGTGAATTCGCTCGGATTTGATTGCGTCGCTGAGGCGGATCGTTTTGCGCCTCTTCGCTTTGCTTTGCAGCAAGCGTGCGCGTCCATCGACCCGGACATGTGCGACATCGCGTTTGCGACGGCATCTGCGGCTGTGTCCATGTCGCGCATCACGCCGTGGGCATAGCTGACCGCCATACAGCCCGCTCCTGCGCACCAAAACATCAGCGCGATCGCGAGTGCTTTTGCCATTTTAGGGGCCAAATTCACGCCAGCAGTTTACTCCCGGTGTTGGTCATTGTCGAGGGTTTGCTTCTCATAGCTCGGTTCAAAAGTATTTACTCCCGGCAACTATGATGACCGTCATTGCGCCAAAAGCAATCTCACTAAATCCTAACTGTTTCGCGGTGAGAGTCTTCGCCCTGGCAAACCCAATCATGGCACGCACGAGGAGCAAGACCATCGCAATTGCGACCCATCCCGATATCACATCAGCACTAGCGAGAGCGATCGCCATCCCGATCGCCACCACGTGCGCCACGACCATCGGCCCTGGCGACACTGTTGATAATCGCAGACGCCGCAAACAAGCACGCACATAAAGAACGGCAGGAACGGAGCGAGCGACCATGACCGCCCAGAGTGCGAAACCGGCACTTTGGGACCAGCCAGCCGCCAGTGCGACTGCTGTCGCGAGTGAAGAAATCGCGATCACCCCCGCCAATTCGGACAACAGCACGCGGCGACGACCGGTCCAGTCATGCGCGACTTGCAAAATCGCAAACGGCGCCGCCACCAGTAAGGGCAACACAAATGAGTGTTGAGCAAAAGCCAACGCGGCGATGAACGAAGCGGCGCCGATGACCAGATACAACGTTGCGAATCGTCGCGCCAGAGCAGTTCGCGGTGACGATTGTCTTCGATTCATTACCACGAGCGTCAACGGGTGCCGCGCGAGAAAGAATCCGACGGCGCTCAACGCGAGATAAAATCCGGCAACTGAAGGCGCGAGCAGCAATCCAAGCGCGATCGGCTCAAATAACAAGCCCCACCCGCCATGTTCGGCGGGCAGGGCTATCGTCTTCAATCGCACGCCCTGTGCGCGCGATCCCTTGACGACTAGAGTTCGTTCATTAGCGACCATCGGATTCACTGTGCGAGGCCCTTACGTGGCCAATCGTTAGCGACGAGCAACCACCATGCCGACGCTACTGGCTCGGAAAAGCCAGTTAATTCCCGCGCGCGATGATCACAAGGATGCGGAAACTTTCGCATGATGCGGAAAGGCTCGCAGAGAAAATCCTTGAGAACCGAAGTTTCGGTGTTAGCGACTAGTAGCTCTTTTTGAAAGCAGGGAATAAACCATTCCCGCGAAAGCGAGCAGCCACGCCGCGAGCGCGAGATAGATAAAGATGCGTGGGATTATCATAAGTGGCGGGAAGTTGATGGCTCGGGAAAATTGGAATGTACAAACCGTGTACATGCCGAGCGGAAAAACCATTCCCCAATATTGCGGGTCATACCGAAGCGGAAAACGCTTTTTCACGTGACGCCAAAACCCGAGGATGAATAGCAACGGAATCCACCAGGTACCGACCGACCAGAAGAAAAGTGTAAAGCCCTTAAGAAACGGCATCACGTCAGTAAGAAAACTCCAGGAAGGAGCCGCAATGATCAAGCGCGCCCCAGCCAAAGTCGTGATTGCAACCGCGCCCATGTTGATCCAGTAGGGCGGAGTTAAGGACGTCGTAGTGATGTTCACAAAAGTGAAGCGGTAGAAAATCAGCGTGATCAGCAACACGTAAAGCATGCACCCAATCAGAAACATGCAGAGCGTGAAGAAAAGCAAAGACTCGCGATAACCGGTGTAACGCGCCACGAGCAGTATTCCCAACACCGAAATTGATTGCGTTGAAACGACCGCGAGCAACCACGCGCCATTTAATCCCGCTTCAATTGATGGTTTATTCTCACGCACAGTTATCGACGTGAAAAACGCGTACATGATCACCAGCCATAGCAGCAGTCCAACAATCCACAGCATTAAGGCAATTCGATAATCGCCAAGGACGATGATTAGCTCGCTGCCCAGCACGCAGGTGCCCGCGACGACTGTAAAAAAACCAGGTCCGCGGACATGATCGGCAATATCGGCCTTGATCCGCGCAAAGAAGATCAGTGTCCGCATTAGCAACAGAACCCACAGGAAGACGTACGCGGCGACGTTTATGACAAGCAGCGCGATTGCCACCGTTCGCATGCCGAGCAGCTCTGCGGCGATCGAGATGATTCCGGTGGCCATCACCAGCGCGAAATAGCCGGGGAATAGATCGGCGGCCGCACGAAGCAGCGGATGGGTTGGGTTTTCCTGGGCGGTCATTCAGGGTGAGTAATGTCAGGATGTTCGTCGTCGCAGCGTTTGCAGTCGAGCGCGAAGCCAAGACGCGAGGCGCGCCCGGCTTCAGTCAGCACCCACTCGCGCGTCGAAAGCGGCGGATCGTGTCGCACATGCTGGCGATGACCGCAATCGAGAATCGCCCGCCAATGATTCTCATCGTCGCGTTCGAAGCTGGTAATGATTCGATGCATTTCAGGCCACGGACTTAAGCCGCCTTCATTTTCGCTAGCGTCGCGCACTGTCTCGCACATACCCGGTGCTGGTAAACCGTTTCGACGTCGGTCGCCACCACCGAATGATTGACAGGGTAATCAGAAAACAGATCCCCGACGCGATGACCAGCGGCAGCAAGCTCGAATAGTGACGCGCCAACGCTGCGTCAATCGTGGCTGCCAAGATCCAAAGTTGAGCGATATTGATCATCACCAGCATGAGCAGACGCGCTTGCCACACCGCTGCCTGCCCGCGCAGTGTTCGCCGAGGTGATTTCTCATCTGTTCCAACTGTGTTCACATTCGTGCTCATTTGAAATGCGGGGGCGCTGCCAATCTCAACGTGGTTTTCTTCCGATCGCCCAGACCTGGCCGTCGCGCACGTCGAGTTCAATCATATCCAGAGGCCGCGGCGGTGGGCCATACAGAACATTGCCCGTGGCCGTATCGAATGCGCCTTCATGACAGGGACACTCAAGTCGCTGCCGATCACGCGCGTAATACACGGGGCAGGACAAGTGCGTGCATTGCTGCCCGTAAGCGTGATACTGACCGTCGGCCCCGCGGATCAAAATCGCCGAGTCGCGTTCCGTTGGGTAATGAAAATTCAACGCCGCGTTTGGCGACAAAGTTTCAGCGCCATCAATGCGCGATCCGGTGAAAGATGGCTGTTCGCGTGCGTCCAGGGCGGACTTCCCGGCGAAGCCAGCCGCCCCGACGAACAGCGCGGCGGACGTGACGCCGAGAAAATTGCAGAATTCTCGTCGCGCCACTTGCGCTTCTTCGCCTCGCTCGTAGGGGAACTCTTTCTGGTAAGGCTCAGTCGCCGCACGCACGTCGCGCTCATCCGAGAGAACCTGGTTGATTGTTTTATCGAGCGATTTCATGATCGTCATGTGTCAGTACCGGGAGCGGTAGCGACCGGATCAAAACGTTTCTCCATCAGTTTGTCTCTTAATCCGGTCGCTACCGCTCCCGGTACTGACACGCGCGTCCGCCTCAAAACTCATTACTCTTATCCGACTGTTCTACTTGTGTGTCGATCCACGATTCAGTCGTTTCCTCGGCGCGCGTCAGCATGCCTTCGAACACGCCGCAGCCATCGAGCTTAACTTCGTCCGCGTCAGTCGGCAGCATCAGATAAACCTTCGTTTCAACTTTCTGATTTCCAAAGACGTGTACATTGACCGGTTTCGTCCGTCGCAGCGGCACAATCTGTTCATAATTGCCGAATGAAATCGCTCCGGTCGGGCAAACACTCGCACACATTGGCTTCAACCCTTCGGAGGAACGGTCGTAGCACATGTCGCATTTCATTTGCAGATGCATCTGCGTGTTGTATTTCGGCACGCCAAACGGACAGGCGTTGACGCAGTTGCGACAGTCGAGACAGCGCGGTTTCAGCGCCGACATCACTACGCCTTCTTCTGAAACTTTGATTGCATCAGCCGGACAAACAAGGGCGCATGTCGGTTCTTTGCAGTGCATGCAGACGGTTGGCATCGTTGCCGTCGTTTCGGCGCGATCGATGTAGTCGACGAAGATCATCGGGTAGCCCTTGTGCGTCGCACACTCGCGGCAGGCGGCCACACACGCGCGGCAGCCGATACAGCGCTGCGGATCGATGAACATCGTCTCTTCCATAGGACTGTTTTAGAAACTCAGGTGCCTTAAAAACATTGCAAATTGAAAATTGAAAATTGAAAAGTGCAAATTGCAATTGAAAAAGTTCAAATCGCAAACTCCCCGCGTCTTGAAATGCCGATCACCGCAAAGCAAATCTTCAATTTTCAATTTGCACTCTTCAATTTTCACTGTCTTCACCTTTCCCCCGGACCTTACGATCGAACTTCTGCCAACTAACCTCTCCTCGTCTCGCTAAGTGATGCACCCTTGCGCTGTTTGCCCAGAATCGGCAACTGACGCGTATGAATCTTCTCAATTCGTGCTGCGCAAGCTTTGAACTCCGGGATCTTCGAAGTCGGATCGAGTTCAGGATTCGTCAGTTGATTTACTGCCAACTGCTCTCCCCAGTGATAAGGAATGAAAATCGTATCGGGTCGAATCGTGCGGACAACCAGCACCGGAAAGACGCCTTCACCACGACGCGAAACGATGCGCACGCGCTCGCCGTCATTAATCTTGAGTTTCATTGCTGTTTCCGGATGAACTTCGACATATGGCTCGGGGCATTGCTCCACCAGGAATCCAATACGTCGCGTTTGATTACCCGAAAGATACTGATAGACGACGCGGCCACTCGTGAGGATTAGCGGAAACTCATCGTCAGGAACTTCTTTCGGTCCTGTGTATTCGATCGCGTGGAACTTCGCTTTTCCGTCGGGATGATAGAAACGATCTTCGAACAGACGCGGTGTTCCGGGATGATCTTCGGTTGGGCACGGCCAGAAGATGCCATTGTTCGATTCGATCTTCTCCCAGGTTATCCCGTAGTAATCAGCGTTTCCGCCGCGTGACGCGACGCGCAGTTCTTCAAACATGTCGCGCGGCGAATTGAAGGTGAAGTATTTCCCGCGGCCCAGCCGGCGGGCGATCTCCTGCACAATCCACCAATCCTGGCGCGCTTCACCCGGTGGTTCGTTCGCCTTGTTAATTTTGACGACACGCCCTTCGCTGTTGCATGTCACGCCTTCGTCTTCGCTCCACGCCGATCCGGGCAGCACCACGTCGGCATAGCGCGCGCCTTCGGACATGAAAAAGTCGATGCAGACATAGAAGTCCAGGCCTTCAAGCGAACGCCGCACCTCGTTAATATCAGGCAAGCTCACCATCACGTTGTTGCAAATCGAGAGCAGTCCGCGAATTTCGCCTTCGCGCATTTTCTGAAACATCTCGACAACTGAGACACCGGCCTGCGGCAGTTCGTCTTCCGGCAACCCCCAAACATCGCACACGTGCTTGCGATGTTCGGGATTCGTTATCGAGCGCTGACCCGGAAGTTGATCTGCCTTCTGGCCGTGCTCGCGGCCCCCCTGGCCGTTGCCTTGTCCCGTGATCGTTCCGTAGCCACGTCCGGGCGCGCCAATCTTTCCGGTTGCCAGCACGAGATTGATGTAAGACAGCACGTTGCTGACACCGTTCGTGTGATGTTCGATCCCTCGCGCGTGCATGATCATGCCGGTTTTCGCTCGCCCATAGATGCGTGCGGCGTCTACGATTTTCTCTGCCGGCACGCCACTGATCTGTGAAGCAACATCAGGCGAGTAGCGCATCGCGAGTTCACGCGTCGCTTCCCAATCATTCGTACGCGCGTCGATGAACGCCTGATCGATTAAGTTCTCCTGAATCAAAACGTGCAGCATTCCGTTCGTGAGCGCGACGTCGGTTCCCGGTTTCAGCTGCAGGTGCAGATCGCCCTGACGCGCTGTGGGCGTCTCGCGCGGATCGATGATGATCCAACGACCGCCGTTGTCGCGCTGCTGCCAAAGAAATTTATTGAGAACCGGAAATGTCTCGGCGCAATTTGAGCCGGCAATCAAAAGCACTTCCGCAAGCGGAATATCGCTCCAGGGATTCGCGGCGCGATCGATACCGAACGCCTTGTTGTTTCCGGCGGCGGCCGAAACCATGCACAGGCGGCCGTTGTAATCGACATAGCGTGTGCCCAGGCCCGCGCGCGCGAACTTGCCCATTAGATATGTTTTCTCAGTCGTCAAAGACGATCCGGAGTACACCCCGATCGAATCCTTTCCATGATTCGCTTGTAGTCCTTTGAATTTAGCGACGACGAGATCGAGCGCTTCATCCCAACTGGCGCGTACAAATTTTCCGTTGTGCTTGATGAGCGGATGCAACAAGCGATCGGGATGGTGAACTTGCAAGTAAGCCGTGACGCCTTTTGGACACAACTTGCCTTCGTTCACCGGAAAGTCGTAACGGGGTTCGACGCCGACGACGTGATCGTTCTCGACGAGCAGGTTCATGCCGCATTGCACCGCGCAGTACGGGCAATGCGTCGGCACGACTTTGTCGATAACGCGATCGGAACGCCAGCCGTCATAAGGCGCGTCATGAAGATGCGGGCCGTAATCGGCAATGATTTGATCGAGATGCTCGACGCGACTCATTCGACTTGACCTCTCGATCCTTTGAAAACGTTTTCGTGCGCGGCAGGCAAATTCGCGTACGTCAGCCCACGCATGATTCGCTTACAACGCGGGCAGTAGTCTTGCAGCGTCTTTCCGTCGCTCATCGAATAATCAAAACCAAGTTTGTCGACAACCATTTTCAAATCATCGAGCCAAAGTTGCGCGACAAATTCGGATCCGCAGCGAGAGCAAGTCGCTTGCGGCATTTCTCGCGCCCGCTGCTGATACAGTTCAACGCCAACCGAAGCCGGTCGCTGCACGACATGGAACAGTTTGCCGAACGGCAGATAGAACAGTGTCATGATCACCGTCGCCTGATGGGTCAGCGCGATGAAGTGATACATGTAACCGTGCAGCCAAAGACTGGACGCGGTCAGCATCAGGCCAGTGACGCAAATGGCGATCAGCAACAAGTGAGGCACGAAATCAAGCGTGAACTGCTGTAGCGCAATCGCCCCGCGATCGCGCAAGCGACGATGAATCGCAATCGCGCAGCCGGCGATCACCATTAGCGCCGTGAAATCGAGTGCATGAAACGTGATCCACGCGATGATGCTGCGGCCGTTCATCGCATTCAACGGAAATCCGAACACGTAAGTGCGGTATCCGAGGTCGCCTTCCAACTTGAAGTGCACCCAGCCAAAGACGAGTGGAAATGTGATCAGAGCTGAAACGATGCAGCCCCACATAATTAGGAAGTGCATCGCCCAACGCCAGAAGCCGCGCCGAAAGATGAATCGCTGTTCGATCAGGTTTGTAGCAAACGTCTTAGCGGCCGTCGCAGTGTTGCGAACAAGCTCGCCGCGTTGCAGATAGAGTTTCCAGCCACGTTTCCAATAGACGCGGGTGGCCGGTCGCTGCAACCAAATCGCGTAGCGGAAGATGATCGCACCAAAAGCGACGATGCTCGCGATCGTGTATCCGAAAAGCGCCGAATCGTAATGTTCGAGGTTGCGCGAGCCGACGATGACAAGGATCGTCAGGACAAACGAAGCCGCCACGCCCAGCCACAGGGGGCGGCGTTTGGACTCGGTGGAGACCTTGTGCCGCGCAGCGCCAACAGTCATGGCAACGGAATAATTCGACTAACTGATTTTAGGGTGGCTGTCATTCTAGCCTGCCTCCGTATGTCGGCCAAGCACATCGATCTAACGGGCGGTTGCCGCGTGCGCTTTTATCGTCGGTTGCAGCTCAAGCCGTTGAAACAATTGCCGGCGCTCCGATTCTGTTGTCACGTCGTCAAGAAGCGGATAAAGCATTTTGCGCTCGCGCGTATCGTGGTGCACCAGAAGCCGTTTGAAGAGGTGTTGCGAGTCAATCAAAAATAGCACGCCGCGCTCGATGTCATCGTTCTGCTTGATTTTTGCGATCTCCTGTTTGAAGAGACCGAGGAAGTGTCGAAGCTTCTCGTGCTCGCCGAGAAATATTTCAGCGGCGGCGCCGATTGGCGCCGCGGCGCGTTGCTGGTACAGCGGAATCATCAAATCCTCTTCATCGCGAATATGCGCCAGCAATTGAGTTTCGTATTGATCGAGCAAAGATGCGGCGCGAGTGAGATCGAGCCGCATCAATGCGCGCTGATGTTCCAGGAACAAATCGTCAAGTTGCTGGTGAAGGTCGAGCAAATCGCTAAAACTCTTCATCCGAGTATGGCCTCCAATTCGACTGCTTTCGGAAACAGGAGATTGTTTTCAAGATGAATGTGCTGATGCAGGTCCTGCTCGAAAGCCTCAAGCGCTTTGTAAAAAGTCTTGAAGCTGATGCAAGCATCCGCCGGCAGCGTGTAATCGGAACTCAGCTTGCGCATTTCCCGCAAAAGATCACCGGCCGTGTCGTGCTCCACCAACATCATACGAATGGGATTTTGGACGGTGGCGAATGGCGGCAACGGTGCACGTCGGTTCTCCTGGCGTGCCTTTTCCAGGGTGATGATGAACGGAAACAGGATCTGCTCCTCTTTGAACATGTGCGGCCGGAGATCTTCGAAAAGTTGTCGCATCAGATCGCGCAGTGCGAGCAGCTCAGAATGATTTTCGCCATGCGCCGCGACAACCTTATCTGCCAGTGGTTCGAGCCGCGCCATCTCGTCTTTCGTGAAGACGTGATGTTTGTCGAGGATGTGAACGATCAGCTCGGTTGCGGTGGCTTTCTGCAAATCCGGCGTTCCATTACCCGCGGCTGGCGTTTGCTTGATCTCCTGGATCAGCTCAATCATGTTTTGCACGTCAACCCCGGCGGACGCGCAGGCCGCGGCCAGCGGCTGGTCGCCGCCGCAGCAGTAATCAATCTTGAATTTCTCGAATAGGCGGGTTGACTGGGGCAGCTCCAGCGCCACGTCCCGAACTTTTGTGGTCGAACTAATTGTCACCATTTCCTTCTCCCTCAGATATGAGCAAACGAATCCAAAGAAACGGTTGGAGCAAGGCTCGTGCCCTGCGGAACGCGCAGTTTCACGCACGAATTTGAATTCTTAACTGCGAAGATTAACTTGGCCTTGCGGAGAATTCCTCAGGCCGCGATCAGGTTGTGAGAATGTAACTGTCGAGCACTTTCATGTAATTGGCGCGCTCGAACGCGGCGGGCTCGGCGCAATGTTGCTGGCTCATGCTGCCGATCATCTGCTTCACGGATTCGTACTCGTGTTCCGCCATCCATCCAACCAGCGTCTCAAGAATTTCATTAATGCGTTCCACTCCGTTTTGCAGTAACTCGGAAGCCATCATTGTGACTTTCGCGCCGGCCATCAGCGCCTTGAGCACGTCCTGGGCCGAGTGTATGCCCGTGGTGATCGCAAAATCGGTTGCGAGCCGCCCATACAGAATCGCCACCCAACGCAACGGCAAACGCAGCTCGTTTGGATTGCTAAGAATCAGGCGCGGCGTTACCTCGAGCCGCTCGATGTCCAAATCCGGTTGATAGAAGCGATTAAAGAGCACCAATCCGTCGGCGCCGTGATCGACCAGCCGCTTCGACATGCTCGCGACTGAGCTGAAGAACGGACTCAGTTTTATCGCAACGGGAATCGTCGCAGCGCGTTTTACCTGTCGCAGCATGTCAACGTACATGTCTTCGACTTCGCGGCCGGAGATTTCGAGGCTCGTCGGAACATAGTAGATGTTCAGTTCCAGCGCGTTGGCGCCGGCGTCTTCGATCAATCCGGCGTAGTTGGTCCAGCCGCCGATCGAAACGCCGTTTAAGCTGCCAATGATCGGTATATCGCACGATTCTTTCGCGCGACGAATCAGGTCAACGTACTCTTCCGGCCAGACGTTGTAGCGATCCATCTCGGGAAAGTAGCTGAGCGCCTCGGCATGACTGTTGGTGTTGCTGCGCAGATAGTGATCTACATAGAGGCTGTCGAAAGTGATCTGCTCTTCAAAGAGCGAATACATGACGACAGCGCTTGCGCCCGCGTCTTCCAACCGGCGAATGCCATCAAGCGAATGTGAAAGCGGAGAGGATGAGGCCACAATCGGGTTCTTCAAATCCAAACCGAGGTATTTTGTCGCTAGACTCATGTTCGTATTCCTGTCTTCAGGCTCGGTCAATGGTTGCTGTTCAGCAATTCACGCGCTTTCTGCGCCACTTTCCCTGGCAGCGGATACCAAAGTGGATTCGTTTTAATCGCCTGCTGATCGTCGATGTAGACACTCAATTCCAGAAGGCCACCGCTGACCACTTTGACGTCAACATCATTTTCCCTACTCAGTTGGCGCGCCACCCGGGCGGCAATAAATTTCTTTGCCGGTCAAACGGGGCAATATCGAATCTCGATCTTTCGCATGACGCGGCTTCCTTTGTCTGGAAACAATTACGCTTTGCTTTCCGCTAAATGCTTGTACTGCTTCCAGCGGTGATTAACTGACGCTTGTGCCTGCGCTAACAGAGTCTTCGCCGCTTCCGGATCGCTGCGCTGAAGCATCCGATAACGACCTTCTGTGTAGATATAGTCCTCAAGACGGATCTTTGGATCGTGCGAATCGAGTTGGAATGGGTTCTTGCCTTCATTTTCCAGCGCGGGGTTGTAGCGATAAAGCGGCCAGTAACCGGATTCAACCGCGAGCTTTTGCTGGTGCATGCCCTTCGCCATGTCGATCCCGTGCGCGATGCACTGGCTGTAGGCGATGATGAGCGACGGCCCCGGATGCGCCTCGGCCTCAAGAAACGCCTTCACCGTGTGCGTGTCGTTAGCGCCCATCGCTATTTGCGCAATGTAGACGTTCCCGTAACGCATCGCGGTCATGCCCAGATCTTTCTTGATCGTCGACTTGCCGCCGGCAGCAAACTTCGCGACCGCGCCGAGCGGCGTCGCCTTCGAAGCCTGGCCACCGGTGTTGGAATAGACCTCGGTGTCGAGCACGAGAATGTTCACGTCCTGGCCACTCGCCAGCACGTGATCCAATCCACCATAGCCAATGTCATAAGCCCAACCGTCGCCCCCGACGATCCAGACACTCTTCTTAACTAGCGCATCGGCCACACCGAGCAGGTCGCGGGCGTCCGTCTCGCCGCGACCGTCCAGTTTGGACTTCAACTGTTCGATCAGTTGACGCTTTGCGTCGACACCTTCCTGCGTTTCCTGATTTCCGTTCAGCAAATCGTTGGCGAGTTCGTCGCCAATCATTCCGCGATATTTCTCGACTAACTGTTTCGCGTACGCCTGTTGGTGATCGAATGACAGACGCATACCCAAACCGAATTCGGCGTTGTCTTCAAACAGCGAGTTGCTCCACGCGGGGCCGCGGCCTTGTGAATTTGTCGTGTAAGGCGTTGTCGGCAGATTGCCGCCGTAGATGCTTGAGCATCCGGTGGCGTTCGCGATGATCGCGCGATCGCCAAACAGTTGGGTCAGAAGCTTGATGTAAGGCGTCTCTCCGCAGCCGGAACATGCGCCCGAAAATTCGAACAGCGGTTGTAGTAATTGCACGTCTTTGACTGAGCGGAATGTGAGACCGTTGTTGCGATTTACTTCGGGCAGCGTCAGGAAATAATCCCAATTGACGCGTTCGTTGTCGCGCAGCGGAAGCTGCGGCGCCATGTTGAGCGCCTTGCGCGACACGTTGCTCTTATCTTTCGCAGGGCAAACTTCAACGCAAAGCTGACAGCCGGTGCAGTCTTCAACCGCGACCTGAATTGTGTAGCGATAATCGGGAAGCTCACGCCATTTAGCCGGCATCGTCTTGAAGCCAGCCGGCGCGTTGGCGAGATCTTCCTGCTTCACAACTTTCGCGCGAATGGTTGAGTGCGGACAAACCAGCATGCACTTGCCGCACTCGATGCAGATATCGGGTTCCCACACCGGAACTTCCTGGGCAATGTTGCGCTTTTCCCATTGTGCGGTGGCGACTGGGTAGGTGCCGTCAACAGGGAAGGCACTGACGGGAAGGTTGTCGCCACGACCGCGTAGGATTTCCATTGTGACGTCGCGAACGAAATCAGGCATTTGGCCCTCTCCCTTTGGGAGAGGGTTGGGTAAAGGCGTAGTAGCGGTAAGCTCCGCTCCCTCACCCCTAACCCCTCTCCCAACGGAGGAGGGGAATTCAGGCACCGCAACCTCGTGCAGGTGCTCGAGCGCGGAATCCACCGCGGCGAAGTTTTGCCGCACCACCGGCTCGCCGCGTTTGCCGTACGTTTTGCGAATGGACTCCTTGATCCTTGCAATCGCTTCATCGCGCGGCAGCACGCCGCTAATCGCGAAGAAACAGGTCTGCATGATCGTGTTTGTGCGATTGCCGAGCTGATTTTCCTTCGCCACCTGATAGGCGTTGATTGAATAGACTTTGATTTTCTTCGCGATGATCTGTTCCTGAACCGGCCGGGGCAGCTGGTCCCAAACTTCGGTTGCTTCGAACGGACTGTTGAGCAGCAGGGTCGCGCCGTCTTCAGCCGCATCGATGATCTGATAGCGTTCGAGGAAATTGAATTGATGGACGGCGATGAAGTTGGCGCGTTGAATCAGGTAGGTGCTCTTGATTGGTTCGGCGCCAAAACGCAGGTGCGAGACAGTCATCGCGCCGGACTTCTTCGAGTCATAGACGAAATAGCCCTGCGCGTAATTCGGCGTTTCTTCGCCGATGATCTTGATCGAATTCTTGTTGGCGCTGACCGTGCCGTCTGCGCCAAGTCCCCAGAACAGCGCGCGCACCTGGTTGTTGGCTTCAGTCGTAAAGTTCGGATCAAACGGCAGACTATTGAAGGTTACGTCGTCCGTGATGCCGACGCTAAAGTGATTCTTCGGATCATCCCTCGACATTTCCTCGAAGACGCTCTTGACCATCGCCGGCGTGAATTCTTTTGAACCGAGGCCGTAACGGCCACCAATGACGCGCGGCATCGGTTGCTTGTTCGCTTCGTGCAACGCCGTGATCACATCCTGATACAAAGGTTCACCGGCCGCTCCCGGTTCTTTTGTTCGGTCGAGCACTGCGATTGTCTTAACCGTTGCCGGTAGAGCGGCAACGAAGTGCGGCACTGAGAACGGTCGATACAGTCGCACCTTCAGCAAGCCAACCTTTTCACCCTTCGCAATCAAAGCGTTGACGGTTTCTTCCGCGGTTTCACAACCGGAACCCATTATGACGATCACGCGTTCCGCGTCGGGCGCGCCAACGTAGTCGAACAGTCGGTATTCGCGTCCCACCAGCTCCGCGAATTTGTTCATCAGCTTTTCGACGATTTGCGGCGTTGCGGTGTAGAACGAATTCGCGCGCTCGCGCGATTGGAAGAAGACATCGGGATTCTGCGCAGTGCCCCGCATCACCGGGTGATCGGGAGTCAGCGCGCGCTGACGGTGCGCCTGGACTAGCTGCTCGTCAATCATCGAGCGAATCTGTTCGTCCGAAAGTTCTTCGATCTTCATCACTTCGTGTGAGGTGCGGAAACCGTCGAACACGTGAAGGAAAGGAACCCTCGATTCGAGCGTTGCTGCCTGAGAAATCAATGCGAAGTCCATCACTTCCTGGATCGAATTCGCGAACAGCATTCCCCAACCGGTCGAGCGTGTGGCCATTACGTCGCTGTGGTCACCAAAGATCGAGAGCGCATGCGTGGCGACGGATCGCGCGGCGATGTGAAACACAGTGCTGGTCTGCTCGCCGGCGATCTTGAACATATTGGGTATCATCAACAGCAGGCCCTGGCTCGCGGTGAACGTTGTTGTCAGCGCGCCTGTCTGCAACGAACCGTGCACCGTGCCGGCCGCCCCGCCTTCGGACTGCAGCTCGCGCACGAGCGGCGTCATGCCCCAAATGTTTTTCTGATCCTTCGCCGCCCATTCATCCGCCCACTCACCCATTGGTGACGAAGGGGTGATCGGATAGATCGCGATGACTTCGTTGGTCCTGAACGCTACGTGTGCGGCGGCTTCGTTACCATCGATGGTGACCATGCGATTGGTCATGATTACGCTGTTACCTCCCTCGGATTACTTCGGGAAAGGAGCCAGGAGATGAGAAAAAGAAACGCCGGCGAAACGAAGACGATGAACCATGGACCTGTGACGTGGCTGCCCAGCAGCCATCCGAAAATCGTGTAGAAGGCCAGTAAACTGACGATTGAAATGCCGGCGCCGAGGCCATCTTTCCACCAGGCGATGATCATTCCAATCGCGACGCCGGCCGGGAAAAAAGCTAAGCCAATCCATTCCCGTGCGGTGATCCGTCCGATGGGAAACGGCTCGCCAAATAAGAAAAGAGCCAGCATGCCAATGCTCACCAGGCTCGTGAGTCGCGCGAGCCAGCGGAAACCTAGAGCGGTGATTTGCTGCCTTGATTTCATCACAACGATCTCCTTTCAGGTCTCAGTGTCAGGAAGCCCGCGCTCTCAAACCGCGCCCGATTCAATTGCCTTACTTGCCGCGGCCTTCTGACACGCTCGTCGCGAAAAAAATTTGCCGCAGGCGGTTCCTCGCCTAACCGCCTGCGGCGCGACAAGGAAGGTTCGACAGGTAGGGGATACATGTCGCGCTGACCTGTGGATTCGATGATTGCGGTCAGCCTTCCTTGTTTTTGGCAGCGTGCTGATGAGTGCGCCGTCACGGTTCGGCTTCGACTCGCGACTCGATCGTACAGGGGAACGCCGAATCGCGGTCTAACTCATCAACTGCCAACTTCAATGCCCGATGTGCTCAGTAGTGGAGGCCTTCTGCGCTTCGAGTTCCCCAATCCTCGTTTGCAGCCACTTCCTCAGCAGCATTTCGATCCGTGCTTGTTCGTTTTCCAGCTCCAATTTCTCGATTGTCTCTCCACTCGCATTCAAAGGGATGAAGTGGCACGGAACTTCTTCCGCCTGATGCTCGGGCGCGACAAAATCCAGCAAGTGACATTCGTTGCACGGATGCGCGCGATAGGGATAGCCATAATTGATACAGGTCAGAGAGTCCTGAAAGGCAGACTTTGGCAGCCATGGCGTGCGAACCGAACGGCCATATCCGCCCTGGTTGATGAAAGCCAGTTCATCTTTAAGAAGGTCGAGTAAGTCGCGGTCGTCTTTGGTCATGGCATCGTACCTCCAGTCCTCTCTGACTCTGCGTCTTTGAGCAGCAAGCCGCTGCTCTTCGCTCGAGCTTGGGTGTCCCAATCGGTGTCGAAGCAACCGATATGCCTTTTGTCGCGATGCGGTTTTCTCAATGAAAGAACGCGTGTGGAGAATTCCGCAGTCCAGTGGTCGGCTTTCATTGCGGAAATCCTCGAAGGCGGATGCGGACAAATTCCCACTCAGTGAGCTTCGTCGCTGCGAAATCGGCTGTTCACAGCCCAGAAAAGACGGTCTGAGAATTGCTCACCTGAGTGCGCCGAAATTGAAAGCCAGTTTCAATTTCGCTCGAACGAAAGGAAGAGAGAAGCCAAATGACCCTCGACATGGTGCCGAAAAACGGTTTGGCTCGGGTGGTGGCGGTTGAATCTGACGACGCTCACAACCTGCGTCTGATGGAAATGGGACTCGTGCCCGGAGCGGCGATCAGAATGGTAAAGACCGC
>DASYPX010000085.1:0-4579 GCA_036006125.1 Pyrinomonadaceae bacterium | reverse complement strand
CGTTCGCGTCGTGTGCGCGGGCGACGCTCACGCTCGCCGGTTCGCGTCTCGTTGATCGGATCCGAACCTGTACCACGCGCCATCGCAGCCTTTGGATCGAGGATCTCGCCGCGATAGATCCAAACCTTCACACCGATCTGTCCGAAAGTCGTTTGCGCTTCGGCGAGACCGTAATCGATATCCGCACGGAGCGTGTGCAGCGGAAGCTGTCCCTGCAGATGCCACTCACTGCGCGCGATTTCAGCGCCGTTCAAACGACCACTCACCTTGACCTTGATTCCCTGTGCGCCAAACCTGAGCGACTCTTCAACGGCCTTTCTCATCGCACGGCGAAAGGCAATGCGCTTCTCGAGCTGTGCCGCAATCTTCTCCGCCTGCAGTTGCGCGTTGAGCTCAGGCTTGTGGATCTCCTGAATCGACACGAGGACTTCGCGGCCAGTCTTCGACGAAAGATCACTCTTGAGCTTATCGATCTCGGCGCCCTTACGACCGATGATGATTCCGGGTCGCGACGTGTAGATGATGATCTTGAGGCGATTAGCGGCTCGTTCGATATCGACGTGCGACACACCAGCGCCGGCGAAGCGTCGCTTCAGATCCTTCTTCAACTTCAGATCTTCAAGCAGAAACTCGCCGAACTGCTTCTTCGCAAACCAATGCGAATGCCAGTCTTTGTTGTAGCCGAGTCGAAAACCGTATGGATGAACTTTTTGACCCACAATCTTCTCCAGTCTTTCTACTCTTCTTCAGTGCCTTCTTTGCGTTGGGCCTTCTTCTTTGAGGCCTTCTTAGTCGCAGGCTTTTCGGTGGCCTCCGGCTCTTCCTTTTTCGCTGCTCGCTTGGCGCGCGGAGCTGCAGCGGCGCCACCGCGTTTCCGCTTCTTACTCTCAGCCAGCTTCGCGGGCTTCGTTTCGGCAGTATCCTGAGGCTTCGCTCCCTTTTTCGGCGGACGCTCGTCGTTGCTGAGCGAAATCGTCACGTGACAGAAGTGTCGCTGCTCTCGATAGGCACGACCCTGCGGCGCCGGTCTGACGCGACGCATATTCTTGGTTGGTCCAACGTCGACAAACGCCGTTCGCACCCACAGATCATCGGGATCGATCGAGACGTTTGCTTTCTCGGCTGCTTCGTTCGCATTCGCGATTGCCGAACGCATGCACTTCTCGATCTTGGCGGCGGCCCGCTTCTTCGAAAATCGTAAGATAGCCAGCGCCTGGTTGACGTCTTTGCCGCGAATCATATCCACGACGAGGCGGGCCTTCTGCGCCGACCCTCGTAAATACTTAGCACTCGCTGTTGCTTCCATCTCTGTTCCTTATCCGCGTAAATCCGGTTAGAAAATCCGTCAGATCCCTGTTACTTGGCCGGCGGAGCTGAAGCCACCTTACTGGCCTTCTCGACCTTGGTACCCGAGTGGCCCTTGAACGTACGCGTCGGCGCAAACTCGCCGAGCTTGTGGCCCACCATGTTCTCCGTCACGTAGATCGGCAGGTGACGTTTGCCGTTGTGAACGCCGAACGTCAGGCCGACCATGTCCGGGGTGATTGTCGAACGCCGCGACCAGGTCTTGATCACCGGCGGACGCTGTCCGCCACTGCGGGCTTTCTCAACCGCCTTCGTGATGCCTTTGTCGATGAACGGTCCCTTTTTAACTGAACGAGCCATTACTTAGTTCTCCGATCCTTCAGGATCATCTTCTGCGTTCGCTTGTTGCTGCGCGTCTTGTAACCGCGTGTCGGTTGGCCCCACGGCGTCACGGGATTTCGTCCGCCCGAAGTCTTACCTTCACCACCACCGTGCGGGTGGTCCACCGGATTCATCGCCACACCACGAACCTTGGGCCGCAATCCCATCCAACGCGATCTGCCGGCCTTACCGAGCGATACGTTCTCGTGCTCGATGTTTCCGACCTGGCCCACCGTCGCTTTGCAAACGAGGGGAACTCGTCGCACTTCGCCGGACGGCATACGCAATTGGGCGTAATCGCCTTCCTTCGCAACGAGCTGTGCGAAGGTGCCCGCCGAGCGTGCCATCTGACCGCCTTTGCCGGGTCGCAGTTCAATGTTGTGAATCTGCGTACCGAGCGGAATATTGATCAGCGGCAAGGTGTTGCCCGGCAGAATGTCGGCTTCGGCACCGCTCATGATCGTCTTGCCAACTTCCAGACCGGTCGGCGCGATGATGTAACGCTTCTCGCCATCCAGGTAAGTGATCAGAGCAATGTGCGCGGAACGATTCGGATCGTACTCGATCTGAGTTACGCGTCCGGGCACGCCGTCTTTGTCGCGCTTGAAATCGACGATGCGATAAAAGCGCTTGTGACCGCCGCCACGTCGACGCACCGTGATACGGCCGTCGTTGTTGCGACCTGAAATCCGCTTCTTAGGCTCGAGCAGAGACTTTTCGGGAATCGCCCCGACCGTCAACTCGTCACGCGTCAGATACGTTTGATAACGTCGCGCCGCCGATGTGGGTGTAAGTTTCTTTATGCCCATCTTGTGTTAGTCCACTAAATTGCTTCGCCGTAATCGACCGGCTTCTCGCCTTGCTTCAGAGTTACGTACGCCTTCTTCCAGGAAGGCTTGCGACCTACAAACCGGCCGCGGCGCGCCATCTTCCCCATGAAGTTGATCGTGCGCACGTGGTCCACCTTCACCTGGAAGATAGTCTCGACCGCCGACTTGATCTCAGGCTTGGTCGCGTGTCGATCGACACGGAAGGTCAGCAACTGCTGCGTATCCTGTGTTTCTTCTTTGGCAGCCAGCGCTTTTTCAGTAATTACGGGCGACTTGATGATGTCCCAAACTGTTCTCATGCCGCCTCCTGCTCAGTCTTGCGTGTTCTTTTTTTCTTCGCGGGTGCTGCTTCGGCATCTTCCGGCTCAGTAGATCCTTCCGCCGCGCCGCCGCCGCTATTGCCGAGCAACTGCTCAAGCTCTGTCGCGGCATCGCGCGAGAGCACGAGCGTGTCGTGATAGAGCAAGTCGTAGATATTCAAACCAAAACTGTTGACCACTTTCGCGTGACGCAGGTTACGCACCGACAACAGCAGGTTCTCGTTATCGAGTGAATCCACGATCAGCGTCTTGCCGCCGAGTCCGAGATTCGTCAACGACTGCGAAAAATCTTTGGTCTTCGGTTTGTCGAGATCCCAACCATCGACCACAAAGACATTTCCTTCACGCACGCGCTCCGACAATGCTGAGCGCAACGCACCCTGGCGCATCTTCTTCGGCATGTTGTAGGACCAGTCGCGTGGCTGTGGTCCATGCACGTTGCCGCCGCCTTTCCAGAGCGGTGAGCGCAGCGACGCGATACGAGCGCGGCCAGTGCCCTTCTGCTTCCAGAGCTTTCGGCCGGCTCCCGACACATCGCCGCGTGTCTTCGTCGCGGAAGTGCCCTGTCGCGCGTTGGCCATGAAATTTCGCACGGCCGCGTGAATCAATCCTTCATTTAGAGGCGCGCCAAAAACAGCGTCAGACAGCTCGACCTCGCCAACCTCTTCATTTTTTACGTTGCGCACCTTGACTGTCGGCATACCAACTCCTACTTCGTGTTCTTCGTCGCCTTGCGAACAACGACTACCGTTCCATTCGCTCCGGGCACCGCGCCGCGAATCATCAAAATATTGTTCTCAGCATCAACACGCGCCACCGTCAGGCCCTTGGTGGTGATCCGCACATCGCCCATGTGACCCGACGACCTGTTTCCCTTGATAACTCGCGAGGGATAAGCCGAAGCGCCGATCGAACCGGGCGCGCGCACGTTCATTGAACCGTGCGACTCTGGTCCACGATTGAAGTGATGACGCTTCACAGTGCCGGCAAAACCGCGACCCTTTGAACGCCCGATCACGTCAACCATCTCGCCGTCAGCAAACTGATCGACCAGCACCTTGTCGCCGACGTTCATGCCATCGCCGCCTTCGTACAGACGGAACTCCTTGAGGATCCGCGTCGGGGGAATGCCGCCGCCGGTTTTCTCGAAGTGTCCGCGCATCGGCTTGCTAACGTTCTTCAGCTTCGGCGGCTTCTCATCCACCAAACCGAGCTGCACCGCATCGTATCCGTCAGGACCGGCTGCAGATTTCTTTTGCACGACGACACATGGGCCAGCTTTGATTACCGTCACTGGCGTCACCGTGCCGTCCGCCGCAAAGATCTGCGTCATGCCGATTTTTCTTCCGATGATCCCGTTAATCATTGTCGTTCAATCCTGCAAATAGGTCGTATACGTCCTATAGGCCTTATAGGACCTATCTCTACTGCCTTCCGAAGGCTTTGATTTCCACATCCACACCGGCCGGCAAGTCCAGCTTCATCAACGCATCAACCGTTTGCGGCGTCGGGTCGAGAATGTCCATCAGCCGCTTGTGCGTGCGAATCTCAAACTGCTCCCGCGATTTCTTGTCGACGTGCGGCGAACGCAGCACGGTCCACTTGTTCTTTACCGTCGGTAAAGGAATTGGACCAGCAACACGAGCGCCGGTGCGCTTTGCAGTCTCGACGATTTCCGTGGTCGACTGATCGAGCACGCGGTGGTCATAAGCCTTGAGGCGAATTCGAATTTTTTCGTTCATA
>DASYPX010000084.1:0-3481 GCA_036006125.1 Pyrinomonadaceae bacterium | reverse complement strand
GGCTCAAGCACAAATCGCCGCTCGTGCAGGCGCGGATGCGGGAGGCGCAGGAACTCTGTGTCGCTTTCCATGTCACCGTAAAACAGCAGATCGAGATCGATTGTCCGCGGCCCGTCCTTAACGTCTCGAATGCGGCCCAGGGCAAACTCAATGCGCAGCAGGCGCGCCATCATTTGCTCTGGCGTGGGCAAATGATTTCCGATTTCAGCCACCATGTTCAGAAAGGGCGGCTGCGCAACTTCACTCACCGGCTCGGTTTCATAAATTGAGGACAGGCAAGTTACCGTCATTGCCGCGTGCGTCATACCGCGCACAGCCAGCAGCAGATTCCCAGCACGATCGCCAAGATTCGAGCCGATTCCGACGTAAGCTTTAGTAGCGTGGTTGCGATGCGAAAACATTTGAAGACCAATGCTGGGAACGCGGGCGCCCTCGCCCGCAGTTGAGTCACTTCCGCGGATGCGGACGAGGGCGTCCGCGCTCCCTAGTCGCGCTATGCTACACTGGCAACGTTACCCCGTGAAGTTCTGATTTCGAATTCCAGCGGCGCGACGACGCGTCCGGGCGGGCACCGCGGCCCCGTCAGTACAGAAATGGCTCGCAGAAGATTCCGCAGCAACCAACGGCATGAGCCGGCCACTGAACGCTCTTTCCAGGAATACCTCTATTCCAGCCGTGCGCCGCAGACTTCCCGCACTGAGCTGATGCGCATGGTGCGCGGCGGCGAAGATACTTACCTCGAACTCAAAGTTAAGCTTTCGAATTCCGAGCGCATCGCCCAGGGCATCGTCGCGCTGGCGAACACGGGGGGCGGCGTTATCGTGTTCGGTGTCAACGATCAACTGCGCGTTGAAGGAGTGGATCATCCTGAAGAAGTGCAGGATGAATTGGTGCGCATCTGTCGCGAAGAGATTGTGCCGCCGCTGATGCCTTTCATTGATCGGCTCGCGTTCGATAACGGGCGGCGCATCGTCGCCCTCGACGTGCAGGGCAAGCAGCGGCCGTATCGCAGTCGCGATGGGAAGTTCTTTGTGCGTATCGGTGCAGAGAAACGCGAAGCCACGGACGATGAACTGTCCGCTTTGCTCGATGATACGCGGCCTTTTGAATTCGAGAACCTGCCGGCGCTCCGAGCGACCATCGATGATATCGATGAAGCGCACTTGTGGAGCTTCATGCGCGGCTTTGCCGGTGGCGCATTCGACGAAAAGACAGTAAAGGGTTATCCGACGGCAGAAATCCTTGAGCGATATCTATTGTTGGCGACTAATAGCGCGCGCGGACTTGTGCCGACATTTGCCGGGCTGTTGCTGTTTGGCCGCGATGAGAGCATCGCTCGTTTGCTGTCGAATTACGGTGTTGTGTTAACGCGTTTCAGCGGCGACACAAGTCAATCACCTGTCATCGAGCGTGTCGAACTCAGCGGAATCCTTGCCACGGTTTACGAAGCGGCGTTGAAGTTTCTCACGCGCTATGTTGACCTTTGGGATACGCGGCCGGGCGTGCCGCGCACTGTCGACAACCAAACTGCCGTTGCGGCGCGCGCGAATTATCAACGTGGTGCTGTTTGCGAGGCGGTCGCGAATGCGCTGATTCACCGTGACCTGGCGCTGCGCGAGATCAAAACCCGCATACATATTTTCGATCGCGGAATTGAGTTCGTGAACGCGCGCCGCAGCGCCGGCTTCGCCTCGTCTGGGGCGCGCGCCATCAAATTCGGCGTGCAACAGCGACTGAATCCGCAAATCGCTTCGATCTTTGCCAACCCTGCCTACGGATTGACGCTGCCGATCGGCGGAGTGCCAATGCTGCTACACCGGGCGCGCGCATTTTCCGGCCGCTTACCCGACATCGTCGCACTCAACGATGAATTTCGGCTGCGAATCCATGGGATTTGATTTTCTCAGAAGAGCGTGTCAGAAACGCGAGCGGTAGCGACCGGATCAGCATTCAACTGAACTTAAACGCAGTCAGGAAGAGGGGCTTGCCCCCGCCGTCTGATCAAGCGGCCGCAAGCGGCTCTTCCTAACTGCAATTTAATCTCAGTTGAGTCCGCTCGCGGTTCTGACACCAACCCAAGTTGAGAGTATTATCCCATTCGCTCACGTGAATGGTGCTGACTTCTTGCCCTGAGGACCGTCATGCATAAACGATTGTCGCTTGCGCTTGCCCTGCTGTTCCTCTTCGTCCCGGTTCAGTCCGACTCACTTCTGTACCGCGTCGACGCCCAATCCAAAGTCATCCCGGCGCCGAAGGATGTTATCGGCTTCACGCCCGGCGACGATCGCAAGCTGGCGAGTTGGGCAAAAGTGGTGGAGTACTTTCAAAAACTCGCCGCGTCATCGGATCGCGTGAAGTTCGAACAGATCGGGAAATCAACCATGGGCGCGCCCTTTGTCTATGCGACGATTAGCGCGCCGGAGAATCTTGCCCGACTCGACCTGTACAAGGACATTCAGCGAAGGCTCGCCGACCCTCGCACACTTGGGCGCGGCGCCCGTGCCGAGGTGACGGCTGAAGGATTAATCAGCAACGGCAAAACCGTCGTCGCCATCACCTGCGGGATTCATTCAACCGAAGTCGGCTCGTATCTCTCGAGTATGCTGATCGCCTATCGGCTGGCTTCATCGAACGAACCCGAGATTCAGGAAATTCTTAAGAACACGATCATTCTGCTCGTGCCTTCCACCAATCCCGACGGTGTGGACATCGTCAACAACTGGTACCAGAAGACTCTTGGCACGCCTTACGAAGGCACCGACCCGCCGGAGCTTTATCACAAGTACACCGGCCACGACGACAATCGCGACTGGTATGCGTTTACGCAGGTTGAGACCCAACTGGTTGTCGACAAGATTCTCAACGTCTGGCATCCGCAGATCGTGCACGACATTCACCAGCAGGGAGCGATGGGCTCGCGCCTGTTTTTGCCGCCGTACATGCAACCGGTCGAGCCCAACGTGCCCAAACAGATCGTCGAAGGTTACACCGAACTTGGAAATTATTTGGCGCAAGAAATGCGCGCCTCCGGTTTCAAGGGCATCACCACCGATTCGACTTACGATGCCTGGTCGCCTTCACGCGCGTACTCGCATTATCACGGCGGCGTGCGCATCTTGCAGGAAAGTGCATCGTGCCGGCTGGCTACGCCGATCACGGTTAAGTTCGACCAACTCCAGTCGCGTGAGGGTTACGATCCGCAGAAAGAGTCGGCCAACTTCGGTCCCATCTGGCGGGGCGGTGAGTGGCATTTGCGTGACATCACAAATCAAATGACGACAGTGGCATTTCTGCTTCTGAAGCACGCCGCGCAGAATCGCCAGCACTGGTTGCAGAGGTTTTATGAAATTGAGAAGGAAGGGGTGCGGCCGCGTAAACCGGGTGAGGTCGCAGGATTCACAATCCCCAGGTTGCAAGATCACTACGACACGGATCGTTTGCTGAACATACTCCACCGCGGAGGGGTTGAAATATTTCAAAG
>DASYPX010000083.1:0-7752 GCA_036006125.1 Pyrinomonadaceae bacterium | reverse complement strand
GCGGGCCCACAACCGAAGCAAGCCATGTTCGGCGCGTAGGTTTCCTGGATGCTCTTTTCCATAATGATGCTCATGCGCAAACCCGACCTAAACTAAGGATACTGCACCCTCCCTGACCGTCGGGTTTCTGCTCTAAGTTTCTCTCGAAGTTTGTATCGCTGAACCTTCCCGGTCGCAGTGTACGGCAGTTCCGAAACGAATATGTAGCGACGCGGTTGCTTGAAACGCGGCAGTGATGTCTCGCAGAGCGCTCGCAAAGATTGTTCGATGACGTCTTCACTCTCTCTATCATTCGCGCGTACCGCGAACGCACAGACCGACGACAAACCATCTTTGTCGAATCCCTCAACCACCGCGGCAGCACGAATCTTGGCGCACTTCACCAGCACCCCTTCGACTTCGACGGGTGAAACCCATTGACCCGTCGGTTTGAAGCAATCGTCGCTGCGACCCATGTGCCACCAGAAACCTTGCTCGTCGCAACGATAAAGATCGCCTGTGCGTACCCAGCCGTCGACGAACGTCTGCGCTGAGGTCTCTGGCCGCTGCCAGTATCGACTTGCCGCGCTGCCTCCGCGAATCCAAAGATTGCCTTCGGTGCCATCGGGAACCGGAGCGCCTTCGTGATCAACTAATTTCGCTTCGTAACCATTCAGTAGTTTGCCGCTACTACCGTAACGCACATCACCTCTGTGATTAGACATCCACATGTGCAGCATCTCAGTCGAACCGATCCCGTCCAGCACTTCGACGCCAAAAGCTTTCTGCCAGTCTTCACCCAGCTGCGCGGGCAACGCTTCGCCCGCTGACACGCAAAAACGCAGACCCGATGTGTCGAGCGGCGAAACATTTCGATGATGCTCGAGTAGCATGCGATACACGACCGGCACGCCAAAAAAGATCGTGGGACGGTGTTCGCGAAAAACTCTTGCGACCACGTCAGGACCTGGTTTTTCGCGGCACAGCACAGATGTGCAGCCGTTTAGCAGCGGAAAAGTCAATGCGTTTCCGAGACCGTAGGCGAACGGTAGACGGGAAGAAGAAAACAAACGATCGTCTTCCCGCAGCCCCAGCACTTCACGACAGTAAGTCTCGTTTGTGTAGAAGATGTCCGACTGGCTGTGCACCGCACCTTTCGGTTCGCCGGTGCTGCCGGACGTGTAAAGAATAAAAGCGTCCGCGTCCGCCGTGCTGCGGCGCGGAAATTCCTCTCCAAATGATCGCGCCTCGGCTAAATCGAATGGTTGCGCGCTCACTCCGGACGGTAATGCGAGCTTCCCGTAATCAGCGCCACGATCGACTACGAGCAGGTTCTTTAACCCCTCGCCTTCAGGCAATTCGGTCGATAAGTAGGCTGCCGCCTGTGTTTCAATGATCGCGACGGTTGCGCCGCAATCTTTCAAAATCGTCAATTGCTCGCTTTTGCGCAGCGCCATGTTGATCGGCACGGCGATCGCGCCGACTGAAATAAGCGCGACAAATGAAGCGATGAATTCCGGCGAGTCATTGAGCAGAATAGCGACTCGATCGCCCGCCCGGATGTTGAGAGCGTTCAGCCTTTCAGCGGTTGCAATCGTGAGGTCACGCAACTCGCGGTAAGTAATATCGCGTTGCTCGAACAACACCGCTGCCTTCGTGTCACGCTCAGCCTTAAAGATCTCTGCGAACAGATTGCCAGTCATCGCTGGTCGCGGATTATATCTATTTGCGGCGTTGTGCGGCAGCGAACTAGAATGCCCACACGAAGGAGCTTACTCTCATGCGAAAGAAGACCCTGGCCGTCATCGGTTCAATTTTGGCACTGGCAATATTGTTCGGGCTTAGATTTGTCGGCGTACGAATCCCGCTCGGACTTGCAGTCTTTTTCATACTTCTGGTGTTTGTGCTGTTACTAATGATACCGCTGACGCTTTTAAATAAGCGTCTTCTGGCTTGGCGCAAATCGTACGGCCGCGACATTGAAGAAGAAGAGAAGTACGAGCGTGAAGGCGCCGGGATAATTAGCCTGCGGCCGAAGTCGCAAGCGGAAATTGAAGAAGACGAAAAGCGGTATCTCCATCCAACGCTTCGCTGATCATGCCCATTCAAAAAAAGCGCGACCATCAGACGGAAAGCCGCCTGCTGTTGGAGGCGGAGGACCCAATCGAATTACCGCCCGCCGAGGTTTCGGACAACGCGATCATCGTGCAGTTCGAAAAATTCAAGCCGTTCATTCCCGAACTTTTGCACTGTCTGCGCGCGGGCACGATTGCTGAACCGGTGGCGGTGATGAATGACGGCTCGAGCTTTGCAGTTCACGGCGAGACGCGCACGTTCTGGGTGAAGATTTGGCATGCTGCCGGAAGTGACCGAACAAAGATCGAGCGTGTTCAAATCATCAGTTGCATTCCTTCGACGCAGGGACTCCAGGTCATCGTTGATAACGACGACGAATAGGTGGTCGTTGCTTGTGCTATAGTTCCTTCGTTCCCCTGGCAATCCAAACGTTAAAAGCTAGTGCTTATGAATGTTGAGTCAAGCACGGCTGCGGACTCGTCTGTAGTGTCGCCATCAGAGCGGAAAGCGCCGTCACCTATCTGGCGCTCGTTGCGACACCGAAATTTCCAGCTCTTCTTCGGCGGTCAACTGATTTCACTCACCGGCACATGGATGCAGTCGGTGGCGCAGTCGTGGCTGGTCTATCGGTTGACCGGCTCGGCGATACTGCTGGGAGTTGTCGGGTTTTGCAGTCAGATTCCTGTATTTCTGTTGGCGCCCGTCGGCGGCGCCGTTGCTGATCGACGCAATCGCCACCGCATCCTCGTCGCGACGCAAACGGCCGCCCTGATTCTCGCCTTCGTGCTCGCGGCGCTGACGCTCACACATCGGATTCAAGTCATTCACGTATTTCTATTGGCGGCATTGCTCGGCATCATAAACGCATTCGACATTCCCACGCGGCAGGCGTTCGTCGTTGAGATGGTCGGAAAGGAAGACCTCACAAACGCGATCGCCTTGAATTCGTCGATGGTGAACGGCGCGCGGATCGTGGGACCGGCGATCGCAGGAATTCTGGTCGCTTCGATCGGTGAAGGCTGGTGCTTTTTTCTCAACGGAATCAGCTACGTTGCCGTCATTTCCGGATTACTGATGATGCAGATCCCGCGAGTGCCGCCGGCAACGCGAAAGGCATCTGCGATTGCGGACATTCTCGAAGGCTTTCAATTCGTCACCGGCTCGCCGCCCGTGCGCGCGCTCATGCTCTTGCTCGGACTCGTGAGTCTCACCGGCATGCCGTACGCCGTGCTGATGCCGGTCTTTGCTGATCAGATTCTGCACCGCGGCTCGAGCGGTCTCGGCATTCTGATGGGCGCGTCGGGTTTCGGCGCCTTTCTCGGCGCGTTCAGTCTGGCGGTGCGGCGCGGTTGGCGCGGTTTGGGAACGTGGGTCGCGTATTCTTCGGCTGGATTTGGAATTGCACTGATCGCGTTTGCTTTCTCTCGCTGGTTTGTAGTGTCGGTGTTGCTGCTGGTGCCCGTTGGATTTTCTATGATGGTTGAGATGGCATCATCCAATACGTTGCTGCAGATGATGGTGCCTGATGGACTGCGCGGTCGCGTGATGGCGGTCTACTCAATGATGTTTATGGGCATGGCCCCCATCGGCGCCTTGCTCGCTGGAAGTTTGGCCGGCCGTTGGGGTGCGCCCCGGACGGTGGCCGCCGGTGGCGCAGTTTGCGCGCTAGGCGCACTTGTCTTCCGCTGGCGTCTGCCTCGCTTACGCAGTCAGGCCCGGCAGTTAATCCTTGCTCTCGAATCAGCCGCCGGCCATCCGCCGGAAGAAGTGACCGGCGATCGCGTGACGAGTGTCGCGCCGGTCGACGGAACGCTCGCGCGCTCGCATTAGCCTTTCATTCTTGACATTGCCGCTCCGAGTCGTGACATTGAGTCACCATGCCGGCGATCCCAGATCGAATCATTCGTCTCGCTATGACCATGCGCGAACAGGGAGGTCGTGCGCTGCTCGTGGGCGGCTGTGTGCGCGACGATTTGATGCACCGTCAGCCGAAGGACTGGGATCTGGAAGTCTACGGAATCGAGCCTGCGCGTCTGCGTGAAATTCTCGACCAGTTCGGGTCAGTCAATGTGGTCGGCGAAGCGTTTACAGTTTACAAGCTCGACGCGCATCTGGATGTTTCAATTCCGCGACGCGAACGCAAAACCGGTCGTGGTCATCGCGCGTTCTTCATTGAAGGCGATCCGGCTATGTCGATCGAAGAAGCGGCGCGCCGTCGCGACTTCACCATCAATGCCATTCTGCAGGATCCCATCACGCAAGAGATACTCGATCCATTTCAGGGCGTCGAAGACATCCAAAATAAACTGTTGCGCGCTGTGTCACTCGGAACTTTTGCTGAAGACAGTCTGCGCGTGCTTCGCGCCGCGCAATTCGCCGCACGATTCGAATTCGACGTTGATACCACGACGGCGGAGCTCTGCCGATCGATCGACTTAGATGATCTGCCGGCGGAGCGAATCTGGGGCGAGATGGAAAAGCTCCTGCTGCGGGCGCAGAGACCGTCGATTGGCCTCACCTGGTTGCGCCAATTTGGTGTCCTCGATCAGCTTTTTCCCGAACTGAAGGCGCTGATTGATGTGCCGCAGGAACCCGAGTGGCATCCCGAAGGCGACGTTTGGATCCACACGCTGCTGACGGCCGATCAGGCGCGTGAACTGATCGACGACCTGCCCTGCGCGAAACAGGTCACGGTGATGCTGGCGGCGCTTGCACATGATTTCGGCAAGCCTGCCACCACAGGGTTCGTCGACGGTCGGATCCGTTCGCGCGAACACGAGGAAGCTGGCGTCGCTCCGACTGAATCGTTTCTGGATCGACTGAACATTCACACCCTCGACGGTTACGACGTGCGTGGACAGGTCATTGCGATTGTGCGTGATCACTTGAAGCCCGGTGAGTTCTTCAAGAAGCGGCTCGAAGTTTCGGTAGGCGCGTTTCGGCGACTCGCGCGGAAGGTCGATTTGGATCTTTTGTACCGAGTTGCGAAGGCGGATTCACTCGGTCGCAACGCCGATCATGTGCCCCGCGAAAAATGGTACACGGCTCAAGCGCAGGATTGGTTTATCGAGCGAGTGCGCGAACTGGAGTTGCAGGATGGCCCGCCCACACCGATTCTGCTGGGACGACATCTGCTGGAAATGGGAATGCAACCGGGACCGCGTATCGGCGAAATCACGAAAGCGGTTTACGAGATGCAGTTGGATGGACGGATTGCTTCTTTGGATGAAGCGCGGGTGAAAGCGAAGAAGATGCTAACCACAGATTACGATAAAAAGCCGAAACCCGACCGTGAGGGAGGGTGCAAGGGCACCGAATCTGTCGGCAGCAATTAACACCCCCCTGACGGTCGGGTTTCTGTTCGAATTTTGATAGAGTAAGCGGCCATGATCGAACTGCAACTTACTGAAGACCACGAGGCCTTAGTCCAGACTGTGCGCGAGTTCGCGCAGAAAGAGGTCGCCCCCTACATCAAGGAATGGGATGAAAAACAGGAGGCCCATCCGGAAATCTTCAAGAAGATGGCCGCGCTGGGTTTGCTCGGCGTGTGTATCCCTGAACAATACGGCGGCGCCGGTTTTGATTACATCTCGCTCGGACTAGTTTGTGAAGAATTGGAAGCAGTCGACACGTTTCTGCGCGTGGCGATGTCGGTGCATACGGGATTGAACTCGCTCACGCTGCTGACGTGGGGCACAGAAGAGCAGAAGCAGAAGTATCTAGTGCCGCAGGCGAAGGGCGAGAAGCTGGCGACCTACGGCTTGACTGAGCCGGGCGCCGGTTCAGACGTGGTAGGTGCGCGCTCAACGGCTCGTCGTGACGGTGATGACTACATTCTCAACGGCGAGAAGATGTGGATCAGTCTCGCGGACTTTGCCGACAACTTCCTTTTCTTCTGTTGGACCGACGAAGAGAAACGGCGGAAACGCGATCACTCGGGAATGTCCTGCTTCATCGTCGAACGATCCATGAAGGGATTCACTTCGGGGACGATTCACGGGAAGCTCGGCATCCGCGCCGGCAACACGGGTTACTTTTCTCTGCAAGACGTACGCGTGCCGAAAGAGAACCTCATCGGCGAAGAGGGCGAAGGCTTTAAGATCGCCATGTTCGCACTCGAACAGGGAAGGTACACCGTTGCTGCGGGTGCGACCGGCGTGATTCGTGCGTCGCGCGATGCGTCCGTCGCTTACGCCCTGGAACGGGAAACCTTCGGGACAAAGATTGCCAATCACCAACTAGTCAAACAGAAGATCGCCGACATGGAAGCCGATTACTGGATGTCCCATCTGCTTTGGGCGCGCGCCGGTTGGCTCAAGAACGAAGGCCGGCCGAGCGGCCGCGCGACTTCACTGGCAAAGTGGCAAGCGACCGTGCGCAGCGAGAAGGCCTCGTCGATGGCCATCGAGGTGCATGGCGCCAATGGCTATTCGAACGACTATCCGGTCGAGCGTTATCTGCGCAACTGCAAAGCGGCTGTCATCTACGAAGGCACGCGCGACATTCACACCTTAATGCAAGCCGACTGGGCCTTGGGTTTGAAAACGGAAAAGCCCGCGCGTAAGACGCTACCGCCATGGACCCCGCACGGAGCGCGCGGCGCGGCCTCCTAAACGAAAGCGGCGGCTGCCGCATAATATTGAACTCAGCCGCACACAGGTCTATATTAACCGCAACGATCAGATCGAGGTGCACGGACCCGATATGCTGCGGATTACCCGTCCAATCCTGGCCCTTGCTGCATTGGCTGTTTGTCTGTTCTGCGCCGCTCCTGCGTTAGCCCAATCCCCGCCCTCTTCAATTCAACTGTTCATGCCGGGTGGGGGTGGTACGCCAAGTCGCAATATCCGTATGACCTTAGTGAGCGACACGGGTTTTGTAGACATCGTCGTCACCGACTCAAAAGGGAAATACCTCCTGCGCACGCCGCGCGGGGTATCGTCTTTTTATACCGTCACGATTGACAGTGACGGTCAGACTTACGGGACAACCACTGCGCGCGTCCGATTTGACGCCGGCAATCCCATCGAAATAGCAATCTTTCTGAATCCTTACGTTCCGCCAAAATCGGCGAAGACCGGTGTGATCGATGTCTCAGAGTTCGAGGCTAACATTCCTTCGTCGGCCCGCGCTGCATACAAGCGCGGCATGACATTTATCTCGGAAGGAAACCTGGAGCAGGCAATCAACAGCTTGGAAGAAGCCGTTGCCGATTATCCTCAGTACGTGCGTGCGTTGAACGATCTCGGCGTGACGTTGATGAAAGTGGATCGATTGGACGAGGCGGCGGAACGGCTGCGGAGCGCAGTGGACATTGGCAAACGGCTTTTCCATCCGCGCATGAATCTGGGCGTCGTCCTGAATCGTCAACACAAATATAAGGAATCGGTTGAGGTTCTCGATCCGCTCTACCACGAGTATCACACGGTCGTTGAAGTCAATCTCGCGTACGCCGAAGCATTGGACGGCGAAAAGAAATTTGCCGACGCGGAAAATGTCTACCGCGCAGTAATGGCCGCGCACAAGATTGACGAAAAGATCTACAACCTCGTCGAATTCAAGCTCGGTGTGCTCCTGAATCGCGCCGGCCGGTTCCGTGAAGCGGCGGCTGAATTGGAGAATGTGGTCACGCGCGACGCGACAATCGTGAATGCTCACCTGCAACTCGGCGGCGCCTTGATGCAATTGCAGCGGCTG
>DASYPX010000082.1:0-3007 GCA_036006125.1 Pyrinomonadaceae bacterium | reverse complement strand
TTTCTCGGCGTGTTGCGCATCGTACAGGATTACGTGATTTACCCGCGCATCATCGGCACCGGAATCCACCTGCACCCACTCGCGGTAATTTTTGCGATCCTCGCGGGCGCGGAGATCGCCGGCGTCGCCGGAATTTTTCTCGCGATTCCAGTGATCGCCGTGCTTACTGTTACCTATCGTCACTGGCTTGAGCATCGCGGCAGCGAAACTATCGCCGAAGTGATCGAAGAAGTCGTCGTCACACCCGGACCTGAGCCCATCGGCGAAGAAGCGCGCCCCACCGCGAGCACCACTCCTGAAGACATGGCCCGCCTCCGCCCGGATTTGCTCACCGGCGAATTGAAAGCGCCGAACGTTGAAGAGCCGTGACGGTCGCCTCAGCGAGCGTTTCGAGAGTCACCCACAAATGGTTTTCAATGGCCATTGATCGATCCGGGACGCCGCAAGGTTGTGGTAAACTTGCGCGTGCATAAAATGCGGTTTGATTGTTTCGTGTCTTCGCCGATTTTCTTCCGCGGCCGTAGCGTCTCTGCACAACTCTTCGCAAGCTTCCGGCATCAATCGCAACAGATTTCTCTCCTGAGTTCTGGAATCGGCTGGCAGCCTGTTCCGTTATTCGAAATTACAAGTGGATGTAAACAGGCTTTGGGCCTGACCGAACGTCTCTGGAGGTCGCTATGAAAAAGTTTTTGCTTCGATGGCCGATTGTCGTTGCGGTCGCGCTGAGCACGGCGTTGCCTGTGCTCGCGGACACGATTCGCTTGAAGGACGGCAGCGTCATTCGCGGACAGATTGTCAGCTTCAAAAACGAGCAGTTCACGATCCTGGTCGGCACCGGCACACGCGGGCGCAAGAGCCGCGTCACCGTTTATATGGAAGACGTCGATTCGATCGAGTTCGACGGCGCCCCCGCTGACGAAGCAAACAACACTTCATCGGCACCAAACGAACCTCCTTATCAGCCACCGGCAAACACGCGACCAAACAACACACGCCCATCGAACCCGTCGCCACCTCAGACGTCTAATCCAAACACGTCGGCGAATCCCAATCCTCCCCAATTCTTCAACGTTAACGTGCGCGTGCGCGCGGACAATTCCACAAATGGCTGGACCAATAGCGGACTCGTAGTGCGGCGGGGACAGCGGCTGCGAATTAGCGCAACCGGCCGTGTGAACCTCGGCGCGAAAGGTTCTTCGACCGCGGATGGCCTGCCGAGTGTTCAGGATCGCGAAAAGCTAATGCGCACCCAACCAACGGGTGGCTTGATTGCGGTGATTGGGGACGATAATGATGAGTTCATTTTCATCGGCAGCAGCCGCGACTTTGTCGCACAGCGCGACGGGGTCCTCTTCCTCGGCGTTAACGAAGGAAACTTGAGCGACAACTCAGGCACGTTCGAAGTGGTGATTGAAGCAGAGGCCGGTGGCGGAAATTAGGGGTTAGGGTATTGGGTGTCGGCGTAGGGTTGGGGTGACGTCTGACAAGTAGTTGACGCGATGAAAACTAACTTCCCACCAGGGCCTCCGTCGTTTGGCGACAATGTTCGCATTCGTTCTTCCCCGGAAACCGAATCGAAGGGTCTCGCTGGCCTCACAGGTCAAGTGTTTGGTCAGACCACGCCGACGGTAAGCGGCGTTGAAGTTATCGGCGAGGCAAGTTCCGACTATGCCATCAATGTGTTCTTTGACGATCGCAAGGAATCGTTTTGGTTCGCGCCTTCATTGGTTGAATTCGTAGATCACGCGCCTGGTACTGAAGCCACGCTGGAAGGCGTTGCCAAGAAATGGGTGCGCACGGAGACTGGTCAGTGGCGGGAAGAATCTACCGCAACGAAATCCGCCAAACCGTGGTTGCGCTTTTGGGAATGATACCCTCGGCATCGATTTGGATTCTTCTACACCCTACACTCAACTCCCTACACCCTTGAAATACTGGTAAACTCACCTGCATTCCCCAGCATCAGACGTTCAGGCCACGGCCGATAACCCAACCAGCTTGACCCGGTTTGCGCGCGCAACCTATATTCCGATTCAAACCAAGCTGAACCTGCGGCCTGACCGTTGAAAGGACTCCAGATGACGCGTTCTTTGTGGCACCGAGTATCCGTTTTCTTCCTGTGTGTCGCGCTCCTCGGCGGCGCACAAACGCTTTCGCTTTTCGGGCAAGCGCGCCGCGTTCCTCCCGCGTCAGACGAAAAGAAGAACAAACGTCCCACGCCCGGACAGGAAAAGAGCGACGAAAAAGAAAAAGAGGAACAGCAAGAACCGCTGCCAACCGACATCGCCGGCAAGGACACTGAGACAGTCAAAGTAAGCACGAACGTCGTTAACGTCGATGCGGTCGTCTACAACAAGAAGACGGGCCAAATCACCACGGGTTTGACGAAGAAGAATTTCGAAGTGTATGTCGATGGCGTGAAGCGCGACATCACGAACTTCTCGACGCCGGACGCGCCGATCACGATTACCTTGGTCGTTGAGTTCAGCAAACTGGGTGAAGTATTCGGTTACTACGGCAGCGGCGGACAAGAGCCAGGAACCTATGAAGTCATCCGTCCCACGGCGTACTTTCTATCGCAGTTCATTACGCCGCAGGATTATGTTTCCATCATCGCCTATGACATGCGGCCGACGCCGATCACGGACTTCACCAACAATCCGCAGCGCATTCAACAGGTCATTCAACTGCTTCTGAACAATCACCCGGCATTCATCGAAACGAATATGTACGACGCGCTGAGACTAACGCTCGTTGGCGGACGTGGTGACTCAGTGGTGCTGGAAGATTCGAAAGCGCGCACTTCGGAGTATGCGGGTATGGTTGCGGTGCCGAACGATCGACGCAAGGCCGTGCTGCTGGTCGCTTCGGGCATCGATACTTTCAGCAAGATCAACTATGACCAGGTTCGCAAAATCGTTCAGAACTCGGGGATTCCGATTTACATCATTGGCACCGCCCAAATGTTCGTGAAGAAGTATGGCGATATGATGGACCCGGGACGTGG
>DASYPX010000081.1:0-11395 GCA_036006125.1 Pyrinomonadaceae bacterium | reverse complement strand
GATCGCAATTGTTCGTCGCGTTCGATGCCGACTATTTGAGGGAGACTGACTTCAATGCTCTTATGGACGCAGCTTGCGAAGTAGCCCGGATTGTCGGAGGGCTTCGTGCCGCCGTGCACAGGAAGAAATCTCAGTCCTCAGTACTGATGTTATGAACATTAGCGACGTAGCGGAATCGGCCTACATGGCGATTGACACCGTGCGCACTAACAAGTTGCGCTCGGCGCTGACGATTCTTGGCGTCAGTGTGGGGGTCGTGACCGTGATGTTCATGGTTTCGATTATCCAGGGCCTGAACAAGGCGTTTGCACAGCAGATCGAGTCGCTTGGTTCAAACACAATCTGGGTGCTGAAATTCGATCCGAGCTTTGGGCGTCAGCCTTCGACTGAAGAACTACATCGCAAAGAACTTACCATCGAAGATGCAGACGCGATTCGCAATGAATCTTCCTCGATATCCGGAGTCGCGCCCTTCTATCGAAAAATCGCTGAGACCGTCAGCTACAAAGACAAACAAAGCGACACGCCGATTCTGCTTGGAGTGGTCCCATCCCATGAATTTGTCCTTTCCAGCTATGCAGGCTATGGCCGGTACATCACCGATCTCGATGTCGAAGAGCGATCAAATGTTTGCGTCATTGGTCGCGATGTCGTGCATGCGCTCTTTCCGAATGAAGATCCTTTGGACAAAGAAATGAAGATTGCCGGCCGCGTGTTTCGCGTAGTCGGAGTGATGGAGCCGCTGGGTTCGTTTCTTGGCCAATCGCGCGACAACTCGATTTACATTCCCATCACCACGTTTCACAAGTACTACCCGGAGATGGACTTCCCCGAAATCATTTTCGCCATCATCGTGCGACCCATTTCGCGCGCCTACGTGAAGAATGCGCAGGATGAAATGACGGACATTCTGCGCCGCCGGCGACAAGTTCCGCCCGGTGCGCCGAACAACTTCGGCATTTCGTCACAGGACGCGCTGCTCGATATCTACAATCAACTGACCGGCGCGACTTTTCTCGTGCTGACGGCAATCTCGTGCGTGGCGCTGATGATTGGCGGCATCGGCGTGATGAATATAATGCTCGTGTCGGTAACAGAGCGAACAAAAGAGATCGGTTTGCGGAAAGCTGTCGGAGCAACGCGCATGAATATCCTGAGTCAGTTTCTGATCGAAGCTGTGGTGCTCACGTCGATAGGCGGTTTTGTCGGTCTCGCGGTTGGCGAAGTCTTCAGCTTGCTCGTCAATAAATATTCACCGCTGCCGGCTTACGTTCCCGCGTGGGCCATCGGTGTCGGCGTAGGCATCTCCGCGAGTGTCGGGATCATTTTCGGATTATGGCCCGCATGGAAGGCGGCTCGACTGGATCCGATTGAGTCGTTGCGGTACGAGTGAAGGCGGCTAAGGGCAAAGAGCAAAGTGAGCGCGCGCAAAGGTCTTCCCTTTGCAATTTTCAGTTTTCAATTTTCAATTTGCTTGGCACTTTGCTCTTGGCCCTTTGCTCTTTGCCGCCGTGGTAACCAATTCCCCTTCCCCTTCGTATAAAGACAAGTGAAACTCTTCGAAATTCTGAAGGTTGCGATTGCGGCAATTTGGGCGCACAAACTGCGCTCGGCATTGACTCTGCTCGGGATGATTGTCGGCGTCACCGCCTTCGTTACAGTTGTCTCCCTGATTCAAGGCTTCAACGTTTATATCGATGAAAAGATTGCCGGCATTGGCGCGAAATCATTTTCGATTCAGCGCTTCAACCCTTTCGAAGATTTCAAAGACACTGACACGATTGCCGCAGCGCAGCGTCGCAACAAGGAACTGACGCTCGACGATTACGAATACATGAAGGAGAAGACGACGCTGATCGCCAAGCTAGGCGCAAAAGCACGCGGCACACCGACCGAAGTTAAGCGCGGCGATCAACTGCTCGAAGACATTTTCGTCAGTGGCGCCACCGCCAACACCGCGGACATCGAGAATCGCAATGTCGAGTTCGGCCGCTTCTTCAGTGATGTAGAAGCTGAAGGTTCAGCGCGCGTGGCATATATCGGCGCTGACATCGCGACGAAACTTTTTCCGGCAGGCAATCCAATCAACGGCGAGATTTACGTGCGCGGCCTGCCTTATCGAGTAATCGGCGTCGAGGCCGTCAAAGGTACGGTTTTCGGAATTCCGCAAGACAATTTTGTGGTAATACCGCTCAAGACTTATCAGCTCGATTTTGGTCCGCTGGTTCGGCAGCGCTCGCTGTATTTCACGGCCACTGCCAAATCCGACGACACCTTCAACGATGCGGTCGAGGAAGCAAGGTTTCTGATGCGTGCACGCCGACACTTGCAACCGGGCGAAAAGGACAATTTTGGCATCGTGACTCCGGATGCAATCACCGGCCTACGTGATCGAATCTTCGGCACGATCTTTATCGTGGCGATGCTGGTTCCCGGGATTGCTTTGATCGTCGGCGCCATTGTAATCATGAACATCATGCTGGTTTCGGTCACCGAACGCACCAAGGAAATTGGCATCCGGAAATCGCTCGGCGCACGCAAGGCAGACATTCTGAAACAATTCCTGCTGGAAGCGGTCACATTGGCGACGCTGGGTGGCGCGGTGGGTATTTTTCTCGCGTGGGTAATCGGCAAGCTGGTTACTGCAGCTTTTTTCCCGACTTATCTCTCGGTGGCCGCGATCATCGGAGCGCTGGCGGTCTCAGGCACGGCCGGGGCGCTTTCCGGACTTTTTCCCGCATGGAAAGCGGCACGGCTGGATCCAATTGAAGCGCTTCGCGCAGACACCTAATTGAAAAGTGAAAAATGCAAAATGAAAATTTGCAATTTGCACTTCCTAATTTTCAGTTTTCAATGTTTTATTGCGTAGCTTAGATGAACCTTTTTCGTTCTGACATTATCGAAAATCTTTGGCTGGCGCTGGGCACGTTGCGCGCCAACAAACTGCGCTCGTTCCTAACCGTGTTCGGCGTCATCATCGGCGTGATCACGGTGATGTTGATTGCCTCGATCATCGCCGGCGTGGACACGGCGGTCACGCGCGAAGTCGAATCATTCGGCACGAGGTCGATGTACATCAGCAAGTTCAATCCCGGGATTCACGTCGGGCGTCTTTCACGCGAAGAGCGTATGCGAAAGCCTTTGACTTACGACGACGCGATGGCGCTTTCGAAACTGCCGACGGTCGATACCGCGGTCCCGTTTCTCGACATCACCAGCAACTTCTTCGGCCAAAAGATTCAGGTCAGCGGCGGCGGAAAAACTTCCGCAAACGTGGCGTTGCAGGGCACTCTGCCGGACTTTGAGAAAGCCGGCACGCAAGTCATCAATGAGGGCCGTTTCTTCACACAGACTGAGAATGACAGTAATCAGAACGTGTGTGTGATCGGATCGAAAGTGGCTGATGACTTTTTCCGCTTCCAATCACCTATCGAGAACACGATTAAGATCGGCGCCGAAGAGTTTCGTGTCGTCGGCGTCCTGCAAAAGCGCGAACAGTTTCTCTTCAGCGGCGGCAGCGACGATCAGAACAACGTGATCTACATGCCCTACAACGTGGCGCGAAAGCTTAAGCCGAACTCTGATGACGTTTACGTGCTCGCGGTCGCCAGGCCGGGCCTAATGAAGGAAGCGATGGATCAGGTGACGGACATGTTGCGCGTCCGTCGTCAGGTGCCGTTCGGCGCGCCCGACAACTTCGGCATCGAAACGACTGAATCGCTAATCAGCACGTTCCACTCGATTACCGGCGGAATTGCGATTGCGATGGTGGTGATTTCGTCGGTCGGTCTGATGGTGGGCGGCATCGGCGTGATGAACATCATGCTAGTCTCCGTCACTGAACGCACGCGTGAGATCGGCGTGCGGAAGGCCATCGGCGCGCGACGCAAAGACATCCTGGTTCAGTTTCTGATTGAAGCGATGACGCTGACCGGATTTGGCGGACTGGTGGGATTGGGAATCGGTTGGTTGCTGACGCTGCTGGTGAAATTAATTATGCCTTCTTACGTGCCGCTGTGGGCGCCCGCCGCTGGGTTCTTCGCCAGCGTTGGCATTGGCGTCGTCTTCGGATTGTGGCCCGCGTGGAAAGCGGCGAAGCTCGATCCGATTGAGTCGTTGAGATACGAGTAGATTGCAAAGCCCGAAGAGCAAAGAGCAAAGCGTTATGCCCTTTGCCCCATGCTCTTTGCCGCGTCACCCGCCAAAGATCGCTGCTGATGCGATTCCCAGAATCGCGCGAATCAGGAACAAGCCGAGGACGATTCCCCAGGCTGAGCCAGACGAAATCTTGGCCACCTTCCGCAGGCCGATCGCGGCTAGAAACAATCCATAGAACCGCAAGATGTCGAACTGGCTGAGCAACGAGACCAGGACCGGCGACGACCCGGTGGGCATAAATGCACCCGGGTTCGTCACCAGCAAATGTTCTGGATCGATCTGATCCGCCGACTTCAAGAACAAAACAAGGATCGCGATGATTGTCCCGAGCACCGCCGGCGGTAACGACGAATACGCCCACACTGCCAACGCTCCCTTGTAGCTGATCGATCCACCGAATGCCATTACACCGAGCAGATACAGCGCGGCCCCCGCGGCAAGCGTGATCGGGACCGACGCGGGAATTCCCACTGCGCCGATAATCTTTCCAATCTTGACGCCCAGTTCCTTTTGTTCTTCAGTCTGCTGGGCATTGCGCGGATTCTGCTCCATCTTGTCGCGAATGTACTGGCCCATATCGATCCGCTGAAAGACTAATCCGGTGACGCCAATCGTCAGGACCAATAGGATTAATCCGACGACCAAAAACCGTGGGCGTCTGCGTAGTGCTTCGAACGTGCGGCCCGGCTCGAAGAAAATCCCAGTCAGTGTGGCCGGCGTGGACATTTCCGGCCCTTCAAGTTGGGTTGTTGGCGGTGCGCCCGGTGGCGGCGGGGGCGGTTGCCATTGCTGGTTAGGGTCACTCATGGTTCTTCTCCTCTGAATTGAGAGGACGGGGAGACTGCCTCCGTCCGATGATTGCTTTGTCGGTTTTCTTACGCGGTCTGCGCGCGAGAAGTTTCCGGTTCGGCTCTCCTCGTGGTCAGGATTTCAATCGGCCGCGCGCTTTCGTAACCATCAACGCGAATGCATGCTGCCGCATGGCCCGGCGAAATTTCGCGCAACTCTGGATCAATTTGCGCGCATTCGTCAATGGCCATCGGGCAGCGCGTGCGGAAACGACAGCCCGAAGGCGGGTTGCGCGCGGTCGGCACGTCGCCTTTCAAGATAATTCGATCGCGTTTTTCTTTTGGATCAGGAACTGGAATCGCGGACAACAGGGCGACTGTATAAGGATGCATCGGATTCGCATAAAGATCAGCCGCCGTCGCAATTTCGACGATACGTCCGAGATACATCACCGCAACGCGCGTGGAAATATGTTCTACCACTGCCAGACCGTGGGAGATGAAGAGATAAGTCAGCCCAAACTCCTTCTGGAGATCCTGCAACAGATTCACCACCTGCGCCTGGACTGACACATCAAGGGCCGAGACCGGCTCGTCCGCCACAATCAGTTTCGGATTCAACGCGAGTGCACGGGCGACGCCAATGCGCTGAAGCTGCCCGCCTGAAAATTCGTGGCTGTAACGATTGATGTAATCGCGATCGAGACCGACTTTCCCGAGCAACCAAGCCACGCGTTCGCGCCGTTCCTGTTTCGTTCCGATCTTGTGAATGACCAGCGGCTCGGCGATCGCGTCGCCGATTTTCATCCGCGGATTCAACGATGCCGCGGGGTCCTGGAAAATAATTTGCGCTTCACGACGCCACACTCGCAGCTCACCCTTCGTCATCGCCGTTACGTCACGCGACTCAAAAGTGACATCGCCGCTCGTCGGTTCGATCAAACGGAGGATGCATCGACCCGCCGTTGACTTTCCACAGCCCGACTCGCCGACCAATCCCAGCGTCTCTCCGCGGAAGATGTCGAAGGTGACGCTGTCAACTGCGCGTAGGGGCCCCTCGTCGGTGGGAAAGTGCTTGACGAGCGACTGCACTGAAACCAGTGTGCCGTTAGTTGTTGGGCTTGGCGACATTATCAGTTAGCGGATTTGGCGATTTCGTTGCCGGATCGTAAAGCACACACCGCACCGTGACATGTTCGCCCGCCGGGTAAAGCGGAATTTCTCCTTCCCGGCATCGCGGCATGCGATACGAGCAACGCGGTTCGAAATGGCACCACGGCGGAACGTTCAAAGGGCTCGGCACGACGCCTTCGATCGTTTGCAGACGCTCTGATTTCACGACGTCTTTCATCGTCAGCTTCGGCACGGAACGCAGCAGCCCTTCCGTGTACGGATGCTTTGGGCACGCAAACAATTCATCCACCGGCGACGCTTCCACAATTTTGCCCGTGTACATCACGCAGACGCGATCGGCGACCTCCGCCACAACTCCAAGGTCATGCGTGATCAGCAACACTGCCAACTCTCGTGTCTGGCGCAGATGATTCAGCAGTTCGAGAATCTGGGCCTGAATCGTCACGTCCAAAGCGGTCGTCGGCTCGTCCGCAATTAAGAGTTTCGGGTCACAAGCGAGGGCCATCGCGATCATGACGCGCTGACGCATGCCGCCTGAAAGTTGATGGGGATAATCGTCCGCGCGCAATTCAGCGTCGGGAATCGAGACTTCGCGCATTGCGGCAATCGCCGCCTGGCGAGCGTCTTTGCGCGAAAGATTCCGATGCAGGCGCAGCGCTTCCGCAATCTGTTCGCCCACCGCGAAGACCGGATTTAGCGACGTCATTGGATCCTGAAAGATCATCGCGATGTCGTTTCCACGAACGTCGCGCATCTCACGATTTGAAAGCTTCAGCAGATCGCGACCCTCAAAGCGAATCTCGCCCGCGACAATCTTTCCCGGCGGCGCAATCAGACGCATGATCGAAAGCGCCGTCATCGATTTGCCGCAGCCGCTTTCACCGACGAGGCCCAGCAGCTCGCCCCGGTCGATGCGGAAGCTCACGTCGTCAACCGCGCGCACTAATCCGGCGCGGGTTGGGAATTGAGTGCGAAGATTTTTTACTTCAAGGAGGTGCGCCACCGTGGAACTCCCAGCTCGTAATATCGGTCTAACGCAGCGTCGTTGACACTATTCAGGACGGGCCATAGACTGCCGCCGTCTGTCGAATCCGACTCACCACGGAGTTTCTATCATGTTTAATACCGCTCAATCCATTCGGCGCGCAGCGATCGTTCTGACAATGGCACTGTTTGCCGCGACGGTTGGCGCACAGACGCCTGATCCGGCGGAACGTCAACGCGCTATCGACACTTTTGAATCACAGAATGTGGTCGCTGCCTTGCCGTTGCTCGAGAGAGTCGCGCAGGCCTATCCGAATGATCCGGCGGTGCTTTCGCGCCTGGGTTTTGCTGTTTATGCGAACTCAGTTGACGAAAAAGATCCGGCGAAGCGTCAGCAAATGCGCACACGCGCGCGTGAAATTCTGGAAAAGTCACAAGCGCTCGGCGACAACAGCAATCTTACCAAGATCATCCTCGACTCTCTTTCCGGTCCGGACATCACCCAAATCCCCTTCTCGAATATTAAAGCCGCCGAAGCGGCAATTCGCGAAGGAGAAACGGCATTCATGCACGGCGATATGGACCAGGCAGTGGCGTCGTACAAGCGCGCTTTGGAACTCGATCCGAATCTCTACGACGCGGCGTTGTATGCGGGTGATGCAGAATTCAAGAAGGGTTATCCATCACAAGATCCACAGTTCCGCAAACAACACTTTGAGGCAGCCGGCGTGTGGTTCGCGAAAGCCATCGCGATAAACCCGGATCGCGAAACCGCCTATCGCTATTGGGGCGACACACTCGACGCTCAGGGCAAAACAAACGAAGCTCGCGATAAGTTTGTCGAGGCGATTATCGCCATGCCTTACGACCGGCGGCCATACGTCGGCATAACTCAGTGGGCTGAGCGCCATCAAGTCAAACTGGGCCACCCGCGCATTGATATTCCCACCAACGTCACATCAAACAAGCCCGGTGAAACAAACATCACGATCGACGATTCTGTCTTAAAGGGCGATGACGATGGATCCGCTGCCTGGATCATGTACGGAATGATTCGCTCACTCTGGTTGAACAAGAAAGATGGGAGTCGCAGCGATGAATTCGCGAAAGCTTATCCGGGGGAACCCACTTATCGTCACAGCCTGGCGGAAGAAGTCGCTGCGCTTCACGGCGTCATTACGTCGCTTCAGGAACAGATGAAAAGCAAGAAGGTAAAGAATCTAACTCCGGCCCTCGATAATCTGCTGAAGCTCCACGAGAAGGGGCTGCTCGAATCTTTCATCCTATTTGCGAAGCCCGACCGCGGCATCGCAGAGGATTACATTCCCTATCGCAAGATCAATCGGGCAAAGCTGAAACAGTACTGGATGGAGATTGTTATTGGAGTCAACTCCTGAGACTAATTCATTCCATCCACGGCCGAAACAACTCGATTATTCAAAACGACGAAGGCGAGCGCTCGCGCGCTCGCCTTTTCGACTACTCAGTGCTTAATGCTCACTACTACCTGTTCTTCTTCGGCAATTTCTCACCGCGCATCGCCGTGTTGTAGACGAATGCGGCCATGATGGTCGCGGCCTGTTTCATGTCATCGCCCTGAATGCGATCAAACACGTCCATGTTTGAGTGGTGGGTGCGCGTATCGTACTCGATTTCATCCTGGATGAATTGAAATCCGGGCAAACCGATCGCGTCGTATGACAAGTGATCGGTGCCACCCGTATTCGACAGAGTTAAGGTTTCCGCTCCCAGATCACGAAACGGCGCGAGCCACTGACGGAACAAGGGCGCGATCGACTCGTTCGCTTGCAGGTACACACCACGAATCTTTCCGGTGCCGTTGTCGAGATTGAAGTAGCCCGCCACCTTGTCGTACTCAGGTCCTTTGACGAGAACAGGCGTTGGCGGCGTGCCACCGTCGCCGCTGCCGGCAGTTGTGGCAGGGGTTTCCATCTTGCCAAAGTGCTGTGCCACGTACGCGCGCGAGCCCAAAAGGCCCTCCTCTTCACCAGTCCATAACGCGATCCGAATCGTGCGACGCGGCTTCAACCCGATCGTCTGCAGAATGCGCACCGCTTCCATCGCGACGGCCACACCGGCGCCGTTGTCAGTCGCGCCGGTGCCCGCGTGCCAGGAATCCATGTGTCCGCCGAGCATCACGATTTCGTCCTTGAGGGCTGGATCGCTGCCGGGAATCTCGGCGACTGTGTTGTAGCCGTTTAGATCCTGATCCTGGAATTGCACCTCGAGGTTTATTTCCATCTTCACTTTTTCGCCCGCCTGAATCATGCGCACGATGCGGTTGTAGTGCTCAACGGCCATGGTGATCTGCGGCGCGAATTTCGGCGCATCCTTGTCGTAAGCGTTGATGCGACGCGGCGCGTTCGGCGCGGGCGGCGCACCAAAGGTCGGCGGCTGAAACGGCTGCGGCACCGTCGCCTGCTGCACGAACACGGTTCCACCATCACCGCGCCCGGCATCGATCAGCACGCTGGCGCCTTCATCGTTCACGAACTGAAGCTTCTTTGCCTGGAGCTGAAGCTGCGCGAGAAAATCCGCGTTGCGGTTCGGGCCACCACCCGCTCCTCCGCGACCCTGGGGCCGAGGCAAAGGCGAGTTCGCCAATCCCAGCAGGTTCTTCTCATCTCGTCGAGTTCCCAGCGTTTCGAAATGAGCCTTCACCTCGCGCATGGGCGACATAAAAACGATCTTGCCTTTCAACTTACCTTTGAAACGCGCTGTCATGTCTGCTTCGTCCTTCGGGTCGAAGTACACGACTTCAGCCGCTAAAGTATGGCTCGGTTCGGGTGCCGTCGCATGCATGTTCTTCTTCTTGTTCGGCACGGCGGCAACTTCCGGCATCACTTCGATCGACGGCGACCATGCTTTCGGATAAGCAATCACGGGAATGCCCTGCGGTTCGATCACCTGCGCGCTGAAACGCTTCAGCGCCCAGCCACGGCCAAACGGCCCCCATGCCTCGAGGTGGGCGTCCTGCAACCCCCACTTGGTCAGCATGTCGCGCGTCCATTCATTCGCGCGCTTCATGTTCGGCGAAGCCGTCAGACGCGGACCGATCACATCGCTAAGATAAGAAAGTGTCTCCATCACATGTGAATGGTTCAGACCTTCTTCGCGAATCTTCGCGATCGGATCATTCGGATCGAGTTGTGGTGCTGGTGGACCCTGCGGCTGCTGTGCGAGCGTGGCGTACGGTGCGACCAACGCGAGCAACAGAATTAGAGCGGCAAATTGACGACGAAACATTGGTGGACTCCTTTGAAAATCTGGATTGGACTGAACCCCGCCTGGATTGCAACAGCAGCAAACGGCGTTTCCTGGAATGACGTTGCTTATACTCGGAAAGTTACAAAGATTCAAGAAAGGCTGTTCTTTGCTCTTTGTACTTTGTATTTGGACGTTTTCCGCAAGAACGCTTCTACATCGATACTCGGCTCTTTGATTAGAAATCAAAGTACAAAGTACGTTTTTCGTCTGTTATCATTGCGCGCTAATGCCTTCACCAAAGAGCCAGCCGCCGCGCGGTATGCGCGACTTTTTGCCGGGCGACGTCCGCAAACGCGAATACGTCATCGGTGTCATCAAGCAGGTTTATGAGCGTTACGGCTTCGAGCCTTTGGAAACTCCGGCCGTTGAAAATATCGAGACGTTGATGGGCAAGTACGGCGAAGAAGGCAATCAGCTCATCTTCAAAATCCTGAAACGCGGCGAGCATGAAAAGACCGGCGAAGCCGATCTCGCGCTGCGTTACGATTTGACGGTGCCGCTCGCGCGCGTCGTCGCGCAGTACCAAAACGAGCTGCCAAAATTTTTCAAGCGCTATCAGATTCAGCCCGTGTGGCGCGCGGATCGTCCTGCCCGTGGACGCTTTCGTGAGTTCTATCAATGCGACGTCGACGTGCTGGGTTCGCGTTCGATGGTTGTCGAAGCTGAATTGATCGCCGCGGCCAGCGATGCATTGGTGGGGCTCGGATTCAAAGACTTCACCATTCGTGTGAATCACCGGCAGGTGCTGACGGGGATTCTGGGCCAAGCGGGTGTTGAGACTGCGAAGCACGGCGATGCCCTTATTGCGCTCGACAAAATGGAGAAGGTCGGGCCGGAAGGTGTCGCGCGGGAATTGAAAGAGCGCGGCATTGTCGATGAATCAGCCGTGAAGCTGATGCGCTTTTTCGAAGGTCTCGTGGGCGCGCAACACGCGTTGGATTTGGTTGATTTGGGCGAGGCGGCCAACGCAAACGCGGCTTACAACGCTGACGTTCTCGGCCGGCTGGTTGAATTCATCGGCGGACACGAGATCGGCGCCAGTG
>DASYPX010000080.1:0-27186 GCA_036006125.1 Pyrinomonadaceae bacterium | reverse complement strand
GCAAGAAGCGCGTGGTCGTGGTATCGGATCGCAACTGCTGCGCACCGCGCTTGATTGGTGTGAGGGGCGTGACGTGCATGCAGTAATTCTCTGGCCCACCGAGCGCAGCCGAAGTCTTTACGAGCGACACGGCTTTGCCGTACGCGACGACATAATGGAATTGATAATCAGACCGCCGCAGTAAGTCTTCAAGGTCTGCTATGACTTTATCCAGACGCAGATTCATCGAGTTGGCATCAGCCTTTGGCGCTACGCTCGCTCTTCGCTCACGTTTCATTCGCGCTACTACACTTAACTGGACGGAACGGCGCGATCTCTTTCCCGAAGGCGTCGCTTCAGGCGATCCGCATTTTGACAGCGTAATTCTATGGACGCGCCGGCCGCCGGTTGGAAACAGCGAAGCGCCCAAACTCACTGTGGAAGTCGCTGAAGATGCGAACTTCAAGCGAGTCGTCGCCCAGGCAACCACAAACGTGTCCGCGAAAACCGACTGGACTTGTCGTGTGCTCGCTGCCGGTCTCAAGCCCCGCACTGTCTATTGGTATCGATTTACCGATGAGCATGGTTTTGGCAGCCGCCTCGGCCGCACAATCACTGCACCTTCAAATAACGATGCGCGTCCAGTCAGCTTTACGTTTGTCAGTTGTCAGATGGTCCCCGCCGGTGCCTGCAACGCTTATCGGCGAATGATTTGGGAAGATGAGCAGAAGCCTTTCGCCGAGCAACTTGGTTTCGTGCTTCATCTCGGCGACTTTGTTTATGAAGTCGTTTGGTATCCGGAAGACCGCGCTCAATATTACGCGCGGAAGCTGCGCGATGTTATTCGTTATCCGACGGGCGAAAAGATTCGCGACTTTCACGTGCCGGTGAAGTTGGAAGACTATCGCGCGTTATATCGTGGCTACCTTTCCGATCCCGATCTGCAAGACGCGCGCGCGCGATGGCCTTTTGTCTGCATGTGGGACAACCACGAGTTTTCGTGGAAAGGCTGGCAGAGCCAGCAGGACTTCTCGGGTGTGCGGCCGGCGCAGACGCGCAAGGTGGCCGCGAACCAGGCATGGTTTGAATATCAGCCCGCGCGAGTCATCAAACCAAATCCGGACTTAAATGTTTTTGAAGCTCCGCAAGTCAATGATGGGCCAGTTACTAAGTTCGACGACCATGGTTTGGGAATCGAAGCCGGCAACCTTGCCGCAATTAATAGCCTTAAGATTTTTCGCACGCTCCGTTTCGGTCGTAACGTTGAGTTAATTCTTACCGACAATCGTTCGTATCGATCGGAACCGGTGATGCAGCGTCAGGAAGCGGCCGCCTTCCAATCACAAAATCATCCTTACGTTTACTCTGAGAATGCTGTGAAGATTCTCGATGGCGGCCGCGCTTACAACGGAGGGAAGCCGCCCGACACGATCAGATTCAACGGCAGCGACATTACTAACTTCCGCAAAAATGCTGCACCGCAATCGATGCTGGGTCGCGAGCAGAAGAATTGGTTCATGCAGAGACTGCGCGCTTCACGAGCAACCTGGAAACTTTGGGGGAACTCGATCGGCATGATCGATTGGCGGCTCGACTATCAGAATTTGCCCAATGAAATTGGGACGAAGTGGCCGGACGACGACTACGGCGCAATGACAACCGACGACTGGGCTGGATATCGTCACGAGCGCGCCGAGATTTTGAGTTTTATCCGCCGGAATGCAATCACCGGAGTCGCTGCGGTGTGCGGCGATCGTCACGCCTTCGAGGCGGGAGTTGTGTCGGCATCGCTGCGGCCGGAGACTTTCGATCCGGTGATGGCAGAATTCGTCACGGCGTCGATTTCCGCTCCTGGTTTGTTTGAAAGCGCTGAGTATTCAATCGCAAAGGATCATCCTCTGCGCGCGCTTTTTCTTTATCACCCTCCGAATGGTGCAGCGGTAATGCCGGCCTTCAACTTTTCAATGATGCATGGAGTGCGCGCCAGCCTGGCATTGCAACGAACCGATGACATGCAGCAAGCTCTGCGCGAACGAAATGCTCAACTGGCGCCCCAACTCTCTTTTATTGATGTGAGTGCGCACGGATATTCCCTGGTTCGAGCCACGACAGATCATCTCGAAGTCGAATTCGTTTGTGTTCCTCGGCCTCTGCACCGGAGTTTGATGCCCGATGGCGGGGCGGTGACATATCGTGTAGCGCATCGCCTGGATCGCTGGCTACCTAAGGCCAAACCGAAATTGACAAGGACAAAGATTAAAGGGGCCTTGCCGCTCGTCACTTAGACTACGGAACGCCCCTCTACAGCTTGCGCGTTGAGGACTGTGCGCGGTTACCTTAAATAATCACGCTGCGCGATGTACGAATGCGATCGGTTCCCAGTTTGTGCCTCACCAGAGCTTCAACATTCAATGGCACGCCTTCGCTCTTCGCTTTGCGAATGTACTCGCCGTCAATTTTGAAGATGCGCAGCTTTACCACATCTTCGACTTTAAGATCGGTTAGACCTTCGTTCCGCACTTCGGCAAGAAACTCCGGCGTCACTTTGAAGATGCTCATCTTCACGAGGCCTTCGAATGATTGATCTCTGAATCCCATCTCGCTCGCGCGGCGCACAAACTCCGCGTCAATTTTGAAAATGCGCGCTTTCACCAGGTCATTGAAGCTCAGGTTCGGAAATCCTGTCGCTTTCATTTCGCGCATGTACGTCGAGTCGATCTTAAAGATCGCCGCCTTGAAGAGATCGCCGACATCAAGCTTTCCAAAATTTGCTGACAACAAGTCGTCAGCCAGCGCGGTCGTCACGTTGACAGCGGCCGCAGTAAACAGACGATCCTCAACCGGGCGTTCATCTTTCCACTCAGTGTCTCCCTTTTCGAAATCAAAGCCACGACTCTTCATCGCTGAGAGAAATGCCATGTTCGGCGTAAAACGAAACGTGCCGCTTCCCTTCCCGTTTTGAAACGTGCCGTCGGCATCGATCGTACCGGCTTCGCGCGCGAGCCTGAACGTCACCGCTCCGCCGTTTTGCACCTGCTCTTTCGTCAGGCCTACTTCCGAGAATTCAAATGAGTGGCCGTGGCTGGAGGTGTGGCGCCCATCCTCGCTCCGCCGCTCAAAATTCAGATTGATTTTCGACCCGTCCTTAGTCAGTGAGCCGTGCCACTCGCCCGTCATAGTGTTCTGCGCGGCTACTTTCGAACAGGCCACGGCGGCGATAAACGCCAGACTCAAAACGAAAAGTGTCGATATTTTCCTGGTCATAAGCGCTCTCCTGTGGATGTTTTGGTTGGAACAGACCCGGACGTCCGTGAATACAATCTGTTCACGCGTCAAGAGAAGCTCGGTTCCGAAAAGATCAGCCGTCTATTTCGGTAATTCGTGGCAAACATTCGGCATGAAGCCGGCACCGAGGAGGTTTGCCCCGACCACGATTGGCTTATCGGACGTCACCCAGATCGTATACGCCAGATTAGTATCTGAGCTGGCAGTAGGCATCGTCCACGTTAAATTCCGAGTGTGCGACGCGGCGAGTGAATAAGTAGCCGCTCCTGATTCACCGGGATACGCTTCTGACGCAGTTCCGGGAATCGTGACGCCAACCAGATTTGTCCCGTTAATGTCGAGAAAGTGGACCGCAATAGTGGCCGCCGCTGCGTCGCCATTGAATACATAAAGGTTCGACGTGTTTGTACCCCCATTGTGATAGAGATGCGCCGGTGTGCAGACCCAAACAAATGGCGCTCCACCTGAAGATGGGCCCGGCGGTCCCTGGTCGCCCGGAGGTCCTTGAGGGCCTTCGATGTTCCAGGTCACGCGAGTCTCGTTGCTGTGACAGGCAGTGCTCGAATCCACCAGCCGCATCATCCCGTTTCCAGGATTGACGCAAGCTTCCAGCGTAGTCGGGCTGCTGGCGGCACGCATCGCAATCGGTACTAACACTGCCAGCGCAATGACCGAGATGTACACAAGGACACTTCTACGCGTTAACTTGATTTTCATATCGGGTCTCCTTTTCAAGACGAGTTTGCTGTGAGGGCGGGCCCCAGCAATCTATTGGCCTGACCGACGGCTGTCAAGAAAATCGCGGAAACCACGCAGGCTTCATCAGTACACGAATCCAGAATCAAATTGTAATTACAACTCGATGAATTTCTGCTCTTCTTCAGGTATGACAGACGAGGAGGAAAATTATGTTACACAGTCAGAATGCATTTTCGAGTTTTTCGGTCAACGATTTGCAAAAGGCCAAAGCGTTCTATGGTCAGACGCTGGGCCTGAAAGTTAAAGAATCCGAGATGGGCCTGGAGATTCGTCCCGGTGAAACGGATATCTTCATCTATCCCAAACCGAACCACACCGCCGCAAGCTTCACCGTCCTGAACTTTGTCGTCGACGACATTGAAAAGGCGGTCGACGAACTGAAGAAAAATGGAGTCAAGTTCGAGCAGTACGAAGGCGAGATCAAAACGGACGAAAAGGGCATTCACCATAACGGCGGCCCTTCGATCGCCTGGTTCAGAGATCCGGCGGGCAACATCCTTTCGGTTTTGGAAAAGGGACATTGATTCACGGCGTAGCTTTGAAAGAAATTAGCCGGGGGTAAGCGCGAAGCGCGCCACCCCCGGGCAATTTCAAAACAAGAATAATCAGCCCGCTTTAGCGGGCGACAGAGTCAGTAACATCCGCGCGTCAGCGGGTGGGATCCAGAGGCTAACCCCTTAGAGCTTCTTTGTCCCATTTGCTCACGCAAATGATACTGACTTTATTTCTGTCGGACCCTTGCACCAGAGTCCCGCTATACGGCTCGAAGCTTTGCGCAAACTTTTATCAGGTTGTATGGTCAAGGCTTAATTTTTACCAGGTAAGGACTTCACGCTTATGTGTCGCAACATCAAGACTCTGCACAACTTTAAACCACCAGCCACCGAGGAAGAGGTTCGCGCGTCCGCCATTCAGTTCGTGCGGAAGCTCAGCGGCTTCAACAAACCATCAAAAGCCAACGAGGCAGCCTTCAATCACGCCGTCGATGAGGTAAGCAGAGTCGCGACTGAGCTACTCGACTCGCTCGTTACCACGGCGCCCCCGCGCGACCGCGAAGTAGAAGCGGCGAAAGCGCGTGCGCGCACTGCGCTAAGGTTTCGTGGAGCAACGGCGGTGTGAGGATGGCGAGTAGTTGCAGGAAAGTTTTGTCCAAGAAAGTCCTGGTTGTAATCGCACATCTGAAAACTCTCTCAGTCGGGAAGGGTGGTTTACCCCCGCTCTTTCTCTTTCGGCAACTTAGGGCGGGGGCAAGCCACCCTTCCCGACCTGAGAGATGAATAATTGGCTTTGATTACTGACTAATGTTCACAGACCGCCAGCGCTTAGCCTCCCTATTCTTTTTCGCGCTGCTCGTGCTTGGCCGTAGTTACATGGCTCAGATCCATGCGCGCGACGAAAGCGGCAACCAGGCACTAGGATCGTTGATTTCACTCGCACCTTGCGAAGTCCCTGGTCCCACTCCATCAACTAAAGACAAAGCGCGCTGCGGGACATTTGAAGTTTTTGAAGACCGCGAACATAAAGCGGGTCGCAAGATTGCGCTTAAGATAGTTGTTTATCCCGCAACCGGTACGGACAAGGCGCCCGACCCGCTTTTCTACATTCCCGGCGGACCCGGATCTTCAGCTACGGAAGACGCGCCCTACGTGGCGCAGCAAATGGCGAAGGTTCGCGAGCATCGCGATCTGGTCTTTGTGGACCAACGCGGCACTGGCGGGTCTAACCCCTTGAACTGCAATTTTTTCAATCCCAGCGATTTACAAAGCTATCTCGGCGATTATTTTCCGCTTCCGGATGTGCGCAAGTGTCGTGAGGAGCTGGAACCAAAAGCCAATCTCAAGGTCTACACGACTTCGATTGCGGCGGATGATCTGGAGGACGTGCGCCTCGCGTTGGGTTACCAGAAGATCAATATCATCGGCGGCTCGTATGGAACACGCGCGGCTCAGGTTTTTCTCAAGCGGCACCCCGACAGCGTGCGCGCGATCATTCTGCATGGCGTCTCGCCGACGAACCAGTTCATGCCGCGCGACTTCCCCCAACATACTGAGCGGGCGCTTGACGGTGTCATTGCTGAGTGCGCCGCCGACAAAGACTGTCACGACGCCTTTCCAAATCTGGAAGCCGAAAAGAAGAGTGTGCTCGAAAAGCTTCTCCGCGGTCCCGTCGAAGTCGAGGTCAAGCGCGGCACTTCGAACGAGACTGTGCGCATCAGTCTGTCACGCGATTTAGTTGCGGAAGCCATTCGCTACATGCTCTATCAAGCTCTCTCAGCGAGTCGCATCCCGCTCTTCATTCATCTCGCGGCCCAGGGCAACTTTGTGCCGCTGGCAAATGCAGCGATTTTCTATCGCCAAAACCTTGTGGCCACTGGCAGCAACGGCATGTACCTCTCGGTGACTTGCGCCGAGGACTTGCCTCTGATCAAACCGGGCGAGGGTGAGCGTAATGGCACGAACACTTTTCTCGGCGACTATCGGTTGCGCCAACAACGCGCCGCCTGCGCGCTTTGGCCACGTGGAAAAATTTCTGCCGATTACGCCCAGCCTACCGTTTCGAATGTGCCCGTCCTGATTCTCACCGGACAATGGGACCCCGTGACGCCGCCAACCTACGGCGAGACCGCGGCGAAGCACCTTCCGCACAGCCTTCATGTCATCGTGCCGCACGGCGGCCACGGCTTCGGCGGCCTGAACGGAATCGATTGCATCGATAACCTGATTACCAGCTTTGTTGAGAAAGGAAGCACAGTCGGGTTAGACACGTCGTGCGCCAGTTCAATCAAGCGACAAAGGTTTATGTTGAAGCTGCAGTAAAAGGGCGTGGAGCGACAGGCTGTCGCCGCTTCGCGGGCTGAATATCCTTTTTCGGGCGGTCCTGGGGCTACGCGCCCCAGCCTTTATGCTATCGTCCGCTCCGCGGACTGGGACTTGCCCAGTTCGGTACATTGCGATCAGCTTCGACCTTCACCGAATCCCCACCAATCCGTGCGCACTCTGAGTCAGTTTCTCTGACTGATAAGCCACACCGTCCTTGAAAACGATTTCGACGTTTTCGATGTCGGTGATCTTCAAAGCAGGATTGCCTTTGACGATCATCAGGTCGGCCGGTTTGTCTCTTCCATGGTCTGGCTCATTGTCAATCCGTACCCGTTTCGAATAGCATCGCGAACACTTATGACTCTTACGACTAAAACCATGAGCGGCGAAGAAATCGTCGATCTCTGTCGCCGCCATACCCTCTTTGAATGGTCTGCGCAGGCCGCTGTCGATCCGATTCCGGTGGCCCGCGCGCAAGGCATTTATTTCTGGACGCCGGAAGGCAAACGCTTCATCGACTTCAATAGCCAGTTAATGTGCGTCAACATCGGCCACGGTGACGAGCGAGTCGTGCGCGCTATCCAGGAGCAGGCGGCCGTTCTGCCTTACGCCAATCCGTTCATGGCCACGGAGGTGCGAGCACGTCTCAGTGTGAAGCTGGCCAAGATAACTCCCGGTGACATTGACGCTTTTTTCTTTACCAACGGCGGCGCCGAAGCCAATGAGAACGCGATCCGCATCGCCCGTCTTTTTACCGGGCGTCACAAAATCGGCGCCCGCTATCGTTCTTACCATGGGGGCACCGCAGGCGCGCTGACCCTCACCGGCGATCCTCGCCGCTGGGCCGCCGAACCAGGCATTCCCGGGGTCTTTCGCATTCCCGAGTTCTATCATGGCGTCGATAAGAAAACGGAAACGGCTGACGAAGTTCTCGCGCGCACGGAAGAGATCATCCAGCTCGAAGGCGCCAACACTATCGCCGCGATTATTGTCGAGCCTGTCACCGGAACCAACGGCATTCTGATTCCGCCAGACGGTTACCTCCAGGGTTTAAGAAAGCTATGCGACAAGTACACCATTCTCTTGATTGCCGATGAAGTGATGGCTGGCTTCGGCCGCACCGGCAAGTGGTTCTCAATCGATCACTGGGGCGTTGAGCCCGATTTGATCTCGATGGCGAAAGGTTTAACCAGTGCTTATGTCCAACTCGGCGCGGTTGGCATGCGTCGTCAAATCGCAGATCATTTTGCGAAGAATGTTTTTTATGGCGGGCTTACCTACAACAGTCACCCGCTCGCCTGCGCGGCGGCGCTCGCCACCATCGCCGTATACGAAGAAGACAAACTGATCGAGCGAGCGCGCGAAATGGGCGACGTGATGCGCGGTTTAATGGAAGATTTGAAACGGCGGCATCCATCGGTGGGTGCCATCCGGAGCATCGGTCTCTTTGGAATCGTCGAACTGGTAAAAAACCGTGAGACGCTCGAGCCTATGGCACCGTTCAATGGCACCTCGCCTGAGATGCAAGCAGTAGGGAAACACTTTCGCCAGGAAGGTCTCTACACTTTCGTCCGCTGGAATACCTTTTTCACCAATCCTCCGCTTTGTATCACCGAGTCGGAATTGCGAGAGGGGTTCGCGATCATCGATGAGGGACTGGAGATCGCCGATCGGGCGGTGGGGTGAATCTGCGAACTTGTCAATTGACTTCTCGTTTTGGGAGTGCGCTGACTTGTCAGCGCTTTAAAAGCGGCGACTAGTCGCCGCACTCCAAATTTCACCTAATCCCGACCAATCCCTGCACACTCTGAATCAATTTCTCTGTGTCGTAACCGATGCCATCCTTGAAAACGATTTCGACGTTTTCGATGTCGGTGATCTTCAAAGTAGGGTTGCCTTTGACGATCATTAGGTCGGCTTGTTTGCCCACCGCAATTGACCCGATACGGGAATCTTCGCCCAGAAACTTGGCACCGTTGAATGAAGCAATCTTGATGGCTTCGACGGGAGTGAAGCCGGCTTCGACGAGCAGTTCGACTTCGCGCAGATCACCAAAGCCGGCGACTATGCCGCCGTTGCCGGTCGGATCGAGACCGGCAAGCAGCAAGCCTCCGGCGGCCACAAAGGCGCGTTCAAAGTCCATTGATTTGCGAATGAATTCGGCTTGTGGATTCGTGCCCACGATGCGCGATCGCGCGGTCAGGTAACGCACACGCGCGTCGTTGTTCATTACGTTGAGCATGCGCTGATTCATGACCGCGCCGGGTGCGCCAATCGCCGTTGGTCCGGCTTGACCAGGCGCCAGCGGCGCGCTCGCTTCGAACACCGGAAGCGTGGAAGTGAGGGCGACGTTTTTCGCGACGAGTCTTCTAATGGTCTCCTTCACCGGCTCACTATTAATGTCGAGACCTCTTAGGCTCTGTCCGACGGCCATGCCTGGACACTTGTCCGGCTGCTTGTCCGGAACGAAGTCGGAATTAGGCAGCAGGCCGTGCTCAAGATTGTCTATGCCAATATCAGCCGCTTCGCGATAAGTCACGGAACAGAGATGACCCGTGACTTTCAGGCCGCGCTTGTGCGCCTCTTCCACGGCGGCGCGCAGTTCGTCGCGGGTGATGTTCATGTACGCTTTGAAAGAAGTTGCGCCCTGGTCGGCCCAAAAGTTCACCAGCTTGCGGGCGTCGTCCGCATCCTTCAGCGTGTGCATTACCGGCGTGAACGAGCCAACACCTTCAAGATAAGGCGCCGTAATAAACATCTTCGGGCCGATCATGCGGCCGCCGTCGATTAGTTTCTTTATTTCGAGATCGAGATAAGGCTGCACGCTGCCGGTGGTGCGAATCGTCGTGACGCCGAGCGCTAGATACAGTCGCGGAAAACTCGTGCCCATGTTCGAATACATCGGCGGGTTACCGCCCATCGGAAAGAACATGTGGTCGTGCATGCCGACGAGGCCGGGCAGAACTGTGTAACCTTTCAGATCGACAATCTTGACCTCGCCTGTAACCTTCGCATCTGCGGCCAGGCCGACCCAGTTAACCTTTCCATCCCGGATGACAATCGTTTGATCTTCGCGCGCCGCGGCGCCGGTGCCGTCGATAATGCGAACGTTCGTCAGCGCTATGACCGGCGCATCGACCCGAGTGAATTGCTGGCGATCCGTCTGCGGAGCCTGACCAAAGCAGGTGAACGAGAGCATCAAGAGTGTGATCGTAGATTTAATCTTCATGGTTTTTGTCGGCATTTAGTTCAGTTTAGAAACCTTCTTATTCACGCCGCCGCTTTAGCGCGGCAGGTACGTTAGCGGAGAAATGCAAACCGTTTCAAACGGTTTCCTGTTTTGTTCGCAGTGTTCGGACACCCTGCTAAAGCCACGGTGTGAATAAGAATTCTGAGCGAGTACGCTTGGCAGAAACAAAGTCGTTGACCGAAACGCTCCTTCAGAATATCGTCAGCTGTGGTGTAGCGAACACGTGCTGAAAAGGAGTGCCCTCATTGAAATCTCCGAAAACCACGGTCATCCTTTTTTTCCTGATCACGCTATACGGCTGTCAAAAATACTCGTCCGGTCTGGTGCAAAGCGCCGGGCGCGCTGATGAGGCGGTGGTGCTTTCCAATCTCCGCTCGATCATGCTCGCGCAAAACGCTTACAACCTGAGCAACGGTAGTTACGGAACATTCGAACAACTCACCAGCGGCGGATTTCTGGATGCACGTTTTAAGGGCGAGCGGCCTTCGCTCAGCCAGTATTCGTACACGATGACGGTAACGGAAAAATCAGCTGATCCTGCTACAGCATCGTACAGCTGCAATGCCGATCCCGAGCGGACCGGAGATCGAGCGGGACGGCACTTCTATATCGACTCAACTTCTGACGTCATTCACGCAAACCCAACACAGCCGGCGTCAGCGACCGACGAAATCATCAAACCCTAATCGACAGCGCGTTGCAGGCCTCTTACAGATCTTCACAGAAACCAAATCGCTCAAGCCGATTTAGGCTTATCTTTCTCGAGCGCTGATGCTGGCCACAGGGTGATTACCAAACAGATCACTCCAATTGCCAAGCCAACACCCTTGACCGCAGCCACAGCTCCTGACGAAATCGGCGCCGGATCCGCAATTCCCAAATTGTTCTCTTCTAATTGGCCGAAGAAACTGACATATGCCATGCCGCACAAGAAAGCCCAGGCGGCGGCGAGAATTGGCCGGCCGGTGTTAACGTTCTTGCCGGCGCGCCACGCGCCCAACAGCAGGAACGCGCCGATGATGTAATCGTCGAAAAACGCGGGAGGATTTTCTCGCCACGTGTGCCAGCGGCGAATGGTCTCGCCGAGCGGAGTGAGGATGCCGAGCACGATCGCGAGATATCGACTAATTGAAATGAGCATCAGTTGATCCGCTTCACTCCGGTTTAACTTTGCTTTCAGCTTCTAAAGACGCACGGGAGGGGGCGTTGATGTCTTCGAACCACCACTTGCCGTCTTCCCACCTAAGCGTCACGACGAAAGCCTCACCTCCAGGTTTGGCTCCGTTGTATGTTTCGTCACTTTCAGCAAACTTGGCGTGCGCTTCAACGGACGTGCCGACTTTCCGGTAACGCACGTCATCCATCCGGCCGTCCCACGCCTGCGCGCGCTGCCAGCGCCAGGTGACCCAAATTGATCGGTAGCGAGGATGGCGTTCTCCGTCCCGCACCAGCTCCAACCAAAACTGGCGACTGCGTGGGACAGTGAACTCACTAAGAGCGATGATGTCGCGCGCTCGATAGGCTTGTAAACACGCTCTCGCGGTTTCAAGTGCATTGGTCCGATCGACTTGCGTAACTGACTTCAGCGCCGTGGGTGCGGCTTGTTCAGGTTTCGGATCGGTAAAGTAAAACAAGCTGACCAGCGAAGATGATTCCCACGGCACCTGATCACCATTGCTCTTCGCTTCGACGGCCACGCGCACACGCATGAAGACATCTTCGATTCGCACACCTGGCAAACGGATAGCGTTCAGCAATTCGGAAGTGTAGAGGCCGTTTCGACCCTCACCGTCGCGCGCCACCGAATCCGGCGCGGTCGCATAAGCGATCAATGTTCCGCTCGCGCCTTTGATTGACGCCAGCCCCGCGGCAACCGTGCGCTTTCCGACAAAAGGATTATTGCGACAGGCATCCAGAATAATTAGGTTGACGCGATTGCGCGCGCTCTCCATCTGGCCCAACACTGAATTGACTTCAACCGACTTCGCGATCACTTCCTGTGCGCTGGCCACAGTCGCGTCGACCGGAATTAAATAGTTTCGCCCGTCGATCTGACTGCCGTGTCCGGCGTAGTAGAACAATCCAATGCTGCCGCTGGCCAGCTTGTCGCGGAATTCTTTAATGGTGCGCGTCATCCCGTCCTGCGAAAGGTCTTCCCCATAAACCACATCGAAACCGAGCTGTCGCAACGCAGCGGCCATGTCGTGCGCATCGTTCACCGGGTTTTGTAACGGCGCCATTTTGTAATTGCCGTTGCCGATAACCAGCGCGACTTTCCCGGGGATGGTTTCGCTAGCACCTGCGCCGCGAGACATTCGCCCGCCGATAGAAAACGGCGTAATAACGATTAGGAGCAGGAGTGATACCGGGACAAGTCTCATCGTCTTGTTAGAGATGGATTTTGGCGTGCCTAATTTACTCACATCTGGCAATCAGTCAAGAGAAAGACCGGAGCGATAAATCCGACAACTACTCGCGCTAAAGTCACATCTGTTAAGATTCGGACCAAATACGAATACTTTCGGAATTACCTAATTTCATTTGGGAGAACTGTCCATGAATTTATTTGAGCGGTTAACGGCATATCGAACGCTACGCGACCGAAGGTTGACGAGCACGACTGTCGCCGCATTGCTATTGTTTTCTTTTTCGATTTCGTCGCTCGCATGCAAAGGCAAGGCAGAAACACCCGCCATCAATTACTCGCGCGTTCCTGACAGCGCTCCGCAGAATTCCTATGCGGACGTCGTGGCGCGCGTCGCACCTGCGGTCGTCACAATTCACGCAAACAAGCGCGTGCGCCAGCCACAACAGTTCCCCTTCTTTGACGATCCGTTCGGTTTCGGCAACCGTAATCGCGAACAACCACAGCAACCTCGTGAACAACTCGAGCGCGCGTTGGGCTCTGGCGTAATTGTCAGCGCGGATGGTTACATCATCACCAACCACCACGTGATTGACGGCGCTGAAGAAATCCAGATCGATTTGACTGATGGCCGGACCGTCGCTGCGAAGCTGGTCGGATCGGATCCTCCCAGCGACTTGGCCGTACTCAAAATTGCTCAGACGGGCCTTCCGTTTATTACGCCCGGCGACTCAGACAAAGTGCGCGTCGGTGACGTTGCGCTGGCTATCGGCAATCCACTCAACGTGGGCCAGACTGTGACCATGGGGATCATCAGCGCGAAGGGCCGATCGACCGGATTGGGTAGCGGCGCGTTCGAAGACTTTCTCCAAACTGACGCACCCATCAATCAGGGAAATTCCGGCGGCGCCCTGGTGAACACAATTGGCGATTTGATCGGAATTAATTCGCAGATTCTCGGCGGGATGACCGGCGGCAACATCGGTATCGGCTTCGCGATTCCGTCGAATATGGTCAAGACCGTGATGGATCAGCTGATCAAGTCGGGCAAAGTCCGTCGTGGACAACTCGGCATTGTCGTACGCCGCGTCGATTCAGACATGGCTGAGAGCCTTGGGATGACTGAAACGAAAGGCATCATTGTGAACTCGGTGGCGCCGGGTAGCGCGGCAGAACGCGCGGGCATTCGTCAAGGCGACGTGATCATCGCGCTCGACGGTTCACCGGTGAACGAAGTGAACGCTTTTCGCAATCGCATTGCCAGCTCGGGTCCGGGAGCGCAAGTGACCCTGACGATTCTGCGTGACAATCGCGAGCAGAAGATCACCGCGACGACTGGCGAGTTCAAAGCGGAAGGCGAGAAAAGTGGCGAAGCCGGAGCCAGCCCGGGCGCGACCGGTCAGGGCAAGCTGGGTTTGAGTGTCATTCCATTGACGCCCGAAATTGCTTCGGAATTGAACTTGCCGGCCGGCACAAAAGGAGTTGTGGTTGACGCCGTCGATCCCGCTGGCCCCGCGGCGTCGACAGGGCTGGCGCGCGGCGACGTAATTCAGGAAGTCAACCGGCAGCCGATTAGTTCCGCGGATGATCTGCGCGCGGCAATCGATAAGAACGGTAACAAGCCGGCGCTGCTTTTGATCAACCGCCGCGGGCAACAGATTTATGTGACCGTGCGACCTCGGCCGTAAGAAAGCTCGTTGGACCTCCTCGAGCCGCGAAAAGGCTGTGTCCAACTTTGCGTTCCTTTGTGAGCTTAGCCACTTAGCGTGAAAAGACAGCTCACGCAAAGGCGCAAAGACGCAAAGCGCTACAACCACGGTGCCTTTTTCTAGTAGTGCGGTAATTGTGTGTGCTGGAAACCAAAGGGTTTTGTCCTGGCCGCAGCGCGGCCAAATGTTTATAGCTCGCATAGCAAGTAGATGTTACAAGCTCCGGAGGAGCGCCATGCGCTTAAGCAAGAAAGAGAATATTGCGCTCCTCCGGAGCGTTGATGATCTTTCCGATTCTAGTTCTATAAACATTTGGTCCCTCCGGGACCGACAAGGTCGCGCCAGCAACACACAATTACCTCACTACTCTTTTTTTTTCTCCTTGGCCTCCTGCGCAATGCAGTGTTAAGATACTGTTTCATCCATAAGACAGCATGCGCTACGTTGCGAACCCGCCGAATCCCTGGCTCTCACATTCCGTCGAGTGGATTGGTGAGCCTCCGGCCGTGAAGATCGAGGTCTACGAAGAGACTGAGACCCGCTCCATCATTAGCCATAACGACAGCCCGGACGTCGCCTTCGACCATTCGATCAATTGCTATCGCGGTTGTATTCATGGGTGCACATATTGCTTCAGCCGTCCCACGCATGAATACCTTGACTTCGGCGCCGGCACGGACTTTGAGCGAAAGATCGTCGTCAAAGTGAATGCGCCGGCGCTGTTGCGGAAAGAACTGATGAAGCCTTCGTGGAAAGGCGAGCAGATCGTTTTTTCATTCACTTCCGATCCGTACATACCACTCGAAGCGAATTACAAACTGACGCGGCAGTGCCTGGAAGTGTGCGCAGAGTTTCGCAATCCCGTCGGTATTGTCACTAAATCTGCTTTGATTCGGCGTGACGTCGATGTGCTGCAAACTCTCGCGCGGGAAACGACCGTAGGCGTTTACTTTTCAATTCCCTTCGCTGATTATGACATCGCGCGCGCGGTCGAGCCGTTCGCGCCCTCACCCAATGCGCGCTTCGACGCAATGAAGATTCTGGCTAATGCCGGTATTCAAGTCGGCATCGGGATCGCGCCGACGATTCCCGGCCTCTCGACAGACATTCCCGGTTTGTTGCAGCGCGCGAAAGATTGTGGCGCGACGAAAGCGTTCATCAACATGCTGCGACTGCCCGGTAGCGTCGCCCCTTATTTCGAGCAGCGGCTGCGCGAGAAACTGCCGACGAAAGCCGACCGTGTGTTGAATCGCATTCGGGACGCGCGCGGCGGCAAACTGAATTCAAGCACCTTTCACGAACGCATGCATGGCAAGGGACAATATTGGAACGCCCAGGAAAAGCTGTTCGAAGTGTATTGCAAGAAACTTGGCTTCAATGAGCAGCGCGTTGGCAACGACAACCTTGAGAAAACCCACACTTTTCGGCGTCCTGGCGCGCAGGCAGTCCTGTTCGAATAGTCGGCAGTCCCAACCACCCAAATTCGCATCTAATGCATCGTGCCTGGGCAGATTTGCCTCGCAGCGCCCGACGCTTTATTGTTACCGAGATTTAATCGCTAACGAGAGACGACACTGCACCACCTTTTTATCCCAATTCATCATCTCTGGTGGTTCGCCGCGAGCGGCGGCGCCGGCTATGGCGCGCGCTACGTGCGCGTGCGGATAACTTTCGTGCTGGCGGAACGCCGTCGCCGCCGGCTGCCAGATCCGACGAGTGATCTGCTTCGTCTGCAAAGCTCGTATGGCTACAACGCGCACTCCCTGGTAAGCATCGCGCCCGGCGCTCTGGTGTGGTCGAGTCCGGAAATCGACGGCGCGATCATCTTCAGCGAATTTGGTCGCGTTTGGTTGACCGCAGGCGAACCGCTTGCTCGCGCAGAAGACAAAGCTGAACTGGCGCGACAGTTTCTGGCACATGCGCGGAAACAGAATCGCGTCGTCGCCTTCGTACCCACAACCGCAGACTTCGCCTGTTCAATCAATTCGCGCGACTTCAGCGCAGTCAAAGTTGGCGCGGCGCCCTATTTCGATCTTAGAACATGGAATCCCCGCGGTGACTCAGCCAAAAAGATGCGCGCTGAACTGAATCAAGCTCGGCGTGCCGGTGTTGTGGTCGAATCGCTTGAACAGATCGATGAGAATGTGAAACAGGAAGCGGCTGAGCTTTGTCTGAATTGGCTCGGCAAACGACGCGCGGCTACCTCTTTCGGTTGGCTGGTGGCGCTTGAACCGTTTAGACATGCCGACCGTAAGAAGTATTTCATCGCGCGTGCGCACGGGAGGTTGGTTGGATTTCTCAGCGCGAGTCCGATTCCAGCGAGGAAAGGCTGGTACCTCGAAGATGTTCTGCGCGAGCCAGACTCGCCGCCGGGCACTGCCACCTTGCTCGTCTTTGAGGCGCTGCAAAGTTTGAAGCAAATGGGAGCTGAGTTGGCAACGCTCGGAACTGCACCGCTTGTGAACGATGGAGAAAACAAGATTTCCAATGAGCACCCGGTAGTTGCTAAAGCGCTGCAACTTGCCGCAAAACGGTTCACAGGTTTTTATAACTTCGAAGGCTTGCGACGATTCAAAGGTAAGTTTGCGCCAAGTTGGTGGGAAAGCGAATACGTCGTGGCTCAACGAGGTGTGGCCATCCCGCCGCGCGTGGCTCACGCAATCATCCACGCTTTGATACCTCGCGGCTTACCGCAACTTCTGACGCGACAGGCCCTGCGGCTGGTTCGCGTAAAATACAGGCCGAGCTTGCGAAAGACAGTCTCGCCCAGGATTCGATCCGCCAGAGTCTCGCGCACTACGCCACGCTTGTGAACTAGTTCACGCGGAAAGTAACAGTTGACATCGTCTTATTCGCATTTTGTTAGAGACAGCGCGACGAAATTCCTTCTATAATACGTCGCAAGCCTGACAATTCATCACGACAGGAGGCGCGGCGATGCTGATTAGAGATGTTATTCGCGACCGTGAGCCCTATTCCATGAAGGCCACAGCCACAGTCATGGAAGCGGCGGAGTTTATGGCGCGCCGCCGAATCGGCGCAGTGTGCGTGCTGGATGAAGAAGACCGATTGATCGGTGTCTTTTCAGAGCGCGACTTACTAAACCGCGTGGTGGTGTTGCGCCGAGATCCGGCGACATTGCAGCTCGGTGAGGTGACCAGTGAGCTGCGCGCGGTGATTCGATGCGATGAGACGCCGCAGCAGGCGCTGGATCGCATGGACGAGATCGGCAGCCGCCATTTGCCGGTCGTCGATGGCGACGACCAGTGGCTGGGTATGCTTTCGATGCGCGACCTGCTCCGTGTTGAGGTCAGCGAGCAAGGCGATGAGTTGAGGTTGCTGCATGATTATATATCGCAGTGAGCGGTGGGCAGTGAACTTAAAGCTGAAACAAATATTTTCCATTTATCATTTTTCATTGGTCATTTTTCATAAGTTTTCAGCCGCGCTTCATTAATGCGACTGACCCAGAATCAAATGCCAAATGACGAATGGAAAATGACAAATGGAAAATGATCCTTCTGGTATTCCTCGCAATTACCGCACTCACATGCAACCATCCAGCGCCCGGCCGCGGCGCCGGTGAAATAGAAAGCTCTCCACAGACACAAACTAAATTCAAAGTCGAGACGGTCGCCGGCAATCTTGAAGTGCCCTGGTCAATCGTGTGGGCGCCGGATGGGCGCATGATTTTCACTGAGCGGCCGGGTCGCGTTCGCGTCTTCCAAAACGGAAAGCTCCAGACACAGCCATTGTTCGTCGTGCCAGATGTCGAACCGCGTGGCGAGAGTGGCCTGATGAGCATCGCACTGCATCCGCAATTTGCTTCGAATCACCTGCTCTATCTTTCATACGCGTACAACGCGAATGGGCAGACCGTGCGCGTCGTACGTTATCGCGAAACTCCGACTGGCCTCACTGATCGCAAAGTAATCATTGAGAATATCCCTGCCGCACAGTTTCATGCTGGATGTCGTTTGCGGTTTGGCCCCGACGGCAAGCTCTATATCACAACGGGTGATGCGACCGAGCGTGAGTTAGCGCAGCAACTGAACTCGCTTGCGGGAAAGATTCTGCGCCTGAACGACGACGGGACGGTGCCGAGCGATAACCCGTTTGTTGGACGCGCGGACGCGCGGCCGGAGGTCTGGGCGTATGGCAGCCGCAACTCGCAGGGCATCGACTTTCAACCGGGAACGAACAATCTGTTTGAGACGGAGCACGGTCCAAGTGGTTTCGATGGTCCCGGCGGCGGCGATGAAGTCAACATCATCGACAAAGGCAAGAATTACGGCTGGCCGGTGATTCATCATCGCGCGACGCAAGCCGGAATGGAGTCGCCTTTGCTCGAATACACGCCGGCGTGCGCGCCTGCGAGCGGCATGTTCTATCGCGGCTCGCAGTTTCCTCAGTTCACGGGAAACTTTTTCTTCGGATGTTTGCGCGGCACGCGCATCATTCGCGTGACGCTCGATGGGCGGCGGGTTGTCGGTCAGGAGAATCTTCTGGAAAGCCAGTACGGGCGGATTCGCGATATCGCCGAAGGTCCGGATGGCAACATTTATTTTTCGACGTCGAACCGCGACGGCCGCGGAAATGCGGCGAGTGATGACGATCGAATAATGCGTTTGGTGCCGGTGAAGTAAAACCGGCAGGCAGGATGCCTGGGTACCGCACGCAAGATGCGTGCGCTCCTAGTGTGCGGGCGCTCCTAAATCTTTTTCGCCAAGACCGCTGACTTGCTCCAGCCGATAATCTGAAAGCGCGGGAAGCGATAGTGACTGACGACCTTGTAGTGCCGATCGGTGGTATCGGCAACTTCCTGTGGCGGGTGCGCTTTGAACCGGAAGAGTAATTCGAGCAAACGCGTCGTCGGTGTTGGACGCATCGGCAGATTCAGAAAGTAACCATTCGGCGCAATAACGCGCGCCAGTTCCGCAAAACCCTCTTCGATCGGGACGTACTCCAACACGCCGCTGGTCACGATCAGATCGAACGATTCATCCGGAAACGGCAGCGAGAGAATATTGCCCTGCATGAACTCAACTCGCTGATCGCTGTCGCCGAATTTCTTGTTGACGTACTTGCGCGCAGTCGCCATCGATGATGCCGACAAATCGAGCGCCGTTAGTTTCACAGGGACGGTCAGGTTGCGCAGCATCGCCAGCGTCAACGTTCCCGTGCCACAACCGGCATCCAGGACGCGCGCGCCCGGAAAGACCGGCAGCGGATGCTCTTCGAAGTATTGATCGAGCGAGCGCCCGTAGCCGTTAACTTTGAAGGTAAAATCGTAAAGCTTAACTATCCGGTCGTAGAACGAACCGGCTTTGGCCTCGGTCTTGGTGGCCGTCAGGACATATTCCGCCATATGAACCCTCGATGATAGCGCCGCCAAAACCCGGCGACTGGGTTTAATAAAACCGCGACATTCTAGCGTGCCGGTGTCAAATTTCCAAAGCTAATCTCAAGATTTGTTCCTCTTTTTTGTCCGCCTGTCAACGAAATCACCACGCAAGATGCGTGAACCTGAAGCGTTCTAGACGTGCGTATCTGCATCTTCTCGCTTTAAGGAGAAAGAAAACATGAAAAACAGAATGCTGATTGGCGCTGGATTCGTGGCGTCAATGGTGCTGGCCGCGGTCGCCCTGATGGTTGGTGTCAGGACTGTCACCGCAAGACACGCGGCCGATTCCCAGCTGACCATCGAACCAGTCGAGCCGGTCGCCGACGACAACGGCTTTTCAGTGGAAGTGATAATTGATGGACACCAGACGTCTGAATATTTCGCGCGTGGCCGCCGGTATATCGAAGCACTCGAGAACGCCGAATACGAGTTGCGAATTCACAATCCGACTGGTAGTCGCGTCGCGGTTGCACTGTCAGTTGATGGCATGAACACAATCGATGCACGCCACACCAGTGCGTGGGACGCGCACAAGTGGGTGATTGAGCCTTACGGAAGAATTTCAGTTCGCGGCTGGCAGATGAGTTCCGAGAACGCGCGAAAATTCTATTTCACGACCGAGCGCGATTCGTACGGCGCGAAGATTGGACAGACAGCCAATCTTGGCGTGATCGCCGCGGTGTTCTTTCGCGAGCGTAAGCCTATTGTCATCACGCCCGTGACACCCGGACGCCGCGAAGAGAAATCGATCAATAGAGGTGAAGACAAACCTCGCAAGGAGCCAGTTCCCTCTGCCGGCGCGTCTGCGGACACCTTAGCGAATCGCGATGCCGCAAAAGAACGGCGCGCGAATGCTTATCCGCCGCCAGACGACGAATCGGCCGCCACCGGAATTGGTCGCACAATCAATAACGGTGTGACTTGGATCAAGATGGACTTGGATCCACGACCGGCTGGCGAAGTTACGATTCGTTATGAGTTCCGCGCGGGCTTAGTGCGTTTGGGAATAGTGCCGCGGGATTATCCGCGACCGGATGTTTTGAACCGGCGCGAAAAAGCGGAAGGCTTCGAGCCGAAATATTGTCCGCAGCCTTAGCGGCAAAGGGCCAGGAGCAAAAGGCAAAGATTAAAAGGAAGACGTTGACGACGCTTAACTCTTACCTCTTAGCTCTTAGCCCTTAGCTCTTAGCTCTTAGCTCTTAGCTCTTAGCTCTTAGCTCTTAGCGCTTAGCTCTTAGCTCTTAGCTCTTAGCCGCGGCGCGCCGGTTCAACTTTGCGTCGTACAGTTGCTTGTAGGCGCGATAGTTATTCATCACGCGGAAGACGTAGTTCTTCGACTCCGTAAAGCCAACTTCCGATGCAAACACACCCTCGTCATTTTGGTTTGAACGCGCGAGCCAACGTGCGACGTTGTCTTCACCGCCGTTGTAAGCTGCGGCGATCGCCTCGGGTAATCCCGCAAACATTCGCGACAGTTCTGCTATGTATTCCGCGCCAATGGCAATCGAAACGTCAGGACGATAAAGCATGTCTTCCGTAACGTTCTGATAGCCGGCGCGCTTCCCGAACTTGTTCGCGGCATCGATTGTCAGTTGCAGCAAGCCACGCGCGGCGGAAGGCGATCGAGCGCCCGGTTTGAATACGCTCTCCTGTTTTATGATTGCCAGAATCAAACGGGGATCGAGGTTGCGTTTGCTTGCCGCATTCAAAATTTGAAACCGATACGGTGCCGGAAAATCACTGGCAGATCTTTCAATCGCATTCCCGACGCTGGCAGCGCGTTGTCCGGCGATTTGAACCGCAGAAGAATCGCCTGAATTGCGCAAGCTCGTGGTCGCGAGTCCCCCGTAATACGAATTCGCTGCGTCCGGAATCAACAAATAGACACGAAGGGCATCGTCGTGTCGGCCGGCCCGTTCGAGCGCGTGGGCCTTCAAGTAAAGAACTTCATCGGCGTTCGTGCTGCTCCCGCCTAACGGCGATCGCAGCAATTCATCCGCCGTCTGCACCGCGTGAGGCCAATCCGCCAATGCGATGTCCAGCCGCAGACGCGTAAAGACAGCGTTGCGTTCGGTCGCCGTGCCCGCAAATCTCTGGCGCGTTCGTTCAATCCATTCAATCGCGGCTTGAGGCTGACCCGCTTCGCGAAAACCGTCAATCGCGTTCAGGTGCGCACTGTCGATGCGCTCACCGTTGGGATACTCTTGAATGTATTCGATATAACGCGCGGCAGCTTCAGCGCCGCGGCCCATTCGCAGCAGTGCCGATGCCGAAAAATTCAGACCCTCACGGCCTTCCTTAGTGTCAGGGAAACTGCGCGCCAATCGCTCGTAGGTACGCCGGGCGTCTTCATATCGCCGCTCGACAAAAAACGAACGCGCCATTCCGAGCAGTGCCGCCGGCACCGTCGAATCATTTGGATAGTTATTGAGAATCGCCTGCCAATGCGTCCGCGCTTCGTCAAACAACCGATTCGCCAAATAGATTGCCGCCCGACGCAGGTGCTCATCGGCCGGCACGGCATCCTTGCTCTTGGCGATCTTGTCGCTGCGATCGCTGGCGCGGATCGCGCTGAGTGCGGCATCGCCCGTCGACTGTGAGAAAGCGTTGGGACTGAGGATGAGGAGAAAAAGAATGCTGTAAAGGAAGCTAATACGACGCATCGTCTTGGATAATTTCGTAACTCGTAATGATTTCAGCAGTACCGCGGAGGGTGGCCGCGACGCTGCAATACTTCTTGTCTGAAAGTTCGACGGCGTCTGCCACCGCCTTTTCCGAAACTCCGCGGCCATGCACGATATGCTTCACAAACAAGCGCGTGTAGGCACGCGGATGATCTTCACGGCGCTCGCCACTTACTTCGATGCGGTAATCGATTACCTGCTGCCTCTTCTTTTGCAGGATTGAAATCACGTCGACTCCGGTACAGCCGCCGAGCGCGAGCAGCAACAACTCCATAGGACTTGCGGTGCGGTTGCGCGCCGAATCCGTTTCAACCGGTACCGCGTGGCCTGAAGGTGACAACCCGACGAAAAGGTCTTCACCGGTAAACCGAATCGTCGCTTTCCCGTTGGTCGTGGCCATTTTCGTGAGCACCTGCAAATTCAACGAAAGAATAACACGCCTGTTTTCGAAACGCTTGATGGATGATGTTCGTACTCCGCTCGCAACAGAAACGCCATTTAACCCGACAACGAGTCGGCACGGGTTCGAATCCCAGAATCAGCCCCCCTGAGGACATCTCCCAATCCCGATCACACAAATTCTCTCGCGGTCGAATGGTACGGCATTTGATTTCCGCATCGTGGCTTCGCGGTTCCGAACCGTCAAAAGAGGAGGAAGTTGAAATGAGAAGCAGGCTGATTTCGATAGTTATATCAATTACCTGTCTGTTCCTAATCACTGCCATGGCGCAGGCACAGACGAGAGTTTATCGCGGCACCAATCAAACAGTTAGGCGTTTGATTGTGCGCATTGAAAATCGTTCGACGGTTTTTACTAATAGTATCCAGGATTGGGCGAGAGGAAATTCAAACGCAACCTACTCGCCGGCGGCTGGTGAGGACATCGATGTGTTTGCAAGAGACTTTGACGAAAGTGTGCAACGGTTGCGCGAGCGTTTTGATGCTCGTCAATCCACGTCGGCCGACGCGCAGGACGTTATTAATCGCGCGGCGCGCATTGACGTTTTTCTCAACCGGCATTCTGTTGATGCGCGCTCGCGTAATCAATGGTCGCTGCTGCGCGCTGACTTAAACCAGCTCGCCAGCACATTTAATGTGAGCTGGCCGCGCACGAGCAGTACATACCCACGGTATCGGAACAACTATCCACCGTCCGGCAACCAGGAGAACCAATTTGCCAATCGGTTGACGGGCACGTATCGCCTGGATACTTCGCGCAGCGACGACGCCCGCAACGCTGCGGACCGCGCGACGCGCGACCTCGCGCCGAGCGAACGCCGGCGATTAATTGACGCCGTCACGCCACGGCTGGAAGCGCCGCCTGAACTGGCGCTCGACGTCCGCGCCCAAAACGTGACACTCGCCTCAACGCGCGCTTCGCAGATCTCTTTTCTCGCTGACGGTCGTGAACGAGTCGAGACGAATGCGAACAATCGCACAGTCCGTTCGCGAGCGACTTTGACTGGCGATCAGTTGATGGTCAGCACGACTGGAGATCGCGGCAACGATTTTTCAGTCACGTTTGATGCAATCGATAACGGGCAACGGCTCAGCGTTACGCGCCGGGTGTATGTACAGGGACTGACGTCGCCAGTGGTGGTGCAAAGTCTCTATGACAAAACATCGGATATCGCGCGGTTCGACATCTATAATCCGTCAACGTATCCGGGCTCTCCGGCGACGTCGAACGCGGGATTTATCGTCCCAGACGGCACGCGCATAGTGGGCGTGCTCGACAGTGATCTTTCGACTCGCACCGCGGCGGTGGGCGATCGCTTCACGCTGCGCGTGACTGATCCGGCTGAATTCTCGGACGCGACGATCGAAGGTCATGTATCGCAGATTGAGCGCAGCGGAAAGCTCACCGGACGTTCAGTCATGACACTGAATTTTGACACTATCCGGCTCCGCGACGGACGGAGTTACACCTTCGGCGGTTTGGTTGAAGGGGTGCGCACCACGGGTGGCGAGGTCGTGCGCGTTGACACTGAAGGAGCAGTTCGTGACGACAGTCAGACCACCAAGACTGAAACGCGTGCGGCCATCGGCACTGCGGTGGGCGCAATCATCGGCGCTATTGCCGGGGGCGGCAAAGGCGCAGCGATCGGCGCGATTCTTGGCGCTGGCGGTGGCGCGGGTTCGGTTTATGTTCAGGGGCGAAACGATCTCGAACTCAATCGTGGAACTGAAATAACGATTCGTGCGGGAGCGCCGCTAAACACTCGACGTTAGTCGTGCGGCTCTGCCGCTAATGTGCGGAAGGCCCCGGGCCTTCTGAGCGACTAACAAAAAATACGATGGCGTGGTGAGGCTGATCCTCGCCACGCCATATTTTTTTATCTTGCCCGCGCTGTCGGGAAGGCAAAGCCTCGCCCGAACATCAGACGGCGAAGCCGCGAGATCGCTATTGCGTTAATTCTTTTCTCAGTTCGCGCTCTGATTCTTCGCGCAATTGTTGGCGCGCGCGTTCAGTCTCAAGTCCGAGCGGCAGATTCTTCCTGCCCTCGTCCAGCCGCTGAAGCATGTAGTTTGTTTCAGCCCAGCTCGCACCGCGACTGGCGGCGGCTTCAATCATTTGGAGACGCGCTTCGGCTTCTGCGCGACGCGAAGAGCCCTCTTGCTTCAGTTGCTCCAACCGTGTGCGATCGCGATTTAGTTCTTCGATCAGCACCGCCGTGTCGGGCGCGTTCAAATAACGCGCGCGGCTGATGCGCCGCTCAACGAGTAGCAGATCGCGGCGGGCGTTACCCGCGAGTCGCGACGCATTCAAACGCAGCGCCAACGTCTCTCGATACGCGTCGGCCAACAGCGGCTGTTGCTCTTCCATCGATTTCAAAGCCCGTTTTTCGCCGCCCGTCAGTTCCGATCGAAACCAATCAATTTCATCCGCTGTGATGCCATCGGACGCCAGACGCTCGCGCACCCGCTTCACCCAGTTCCTGCGCAAAACCATCAGCACAATCGTGGTGATGATTGCGGCAATCAAACAGACAGGAATCGAAGCCACGGCCAGCAACCACATCGGTGTGCCGCCCAGGATGAGCGCCAGAATTCCCAGTACCGCGGGCGGAAGGACTGTAATTAGAACGAGCGCCACCCAAGGTCCCGTATTCCACATACGCTGTGCGCGACGGTCCTTTTGTGTCAATTTTCCGCTTTGTTCGGTGACTTCCATGGAGTGCTTCGGCTTGAAAATCATACCCTGACTGAGAATTCAGGCCAACGAACCGCATATTGGCTGAATCTGATGGCTGTAATATCATTCCGCCATCAGGTCATACGAACAGTCGCTATGCTGCAGTTTCTCAAAACCGCGCGTTTCGCCGCGATTGTCCTGCTAATCACGCAGGTCACGTTTGCGCAGGGTGGTCGCAAAGGCCGCGGAGCGCCGCGCCCGGTAACGATCCCCGTGACGATCAAAGTGCACAAGCCGGAGGTCGAGATCCGTGTGGTGGATTTCATGTTGCGCGAAGACGGCGATGTGCAAAGCCTGCTGTCGATTCGGCGGCCCGCGGATAATCCAGTCACGTTGGCAGTTTTGACGCAGGACGATCTGGTTTCGTCAATTGGTAATGAGACCAGGGGCGTCGCAGAGTTCATCCGTCAGTTGCCGTCCGGTTCACGGGTGATGATCGGCTACATTCGCAGTGGCAGTCTTGAGTTGCGACGAAAATTCACAACTGATTTAGAAAAGGCTGCTGCCGGTATGCGGGTACCACTCGGAATTGCCAGCGCGGGTCCGTACAATCCTTACGTAGAAATCATAGAGGGCCTGAAGAGGTATGATTCACAGCCGCTCGGGCGGCGCGCGATGATTGTCGTCTCTGACGGCATAGACATTTCGCGCGGACCCGACAGTTCCTCGCCAAACCAGAGTATCGATCTCGATAGAGCGATCGCTGAAGCGCAGCGTCGCAGTGTAGCCATTTACACCATCTTTGCGCCGCCGGCTGCTAGTAACGCAAATCAATTGCTGATCGCCAACGGCCAGAGTTGCCTCAAGAAACTTTCCGACGAGACTGGTGGGCGCGCATTCTTTCAGGGAACAGGAGCGCCACTGAGCTTCGATCCATTCTTGAAAGAGATTGGTGCTACGCTCGATCGACAGATTGCCTTAACGTATCTGTCGACTCATCCCGAAAAAGGATTCCACCGCCTCGACATCAAACCGGTAGATCGAGACGTAGAGATTCGTCATCCTTCAGGCTTCACACGGTGATTGCTATTGAGTAGTCGCCGGCAGAAGCGAACCACGGCGATCGGTGGCAATCGCAACGCCGTCCGCAATCTTCCCAATCATTCCGTGAAAATGAATGTCTGTCCCTGACAGCACCAGCACGACGTCGCCAGCGTGATAGCGAGGATCGTCAAGCTTAAATTGGATGACGGTGGCTTGGCCGTTCTCTTGCTCAATCGTTTCGAACTCAAACGTATTTGCGTCAACTAAATAAGTTTGAGCATGAGTGGCGGTTCTTTGCGGTTCAGGCATTGCGTTCTCCGGCTGGATGATGATGGGGCGGCTAGTGGGGTTCGAACCCACGACCTCCTGATCCACAGTCAGGCGCTCTAACCAACTGAGCTATAGCCGCCGTGATGCGCTCTGATGAGTGCGTCGTCAATTGTAGCCGCGCCAAAGGGCGAAGAGCAAAGGCGAAGGGCAAAGCAAAGTGAAAAATAAAAAATGAAAAGTGAAATTCTAAAAGCGCCTAGTGATCGTAAACCCTCTCTTAGCTCTTTCTCTTTGCTCTTTGCGCTTTGCTCTTTGCTCTCAGCCGCCATTGCAGTATGCTTCGCGCGCCCGCAAACTTTTCGTTCAGGAGTGAGCCATGAATACCCGAAAAGCTTTTCGCCCAATCGCGATTTCTCTGTCCGCATTGGTCATAATAATTGCCGGCTGGCAATCTTCTTCTCGCGTCCACGCACAAAAATCAG
>DASYPX010000079.1:0-5512 GCA_036006125.1 Pyrinomonadaceae bacterium | reverse complement strand
GTGGCGCCTTCGAGCAGACTGACCACCACCATCGCCAGAGTGGCAATGACAAATGTCCCGGCGTGGGGGGCCAGGTACTTTAACAACCGACGCAGATCGCGCATGAAAATCGAGGTTAGATTCGGCTGACAGGAACTGTGTCAGGCAGACCAACGATGTGCAACCAGCGACTATACTGAGCGAAAACGTTTGACGCAAGCGCGTCCGCTGTTCATACTAAGGCGAAACCCCTGAAGCTACAGCAGATTAGCCGTTAGCCGCTACCGAAGAATTTTCGAAGCGACGAGAGGAAAAAATGCCGTGGATCTCGAACCGACAGAGCACCAAAGAAAATTGATGATTGTGGACGACGATGCCGAGATGCGTACGCTCCTGGCAGAATACTTTCGCAGACTGGGTTTCGAAGTCGCCGAGAAGGAAAACGGTCAGGCCGCGTTGCAGACGGTGGCGAATGATCGCTTCGATTGCTTTATCCTCGACGTCGCGATGCCGGAAATGTCAGGAATCGATTTACTGAAGAAGCTGCGCGAGCGTGGCATCACCACCCCTGCGCTTTTTTTGACTGCCCACGATCTGTTGGACGACAAAGTCGCCGGTTTCGAAGCGGGCGCCGACGACTATCTGGCGAAGCCGTTCAGCCCACGTGAGCTCGAGTATCGCATCGAGGCGCTTTTGCGTCGTGGTCAGATGACGCCCGAAGCCACAGGCAATGGCGATCGGTTGGAGATTGGCGATCTGGTAGTTGATAAACGACGGCACGAAGTCCTGCGGGCCGGGCGCCGCATCGATTTGACGCCGCTGGAGTTTCAAATTCTGGAGTTGCTCGCTTCTGAGCCCGGACGTGCCTGGTCACGCAACGATTTGCTCGATCGGGTCTGGAGCACGGAATACGAAGGCTATCAGCGGAACATTGATCCGCACATCAACCGGCTGCGAAAGAAGCTGGAGAACGATCCTAAGAATCCGCGTTACGTTCTGACTGTTCGGGGTGTGGGCTATAAGTTAAACGAGAACCCCTGAGATTCTTCGTAATCTGACCGCTGTCCGCAACGACGAACCAACTCCCATTGGTCGTTTCTAATTATCGAGATGATCTACGCAGCCCAGTTCCGTCTTCTAGTCCTGATGGGCGTCGTCGTTCTGTGCGGCACCGGTACGATCGCGCAACGGACGGAAGCGACTGCTAACGCTCGAGTTTCACAAAACACTTTAGTCACCCTTCAATGGGGCGCTCGCCCGGGCGTCACTCGTTATCGCCTGCAACTCGCTAACGATCGGAACTTCGCGGACATCGTCTTCGACCGCGTGGTCCATAGTCATGAGTATCAACTCAATGACCTGTCGCCGGGTAAGTACTTTTGGCGAGTTGCGCCGCTGGACGGCAAGCTTGGAGAGTTTTCGTCGTCAAGCGTGATTGAAATTGGTCAGAACGTCCCGCAAATAGCTCCCGCAATAGTGGCACAAGCGGGTGGCCGCCAATCCGCGCCTGCCACGGTGGCGACACGAAGCGGTTGGTCTGTCGGATTCACTGAAGTTTCAAAGCTAATGCCGGCGCATCTACGATCAAGTGATGGCGTGGACATTGTTGCGACTACTAACGAGGGTCGCGTGGTTGCGCTTGATGGACGAAGCGGCGTGGCGTTGTGGGTTCGTCAACTGAATTCGAAGACAGCGCCGTTGGCGATTGCGATTCGTGACAGCAGCCAGCTCGAAAATGTTCTCGTCATTTCTTCGACTGCCGCAATGCTTTGGGAAGGGAAAACTGGGAGAGACATATGGCACGGCTCGATGCCGGGGGCGGTTTCGACAGCGGTCGCCGCCGGCGACAAAGTAATTGCGATTGATAATTCGCGCGAACGTGCATTTCTTATCAACGCCTCTGCCGCGAAGTTGATCGCCGATTTAAGGCTGCCGGCGAGAGTTGTAGGCGCTCCGCTCTTCACGAATGCTTTTGGCTCACCATTGGTTATGGTGGCGCTTGAGGACGGCCGATTGCAGGTTTTTGATGAAACCGGCAAGTTGGCGCGCTCGGGAGATGCTGCTGCTGCTGTGACGACTGGCCCGCTATTCGTGCGGACGGCACGCGGGCAGTTTGTGCTCGTGGGTACGCAGAATGGTTTGACGGCACTGAACGCTGAGGACCTGCGTCCGCTCGGTCGTGTCACACTTAAAGATTCGCCGCGTGGCTCTCTGTACGCACAAGACCTTGACGCTGATGGGACGCCTGAAGTCGTGCTGTTCACTGATGGTGGCCGCGTCGTGGTGGTGAAGTCCGATCAAGGCAAGGTCCTCTGGGAAGGCGCCGCAAAATGGGCTGATGCGACTTCATTCGCCGACCTCAATGGCGATCACGTTCTTGACCTGCTCATTACGGGCCGGGAGGGTCCAGCATTCGCTTTATCCGGCCGAGACGGCGCGATAATTTGGAAAGATGAGGCGTCTGCGCAAATCGTCACGAATCACGCGCCGGCGACGATGCAGCGATCTTCGCTGGTAGTATCCTTACCAACAGGTGTGCTATTCATTGCTACCGATCCAAGTCGCGGAGGCTTGCGCGCTTTGGAGTTCGCCCAAGCCATTGCGCCCCGAAATTAGGAGCGCCACTCGTTCAGTCGAAAATCTAAACATGCTTTGGTACGTCGGCCTATTCTTTCTGTCCCTCTGGATTATCGAAAAATTTCTGTTACACAAAGGCGGTTTCATTCACACCTTGCTTATCGCCGCGATCGGCTGCTTCGCCGTCCAGTTGGTACAGCATTTAAGAACGCGTGAATACGAGCGATCGATCCGCCACTGAAGTTCGAAGCTTGCGCATTATTTGCGCTATCGGCAACAATTGAGTTCGGCCCTGGCATCAAATCAGCGTTGTAAACGATGCTGATCAGGTTGTTTTCGCTCGGCCAAACATCTCAATGGGCTTATCGCCTGTTGTTCTAACCAGAGGTGCAAATGACAGTCAATCGTCTCGTGAAACCTTCTGTTGCTGCGTTACTTCTCATTCTTGTCACCACGGTCCTGGCCCAAAACGATTCGCGGCGCACTACGATCGCGATTACTTATCCGCTCAATCAAACGATCGAAGTGCCGTTTCGCGGCACGACGCGCTTGCCGCGTCTGAAGGGCGACGCGAAAGTGCGCCGCCAGGGACGCCGTGGCACGCGCGTGGAACTAAACATCGACAACATGCCCCGCGCGTACGAACTCGGCAGCGTCTACACCACATTCGTGTTGTGGGCCATTTCGCCGAGCGGGAACGTCGACAATCTCGGTGAAATCAAACGTAGCGGCAGCATGGTGGTTGACTCGAAGATCGACGTGACCACGCCACTGCAAAGCTTCGCGCTAATCGTCACTGCTGAACCACATTTCATGGTGCGCTCGCCGAGTCGGATGGTCGTGCTCGAGAATATAAAGCCCGAAGTGGCCCGCGACGCACAAGTTGAGACAGTGCCGGTTCAGTACATTGGAAACACCAGCGATTACTTTCGCGATACCGCGGTGCCGACCATCGCTCAATCTGATTATCGAGATATTCCGAACGCGCTGCTCGGCGCGCGGCAGGCAATTAATCTCGCCCGCTATGCCGGGGCGGAGCGCGACGCGCCAAACGAGTTGCGCACGGCGGAAGCCGATCTGGCTCAAGCCGAAGGCGCGTGGCGCATGCATTCGCCTGAGCGCGACATAGACATTCTGGCGCGCGAAGCGATCAGCACGGGTGTGAAGGCTGAAGACATGGCCATCGCCCGGCGCGCCGCGCGTGAACGCCGCGAAGAGCTCGAACGTCGCGATGCCGCCGTACGCACGGCTGAAGAGGATGCGGCGAACGCGAACCAGGAAATTACGCGGCTGAAAGCGGAACTTGGAAACGAACAACATGCCCGTGAACTGGCGGAGCGCGATGCGCTCAATTCGCAGGAACAATTGCGCGATCTGCGCACGGAAGTAGCGCGGCTGCGCGATGAGCTGCAAACGGTTCGTGCCGATGCTGAAGATGCGAAGGTGCGACTCGCGCGAATGGAGGGCGAGAAGCAAGCCGAAGAAGCGCGTAAAGCTTCTGAGGCGCGTGTAGCACAACAACAGGCGACCGCCACTTCGCTTCATCAATCGTTGAGCAAATTCGGTGTCGTCCGTGACAGCGAGCGCGGCATGACTTTGGTCCTGCCGGAATCGTTTTGGGCTACTCCTCGCTCAAGCAATCTCACGGCGGCAGCCGCGGTGAAGCTCGATCAAATCGGCGCGCTGCTGGCGAACAATCCCAATTACCAAATCTCAATCAGCGCTTACACCGACAACAATGGAAAAGCTGATGCTCTCCAGCAACTAACTGACGACCGCGCTCGGGTACTTTCCGAGAAACTTGCGGCTGCCGGAGTGGACGTCACACGGATGCAGACTAACGGCATGGGGTCGGCAAATCCGATTGCGCCAAACACAACACTCACCAGCCGCGCAAAAAATCGGCGGACGGAACTTTCATTGAGCCTTTCCGGGGGGCAGAACTAAAAGTTAAGAACACCCTTGCCTAGAACTCGTCATTCGCTTTCGGCTACGTCTTCGCGTGCGCCGCGTCCGGTAGTATTCTCACCGCGATGTCCCTGCTTGAAACACTTCAGCTGATCGGCTACAGCCTGGGGGCGGTGCTGCCCCTGTGGCTGGCGTATGTTCTTTTGCGTCAGCGCGTCGGACTGGTGACAGTCGAGCGGCTGCTGCTCGCCCTGGCCGCGTGCATGGTCGGTTGGCACGGTGGAAACCTGATCGTGACGCTGCGTAGTCTGCTCGGCCTGCCACACGCCGATTGGATCATTCCTCTGCGCCTTGCCAACACGATTGCGCTTATCAGCATTACCCTCTGTTATTCACTACTGCTCCACGTTCATCTACATCTTTGGGCAGGTTCACATGATCGTCCGCTCAATCGAACCGAGCGAATCCGTGCATTTCTCTCGTACGTGCCATGCGTATTCCTCGTCATCGCGATTCCACGGATTTGGTCAGGTTCATATCAGCCGATGATTGCGAAGGAATCTTCCTTCGTACTGCCGTTTTCGTTTTGGGTGGTCTATTCGCTCAGTGTCTGCGCGATAACCGAATTGCTGGTCGCGCGACGCGCGGCGTCAGCAAGCGAGAGGCGAATTCTGCGAACGCTGGCCGTTTCATTTTTGGGCATCGCGGCTTTGATCTTGTCCGCCCTTGGTCTGGGGTTGGGACGTGGAACTACGGCTGGCCTATATCTCCAAACATTTGCGAATCTTGGATCGCTGCTCCCGTCAGCGCTGCTGGCGTACTACATTTATCGCTATCGCTATCTCGAGCTCATCATCAAAGAGAGCCTGGTGGTGGCGACCTTCGCCGCCGTTGTGCTGGCGGTATACGTTTACGGCATCCGGCGAATCGGCGAATGGTTCAACGCGCGTTACGGCGTCCGCGCCGCGGTGGTCGAGGCGATCCTAATTCTCGGCTTGACGCTACTGGCAGCGCCGATGCGCGGCGCGCTCGAACGTTGGTTTCGGTC
>DASYPX010000078.1:0-6007 GCA_036006125.1 Pyrinomonadaceae bacterium | reverse complement strand
TGCGGCCGGGACGTGAATGAAGATGATTCGATACGAATGTCCTTGTTGAAAGTCTACTGGGGCGACGAAGAAACTCATGTAAAGCCCGATCGCGAAAAGAATGATCGTGATACCAGTGAAGAAGGGAATCATCTTCCCAGCAAGTGGGTAAAAATTCACAGGCGCGGCGTACTTGTACCAGTGGATCTTTGATTTGCTCATGAATTCCGACGTTTCTGTCTCTTCTTCACAGAGCGACAGCAATCAACAAGTTCTATTCCACAGATATCCGAAGCGCCGCACTGGTTGCCCAGGGAGCAAACGCCAGGGCTAAAACGAGTGTCGCTCCCAATAATAATAGGTACGCTTGTGGCTCCAGTCCGTTGACCGTCGCTTCAATTGCGCCGGCGCCGAAAATCAAGACCGGGATGTAAAGCGGCAGCACAAGCAACGCAACCAAAACATTTGCCGCGCGCAGACCCAACGTTAACGCCGCGCCGATTGAACCGATCAGGCTCAATACCGGAGTTCCCAACAGGAGGGAAAGCGTCATTATCAAAAGTGTATTCTGCGACAGTCCGAATTGCATGCCAAGCACCGGCGCCACCAAAACCAGAGGAAGCTCGGAAACTATCCATTGCGCCAGCACTTTTGCGAGCACTATTAAAAAGAGAGGCTGCGGAGTCAGCAGCAATTGTTCGAGTGTTCCGTCCTGATAATCGTTGCCGAAAGTTCGGCCGAGGGCGAGCATCGACGCCAACAAAGCCGCCACCCACACAACTCCAGGAGCAATCGTGCGGAGCATTTGCGGCTCAGGCCCGACACCAAGCGGGAAAAGGCTGACGACGATGATAAAGAAGAACAGTGTTGCGAGTACGTCAGTCCGTCGTCGCCACGCGAGAATCAGATCGCGCCAGATGACCCACGCAAACATCGATTGAAGTGAGTAAACGGCTTCCAAAACGTTTCTAGACGCCCGCGAGTTGAACTCGATTAACCCGATTAGCTGACAGGTTCAGATCTTGATGGGTTGCTATGATCGCGATGCCGTCTTCTTTCAAATGTTGGTTGATGAACTCACGCGCGAGTTGCATTGCCGCATCATCCAGGGAAGTCAGCACTTCATCGAGGACCCAAAGTCTGCATTTCAAACTCAATAATCGCGCCAAGGCCAGACGGCGCCGCTGACCAGCCGACAGAACGCGGGCGGGCAAGTGAAGTCGATCCGCCAGGCCGACGCGAGTCAGCGAATCAATCGCTTCAGCTTTCGCCAACGAGCGGCCCGCAATGCCGCTGGATACTCGTAAATTCTCGTAAGCACTTAGTTCGTCCTTGACTCCGTTTTGATGCGCCAAATACGCTACATCGCGAAAGTATTGCTCGGCCAGTGTCCGGATGTTCTTTCCCTTCCAGCAAACCTCACCTGATGCCGGTGCGGCGAGACCGCAGACAATTCGTAAGAGGCTGGTCTTGCCGCTTCCGTTTGGTCCGCGCAGTTCGACTAACTCTCCGGCGGCTGCCGAGAAATTCAAGTCGCGGAACAGCCGGCGAGTCCCGCGCACACAACTGAGGTTTGTTACTTCCAGCATCCAGCTCGCTCAGGGTTGAGTGATAGATCAGAAAATGCAGAATCTTGACCGGACGGGGATGATAACTGACATCCGCTGAAGTTGCCATGGTGATTGTACTTTCAGCAAATCAATAGAAAAACTTGACGGCGAACTACGCAGTAAAGAGTTAAGAGTCTGTCACGCTCTCGGACGAGGTTCGGTTGGGCCATCCACCTTAAGCCACATTTGCCATCCGCCCTGCAGCACGCGCACGTGTTTGAATCCCGCTTCCAGAAGGATCTGGGCTGCGTGAATGCTGGCTTCATCATGTGGGCAAGAACAATATGTTACTACCTCGCGATCACGCGGCAGGTCTTTCAACGGTGGCATGGTCAATCGATAGGATAGCCTTCTAAGTTTGAAGTAAAGAGACCCTTTGATTTTTGGGCTGCTGATATAAGTCTTTGTGTCGCGCACGTCGATGACAGTAACGGCCTGATCGCCGGCGAGCTCTTGCTTCAATTGTTGCGCAGTTATGAAATCGGGCGGGGCGGCACTGTACTGTCCGGCCTCAGTTACAACCGGTCTGAAGCCAAGCAGACAAACCAGCAGCGCTGCACAGGAGATAGCAGGAATCATATCGAGGAATAGTTTTTTGCGGCACATTTTTAGAAACCTCCTTGATGCAAATCACAGAATTAAGTAAGCCGCGCGCGTCTTGTTTGAAGTAACGTCGGTTACTTTTCCGCGCGGACGAATTTGGGATGCAACAGATCGAATTTGTTTGGTTTCATGCCCGGGTGAACGACGCGGGCATCAACTTCGCCCTTGAAAGTCTTCGGGTCGTACCAGGAATATTGCGCGCCGTCAAAATATAGGTAGCCGCTTTTGCCCTGCAATGTTTCGCCGATCAGATCGCCGGCGAGTCGCGGCGATGAATTTCCTTTATTGGCATTCGCGACTTCTGTTTTGGTCTGGGCTTTTAAATCCTGGCCGACGGAGTTTTTCAGAAGATAAGTTTGGGTCGCCTCGGGATCGCGCCAACCCTTTGGACCGTAGCCATGAATCACCGCCAACAGCACCTCATTCTCCGCAATCCGGATTGGCGGGGTACCCGGCTTCGGTGGAACAAAAGGATCTCTCAGAATCCATGGCGGAAATTCCTGGTTCATTTCACCAAGTTTGCCCGCGACGGGTTTCACGATCACGGCGATATCAGTTGACTTATCGCCGTTAAAGTCTCCAGCAAGGAAATTGGGTGAGCTTGCGGAATCGACCCTGGCGGCCTGCTTAAAGATACGAGAAACGGCTTCGTTAACTTCGGTCACTGTCGGTGAGGACTGTGGGGCAGCGTCAGGTGCCGTTTGCTCAGCCGGTTGGGAGTTTGCCGCCTGGATGTTCGCCGGCTCATTTCTGCTGCAACCAGAGATCGCCAATGACAAGAGCAACAGCATGAGCGCGTGGAACCGCTTCGCAATAATGTTGAGATGATGCATGACAACCTCCGTCGGAAGGTATGAATAAAATGATAGGGGAGCTCGCCGAACGTTTACATTCGGCGAGCTCCGATGGTCCGGTGTGGTGAGGTCACCGGCTTCATAACGACAAGACGAATGCCAACAGATCGGCCCGCTGCGCTGCCGTCAAAGCATTGAAGGCGTTACGCGCCGCAGTTGCCTGTCCTGCGTGTCTTTGAATCGTTTCAGACACGTTGACGCTCAGGCCATCGTGCATGAAGCGGTTACGAGCGCGAATCCCCCACAGTGGAGCTGTTCGCATTTGGTTGGCTGTTGATTGACCGGCGTTTTGGACAATCCCATCTCCGGTTCCGACATCATGCAGAGCGAAGTCGCTGAACGGATGAATGATCTTGTCACCCAAAGCGGCCGGGACGGTGAAGGCTCCGCCGTTGATTACAGTTCCGGCCGGAGCGGTCGTTAAGGTGCGGGTGTGACAAACAGCACAGCCGACCTGATTGAAAAGCGGGTCGCCACGGACTGCGGCCGCCGGTATTGGATTCTGCCGGCCCGGAGCACGCGTCGCCGCCATGAAGTCCGCAAACGCGATAACGTCTCCCCCGTCATCTTCCGGGTCGACTACCGGATCGAACGGCGGTCCGGTGACGTCGATTACACCTTCAGCCGTGGTCGCCGGATTTTCGTGCGTGCCGGCATCGGCCGCTGAAGAGCTCCTGCCGCCAAATCCGTCGAACTTGCTGGTTATGCCCATCTCGTTCAGATAGGCGTCGCCAGCGAAGGACAGGAGACTACCGTGCTGGGCCTTCCAGCCGAAACGGCCAAACCGCAAGGTATTGTTCGCTTCGGTTATCGGAACCGCCGTCAGCGTGCCGCGTTGCGCAGATGGTTCGGCGTTGACGTTGGCTTGCAGATCCTGGTTGGCGATGCACTCGACAAATCCATCGCCGAGCGCCTGCGTGACCACGCGGAAAGCTCTCACGTTCTCGCCAGTCGTGATGTGCTCGACCACGTCAGAATCCGTACCGCGAGCGTGAATCAATTGGCCGCCGGGAGCGTCGACGAAATTCCCATTGGAAAGGTGCCCGGCACGAAATTCCATCTGCTGGCCAAACGCGCCAGTATCGACCGCCTGATGGCAGGTGACGCATCCCACGTCGTTGTAGGTTGGTCCGAGTCCATCAGCCACGGTTTCTTCTTCTTCGAAGATGAACTTGTTATCTTCGAATCTTCCATTGCCGCGCGCTGTAGGCGGAACAGCGTCAGCAACACACTCATTGATCGGCGTTCCCCTGGCGCCGAAGTTATTAAACAGGTCGTCTGTTTTGGCGTCCATGTCAGTTGTGAGAGCCTCAGTAGGAGCTGCCAGGGCGACGGCTCCTTCAGGTGGGGCTTCGGGATCTACTTCGTTCTTATTTTTTTGACCAGTCGTCGCGGGGGATAGCCACAACGACAAAGCCAAGGCTGCAAACAGGGTGAGGGCGAGTACTTTGAAGAGCTTTGACATAACGAACTCACCTCCTCGGAGAGAAATCAGTTGAAAGGGACATATAGGTGTCGGGATCTTGCCGGGCGGCAAGATGACCTAGATGACTGAGTTGCCGATTTTGTTCGGCCTCGCTAGTTGTTTAGGCACACCGGATGGGCGAGCGAGCAGCAACTTCGCGTTGACGTTGGCTCGTTCCGGGTTTGGTTAAGTTGACCCTTTGATCGAAAGCTGGCCGAGACGGGGGTACCGGCTAGCAGCTTTTGAGAGACGCTCTGAAGGGTTGACAGCGATCTCCAAAAGCTTTACGCGCTTTTGGTGCAAGCAGGGCGAACTCTAATACGGCTTGTAGTTTATGTCAATACAAATTTTTGCATGGGCACGCCAATTTCAAGATTTTATTTCGCGCGAGTTTAGGCGTGAGGAGTATCGCGAGAATGACGTGCGACTGTTGCGTTGTTTAATCGAGCAGAACACTACGCGTGCGCGCCAAAGTTAGTGGCGGTCTACAATCTTGGCTCTCGAAATCCGTTCGCGAAACGCGACTGCGGACAGTTGATGCCGAAAGATTTCGACTCCATCAATTAACAGCACCGGAATATCGAAACGGTAGCGCGCAAAGAGTTCTGCGTCGGTTTCAATGTTCACCTCTTTCAAGTCAAATGCTTCGGCGCAATCCGCGCGCGCGATCTCTGACTTCATTTCTTCACACAAGTGACAACCCGGTTTGCTGTAGAGTGTGACTTGCGGCTTCATCGTCTCGTCCAGGAAGCTAACTTTCCCTTGCTAAATTCGTCATAATCGATGTATAAGTTTTGGCTGCGTCGGCCAGTTTATTACTTTTTTTTCGCCGCGGCGCACTTCTAGTGGCCATATTTAAGTTCGTTTCGCAGAGACATTTTTACGCCTCGGAGCAGGGGATTCTGTAATTATCGAAAGATTCCCGAGGCACTAGTGTAAGCGCGGTTTGGTGTTCGCGACTTTCAGGGGAGGTCAACGGAGTTGGATAGCAATCCAGACGCCGGAACATCTGTAACAACTACCGAGAAGCCAGCCGGGCCCCCGGTGGCGCCGCCGGCACGAGGCGCTGCGACGCCCGTTCCGAAAGCGGCGGCCAAACCTGCAGTCGTCGTCGAATCCGTTCCTGAACCTCCAGTCAACAAAACACGTCGACGCATCGTCTGGTGGAGCATCACCGGATTTTTGACGACGTGTTTCCTGATGTTCGTGCGGTTCTTCCTCCCGCGTTCGATCACTGAGCCATCAAGCACATTCAAGATTGGATTCCCCGGCGACTACGCTTTGGGAGTCGATACCAAGTATCAGCAGCAGTACCGCATCTGGGTCGATAAGACTTCAGATCGTTTGTTCGTCGTGTACGCGCGCTGCACGCATCTGGGCTGCACGCCTGACTGGAAGCCGAGCGAAAACAAGTTCAAGTGCCCGTGTCATGGCAGCGGCTACGATAGCGAGGCGATCAACTTCGAAGGTCCGGCGCCGCGGCCGATGGATCGCGC
>DASYPX010000077.1:0-15099 GCA_036006125.1 Pyrinomonadaceae bacterium | reverse complement strand
CGAGGCAATGCTACATGTTCTGAAGACGATCACGGTAACCGGCGATCGAGTAGAACTGCTTCGCTCTGCGGAAGGGTTAGCGGCCGCAAAAGATCGCGATGAGTACGAACAACTTCTTGACGTCCTCGAGGCGCTGATTCGCGATGCATGGGCCCTGTCGCTCGGCCGTCCGGCAGAAACGATCGTCAACGCAGATGTTTTGCGAGAGCTTCAGCAAATCGCCGATGAAATGCGCAGCTCCCAAGCCGCTTCATGGCTGACTCAGATCGAAGAACTGCGCGGCACGCTCGAAGTAAACATCAACCGCAAAGTCGCCAGCGACGCTCTTTTGATGTCGATGGCAACCGCGTAGACTTGTTCCTGATTGCGTTAGCGGATTGAGACGAGATCGGGGACAAAGCGAGTGAGGTTTGTGTCGGGACTTGCCTTGGGACCTTCGGCCAGCAGTTTTTCAGTCTCGGCGACGAACGCGTCAACGATGTTCTCGCCCGCGACTTTCCGCATCGGAACGCCGTCCTTGAAAATCATTCCCACGCCACGGCCAAAAGTGATGCCGAGCTGTGAATCGTGAGCTTCGCCGGGCCCATTAACCGCGCACCCCATAATGGAAAGATGCAGCGGCTCTTCGACGTGCGCGAGTCGCCGTTCAATCTCAGTCACAATCTCGACAAAGTTGTCGACATCGAGTCGTCCACATGTCGGACAGGCAACGACGGTGACGCCACGCGTGCGCAAGCCAAGCGACTTCACGATTTCCCACGCGACGCGAACCTCTTCCTGAGGCTCGGCCGCCAGCGAAACGCGAATCGTGTCACCGATTCCTTCGTGCAAAAGGATTCCGAGCCCAATCGACGATTTGACCGTGCCGGTAAAGCTTGTGCCGGCTTCAGTGACACCAAGGTGAAACGGGTAGTCAACTTTTTCTGCAAGCAAACGATAGGCTGCGACAGTGCGATGCACATCAGACGCCTTTAGCGAAATGATGATGTCGGTAAAATCCAGGTCTTCAAGAATCCCGATGTGCCGCATCGCCGATTCGACCATGGCGTCGGGCGTCGCTGTGCCGTATTTCTTCAGTAGATTTTTCTCCAGCGAGCCGCCGTTAACACCGATACGAATTGGCACCTGCTGGGCTTGCGCGGCGCACACAACTTCGACAATTCGCTCGTGTTTTCCGATATTTCCCGGATTCAAACGCAGCTTGTCGATGCCGGCTTCCAGCGCCATCAATGCGAGCTTGTAATGGAAGTGGATGTCCGCGACGAGCGGAACTTCAGGAACACGTTTGCGAATTTCTTTCAGCGCGAGCGCGGCGTCGTTGTCGGGCACGGCGAGCCGGACAATTTCGCAACCGGCGCTAACCATCTCTTCGATCTGTTTGACGGTCTCGTCGACGTTGGCTGTGTCAGTCTTGGTCATCGACTGAATCGCCACAGGGGCGCCGCCGCCAATCTGAACGTGTTTGACCTGAACGGGTCTGGTTTTTCGCATCGATTATTTTGCCGGTGTCGCGTTTGCCGGCGGATTACTATTACCCCCACGCCACAGTGAAATCTGTTTTAAGGCGTCATTCGTCAGCACGAACACCATCAGCAGGATAACAAAAACGAATCCAACCTGCTGAATTCGTTCACGGACGCGCGTGGAAATCGACAGCCCGACAATTGCGAGCGCACCTTCCATGAGCAACAGGAAGATGGCCCCGCCGTCGAGGACTGGTATCGGCAATAGATTGAAGATCCCAAGATTCAGACTGAGAAAGCCAAGCATGGTAAACAGACCGGCCCAGCCGAAATCCGTGACGGCGCGCGACGACTCTCTCGCGATGCCGATCGGCCCGGAGATCGTGTTGCGCACCGACCGTTCGCCACTGAACACCTGACCCAAAGCCTTTCCCGTAAGCTTCAGAATTCGCAGGTTCTGGTTCACCGCGTACCCCAACGAAGCTATCGGTCCGCCCGGCCCAGGGGGTAGACGCTGCCCGACCTTAACGCCGAGCAACTCCTGACCTTGCGCAATCCGCGCCGTCAGATGCATTCGTTGACCGCCACGATCGATATCCAGCTCAATGGGCTGATCTTTATGCGAACGGATGTACTGAATAACCTGCTCAGAACTTTTTACGGTTTCGCCACCAGCCGCTACGATTTTGTCTTCGGATTTCAGACCAGCCGCCGCCGCGCCGGTACCTGAAACAACTTCGCTGATGAATACCGTCACGTTGCCGTAGTCAGGAATGAAACCCAGCTCTCCCGCTGTCTCACCATCACGGGTAAAAGGTTTCGGTTTAATCGTCAACTCAACTCGCTGATTGTCGCGCTGAACCACCATGGGCAACGGCTTATTCGGTGACAACAACGCGTCATCGCTCATCGTGTCCCAATCCGGATTCGCGTTGCCATTGAATGAGACAATTCGATCGCCTTGTCGCAGACCGGCTTCTTCGGCCGCACTGGCTTGAAGAACAGAGGCCACGACCGGCGCGGGCGTGGCGGGAACTCCGTAGATCAACCCCGCCGCAAACGGAATCGCCAACGCCGTCAGGATGTTCATGATCGGCCCGGCCACGGCAACCGCAATCCGCTGCCAGCGAGGCCGGAGATCGAAACGTTCGCACGCGGGAATGTCTGGCGCGCTTTCGCCCTCGATCGGCGCGTTCGATTCGTCCCCGCCGAGTTTCACATAACCACCGAGCGGAATCGCCGAGATGCGATAGTCCGTGTCTCCCCATTTCCTGCCGATTAATCGCGGCCCAAAGCCAAACGAAAAGGTCTCGACGCGAATCTTCAGAATTTTCGCGACGATAAAGTGTCCGAATTCGTGCAGGGTTACGGCTGCACCCAGAACGATGATTAATGGCAGTATCCAAGTGGTGATTATGTTCAGCATTATGCGGTGAATAACGTCCGGATCGAGTTTAAGCGGACGGTAAGAGATGCGTCAAACGGAACAAAGGTTGGGTCTTCAGGGCTTCACGCGGCATTCGTTTCAACCGAACGATTCAAGATTTCAGTGATAACCGCTTCCGTGGCAAGCCGCGCATTGCGATCCGCGGTCAGTACGCTCTCCAGGGTATCCGCCTTACACGATGAATGTTTGTTCATGACAGCTTCGATTACCCGCGGAATGTCGGTGAGCTGAATTCGTTCAGCAATAAAGGCGCGCACTGCTTCCTCGTTGGCGGCATTCATCGCCGCCGGCATCGTTCCGCCCGTGCGCAGAGCGCGGTAAGCGAGTGAGATACACGGAAAGCGTTCAAGATCCGGCTGCTCAAAGTGAAGCGACGCCAGTTTGGCCAAATTCAACGGTGCCAAGTCAGACGGATGACGCTCGGGATACGTCAAGGCGTACTGAATCGCATGACGCATGTCCGTCACGCCCATCTGCGCAATGATCGACCCATCGATCAACTCAATCATTGAGTGCACGACTGATTCCGGATGAATGACGATACTGATCTCATCAGCGTCAAATCCAAACAGCCAATGTGCCTCAATTACTTCGAGCCCCTTATTCATCAGCGTCGCTGAATCGATGGTTATTTTCGCACCCATGTTCCATGTGGGATGCTGGAGCGCTTCAGCGACCGAGGCGGATTGCATGGCCGATTTGTCCCGCGTGCGAAAAGGGCCGCCTGACGCAGTTAAAACTAACCGCCGCACCTCGGAGCGTTTTTCGCCGCGCAGACATTGATGAAGCGCGTTGTGCTCGGAATCAACGGGCAACAATTCAGCCCCGGATTTTTCCGCCGCTCGAGTCATCAACTCTCCGGCCATGACCAAAGTCTCTTTGTTTGCAAGCGCAACACGTTTCCCTGCTTCCAGCGCACGCAGGGTCGGAACGAAACCGACAGCGCCGACTGTCCCCGAAACTACACAATCAGCAGGCTCATGGGTGGCAACCTCGATAAGTCCTTCTTCGCCGACGCGGATTGCAGGCGCTGAAACTCCACGAGTTCGCAGTTCGGTCCTGAGTTGTTCTGCCGTGTCGTGGGAATTGACTGAGACGAGTTCCGGCTTGAATTGATTGATCTGTTCCGTCAACTTTTCGAAGTTACCACCGGCGCCAAGCGCGACCACATGAAATCGCGCTGCGCCCAACGACTCAATCACGCGTAGCGTGTTGCAGCCGATTGAGCCGGTCGAACCGAGAATGGAAACTCCGCGAGACGCCATGTTTATTCAGCAGGTGGTGTAGGTTCAGGGTGGAGAGTCGTAGGCGGACATCAGATCGACGGTTCGTCCATCGCTCACGTACTGCGCGCCGGTCACGCGCCAATCCCGATTGTTTCGGTACGTGAGATCGACCGTGGCGTTCACCGTCTTCCGTTCGCCGTAAACCTTAAGGCTCAAAGTCGCGTCGCCATTTTGATTCCGCACGTTGATGTTGCCAGTGACGAATGATCCAAACTCTTTTACCTCGCCAATGTCGGCCTTTAGTTTTTGGTTGTTTCGCAGGTAAGTACGCGCGGCGTCAGCGGCCTGGCTGTTTCCAATCGTGCGGAACGTGAACCAGAGAATGCCACCGACAAACAACGCAACGACGAGCCCCAGCACAGCTAAAATGCCGAGCACAATCGCAACAATCTTGGTGGTGCTCATGATCAGCGGAAATAAGCGAGAGCAAAATAGTAGATGAGCGGCGCATTGAACAGCAAGCTATCAATTCGATCGAGCATGCCGCCGTGACCTGGCAAAATTTGTGCCGTGTCCTTCTTGCCAACGCTCCGCTTTAACGCGCTCTCGGTCAAGTCGCCGAGAACACCGACAATGTTCATCACAGCCGCGAGCGGCAGCGCGAGCTTCAACGGCAATTCCAGAAAGAACCAGTAGTGGGCCGCGGCCGCCAGCAGCAAACTCGCCAGCATGCCGGCGACGGCGCCTTCCCAAGTCTTGCCGGGGCTGACACTTGGCGCGAGTTTATGCCGTCCGAAGGCTCGTCCGCCGTAGTACGCTGCTGAATCAGAACCCATCAAAACAAGAAAAAAGAACGAGAGTAGATGTTTCGACAACTGGTCGTTGAAGCCTGTTCGGCTCGCGATCAGGTGGCCGCCAAGCAGAAAAATATAGAGCACGCCGAACACCGTCACCGCTGATGAAGCAATCATCCTTTCGAACGGGGCTCCGCGTACCATGGCTGCGACCAGTGAACAGATCGTAAGTGCTGACAGCACGATCACAATCGCAAGCAGATCGGGTGGTTTATGCGGCTCGGTGAAATAGAAAACCACGAACAACGCGGATGCCCCGAGGATTCCGGCGACCGGATCGGCACGGACTTGCTGTACGCGCGCGAGCATCCAGAACTCCAGCAGTGCGACCAACAGCGCAATCGCGCCAAACAAGACAAATACCAATTCCAATTTCGGAACGACAATCGAGGCGATCAGAATCGGCAGCATGACCACTGCGGTTACGATTCGCGCAATCGACGGTGGAATCTTTGCGAGGAGACCAAGCGGGTTATTTTTGTTTGGTTGATTGGGCAAGAATGATCGCTGCGCCCTCCCGGACGGTGGCGCTACTCGCTATTTTGCATTCACGACAAGCTTTAATCCGCCGAACCGGCGACGGCGCTGCTGATAATCAACAATGGCTTCCAGCAAATGTGTGCGCCGAAAATCCGGCCACAGTGTCTCGGTAACATGGATCTCGGCGTACGCACTCTGCCAAAGTAGAAAGTTCGAAATGCGAAGCTCGCCACTTGTACGCACGAGCAAGTCCAATTCCGGTAGCTGGCGCGTGTAAAGTTCCGCCGCAATGTCCTCTTCAGATAAATCCTCCGCCGTTCTGCCTTCAGAAACGAGCTTTTTCATAGCGGCGCGCGCAGCATCCACGATTTCTGCGCGGCCACCATAGTTCAGCGCTACGCTCAGTACCATTCCTGTATTTTTCGCAGTCTGTTCGGAAGATCGGGTGATCTCGTTCCGGACATTCGCCGCCAAAGCGGAAGTTCGTCCGATCGTTTGAAACCGAATATTCTGTCGATCGATTTCCGCGAGTTCCAACCGCAGGTATTTTCGCAACATGCGCATGAGCGCATCGACTTCATAGCGCGGCCGTTTCCAGTTTTCGGTGGAAAATGCGTAGAGCGTCAGCGCTCCCAATCCCAGACGAGCTCCGGTGTCGACCGCCGCACGCACGGCTTCTACACCCGCCCGATGTCCGGCAATGCGCGGTTGCCCCCGCTTGGCGGCCCAGCGACCGTTGCCGTCCATAATGATCGCGACGTGCCGCGGAAGGCGATCCCACGCAATCGCTGAAAGCAGCCGCTCGTCGCGACTGCCCTTTTCGACAACATCCTTGAAGTCAGAGAGCACTAAGAAAAACTAAACCGCCATCAATCTCAAAAGCGGCTCAATCTTACCGCAAGCCAAGCGACTGTCAATCATACTGAACGCTGCGCAAAGTTAATCCGTGGGCCGGCGCAGTGGCGCCAACAAGTTCGCGAGTGCCTTCATCAATTGCGCTTTTGATTGCATGTTCCTCGAGTTCACCGCGACCAATAGCCAGCAGCGTTCCGACGATTGACCGCACCATATAGCGCAAGAACCCGTTGGCAGAGACACTTATTTCGATGAGATGACCACGTGCGCGCGCGCTCCAGCGGTCATCGACGTCGCACTGGAAGATATTTCTCACGCGCGATTCAGCATCGGATTGAGCCGCCGAAAAGGCCGTCCAATCATGTTCTCCCAGAAACATAAGCGCACTGCTTCTTATGCGTTCCAGGTCGAGTGGGCGCGCTTCCTGGAGAGCATAACGCGACCAGAAGGGTGAAACGGCGGGACCATGCACGACGCGGTAACAATAGGTCTTGCTGCGCGCGGAGTAGCGGGCGTGAAAATCGTCCGGCGCCCAATCAGCAAACAGCACTCGGACGTCAGCGGGCAGATTTCCATTGATTGCGTTTCTTAATTTTTGAGGTGTGATGTCGCGGTTGAGTTCGACGCTCGCAACCTGGCCTTCCGCATGAACACCCGCATCAGTTCGTCCCGACCCATGAACAGTAACGCTGCGACCCTCCAGCAACGTCAGCACTTTGGTCAGTTCACCCTGTACGGTGCGCAACCCGTCCTGGATTTGCCAACCGTGAAATTCGGTCCCGTCGTATTGAAGGAGAAGTTTGAAGTTCATGAATCAGTGAGCAGCGAGCAGTGAGCAGTGACAGCAAACCTCCTCGCCATTGATTTAGTCCCGCTGACAACAACTCCCGCTGCGGATTCGCTTACTGCTCACAGCTCACTGCTTACTGCCCACTGTCTGTCGACTCCCCGGCTTAACTGCAACTTCCCCGCGCGCGCAGGCTTCGCATGCCGCCGGTTCGACCGCGGGAACGTCCAATGTCGCAAGCGAAAATCTCGGCACGCCGACATCGGCAGCGCCGCCAGAGCGGTCAATGATCGAAGCCGCACTAATGACTTTCGCGCCATGCTTTTTAAGCGCCGCGACTGTATCTCGCGTTGATCCACCGGTGGTAATTACGTCTTCAATCACCAACAAGCGTTCGCCATCGTTGACAGTAAAGCCACGGCGAAGCGTCATCGTCCCGTGCTCGCGTTCAGTCCAGATGAAACGCAGGCCGAGCTGCCGCGCCACTTCATAACCAATTATTAAGCCGCCGATCGCGGGCGAGGCAACCGTCTGAATTCCCTTCTCCCGAAAGTTACCGGCAATGGCAGCGCCAAACTCCTCGGCAACGTCTGGCGATTGCAGCGCAATCGCACACTGCAAATAGACAGAACTGTGCAGACCGCTCGACAAAATGAAATGCCCTTCGAGTAGCGCCCCGGTCCTTCTGAAAGTCTCAATAACTTTTTCCTGTTTCATGTTAGGGTCGCGAACGTGATTCCGTTAGAATGCTCGCGTGGATATTCCGGGCAACCTTATTTCCGATTCTACTCTGATAAACGACACTTTCGAATTTGTAAACGAAAACGGCGGCCGGGCCAGCTTCCTCAAAATTGCAGAAACAATCTTCAGCCTCGGAAACATTAACGCAGACCTGGCGGCCTCGCTAGTGCGCGAGCTGATTCAGAACGATCGGCGTTTTGTAGTTGAGTCTGACAATCTCTCGACGCAATCCGAACCATCCCACTCCGCGTTGTTGCGTGATCTGGAATTCGTTGTGCTCGATGTTGAGGCGGCGCACGAACGCAAAATGCCCGCGCGAATCATTGAAATCGGTGCGTATCGCGTCCGCGGCGGCGAAGTGCTCGACGGGTTTGAGACGCTTATTAATCCGGAAACAAGTGTTCCGAAGTTTTTAGCCAACCTCACGGGAATCTCTGACGAGATGCTGACGTCTGCGCCAAGGTTCGCGGAGATCGCGCGCCCGTTCCTGGATTTCATCGGCGATTCTGTGCTCGTCGCCCACAACGCAAATTTCGACCTGCCATTGTTGAACCGCGAAATTAATCGAGTTTTTGCGGGTTATCGGCTACGCAACGCGCACCTGTGCACCGTCGATCTCGCACGGCGACTTGTACCGCAACTCGACAGTCACCGGCTGGATGCTCTGGCGGCGTATTTTCAAGTTAGTATTCCGCGCCGTCATCGCGCGGCGGATGACGCGTTCGCCACTGCTAGCGTCTTCCTGCGCCTACTGGGTTATCTTGCCGAAAATGGAATCAGCACTTTGTCAGAGGCGCGCCGGTTCCAGACAAAACTTCCTGAAGGCGAATTGCAGTTAGCTTTCGACGCCTGACGGCTCATTCTTCGTGGACTGCCGCATGAACGTGCGCACGATAAAGAACACGATAACCAGCACCGCCAAAGTAATGCCGATGCTTGGGTAGTAATGCGCCAGCAGCTCCTTTGCGTGCTCACCATAGTGCGCGGCGAGATAACCTTCCAGCAGATAACGAAAAGTTCGTCCGGCGGCGATTGCGATGGTGAACCGCACGATATTCAGCCGAAAGACGCCCGATGAAACTACGAACAGCTTGAACGGAAACGGCGGCGGCAACAGCGACGCCACCAGCACAGACATCACATCGTACTTATCGATCAAATCCTTGACGCGCTTCTGCTTGGATTCCGAAAACTTCGCCAATGCGCGCTTCCCGGCGCGCTGGGAAATTCTGTAGAGCCCAAAGCATCCGAGCGTCGAACCGATCGTCGCTGCGGCAACATAGATCAGCATCCATGACGGCCGCGATGCCGCCAGTAACAAGAGGACGGCATCGACGCCTCCCGGCATCGGGATCATCAGCGAATCGAGAAACGCAATCGTTAGGAGACCAAACGGTCCAAAAGAGACGAGGTATTGTGATAACTGACCAAACGCGCTCGTAATCTTATGTATCAGGGTTTTCAGAATTATCAGTGCCTTTCATTAATCTTTGGTGAGCAACTTCGAGTCGTCTACAGCCTGCCTTCCTCTACTGCTTAACAAGTAAATCGCCAGACCAACAACCACGAGGGCGGCAACAACGCTAACTATCAACAAACCGTTGTCTTTCAAAAATCGCAGCACGCGCTGACCATAGTAAACCGCGAGGATGCCTTCGGTGTAGTAACGAAGCGCCCTCGCGATCATTATCGTCACGAGAAACTTGCGTCGTGGAAACTGTAATGCACCGGCGGTGGCGACGAAAATTTTGAACGGCAGCGGTGGCGGCAACAGCGCAGGAATTGCTAACGCGAGAACTCCAAATCGCGCGTACGCGGCCTCAACGCGCTGCACACGGTCGATGCGGAATCTTCGATGGAGCACTGCCAGGCCGCCGCGGCTGAAAATCGTGTACAGCAACAGACAGCCGAGGACGGAACCAATCGCGGGAAAGATCGGAAAAAAGAAGGCACTCTCCTTGTGCGCGTAACAGCGCGCCACCACCAGATAATCGTTAATCTCCGGCAGTGAAAGCAGCGACGAATCAAGCGCGCCGATTAATATCATTGCGGGTCCCGCGATGTACACGGGCACGACAACAATAAATCGCCCCACGCGTCGCGCGATTACATCGAGCCAATCAAACATAGGTCACAGGTGACGGGTGACAGGAACTAATCGTTATCCATCCTGTCACGCGTCACCTGTGATCTGTGTCCGCTACTGTGCTGGTTTGAAAACTGAAGGAGTGTCGTAAGTGACGCCTACGGTGATCCCCGAGCGTGGACTCAAGCTAGTCAGCCCCTTGATTCCGGCAAAATCGAAGCGCAAACCCGAAGCCCTCACCTGCATTCCCAGACGCGCTTCGGCTTGCGATTCAGTTCCCAGCGGCCCACTGCCCGGGCGGGTGTTCTGACGAGCATTCACTTCGCCCGCGATGCTGAATTGGCGGTTGAGACGGATGATGCCGGCGAGTCCATAGGTGAACACGTCGTTCTGTGAAAACAATTGAGTGGGCGCGGTAAGAATGCCGATGCCAAGATTTCCGAACGTGTTCACGCGCCCGTTCTGTCCGAACTTCTTGCCGATTAGGATCTGTCCATACGCGTTCGTTTGATTCAGCCCGATCCCCCGGCGCTGACTGGAGTTCGGCAACTCCACGCCAAAACGAAAGCCGAGTGACGGTCCTTTCGCAGTCTCTTTCCGCAGCTTGATCTTTGTCCACAGAGTGAAGTCGCCGAAATCGTTCGTGGAGTTTGCACCAGGAGCCAGGTTAAGCGGAATCGCGCTCGGCCCGCGCGAGTTGATGCTCAGAAAATTTTGCGCAACCCCTTCGATCTGAAACTCAACATTCGGCGCCAGCCCGATGTTGATTCCGATGACACCTGCCCGCGTCAAATCACCAGTCAACCCTGACACCGGAAACTTCGCGTTTTGCAGGAAATCGAGCCCGACTTCAAACCGCATCGATCCGGGAGGAATAATATCGACGTCTTCTGTAATGAGCGGTCGTTGTTGTGCGCTCGCCGTGATTGTGAGGCAAAACAGCACACCAAACAGCAGTGCTGGAAAAAAGCTCAATCTAATTTGATTACTCACGCTGAATCGCCGATAACGAGAGTTCAACTTTCGAGCGGATTGTAATGCGCTGCGGACTACGCGTCAACGCGAAAGATCCGCCGGATAGGTCGCCAACCGACGTTCAGCTTCGGCGCGTCAGTGCTCCGGCGACAAATCCAAGCAACAGGCCGACGCCCAACGCCACCCCGACTGACTGCCAGGGATTGCGCTTAATGTACCGGCGCGATTCGTCGATATAGTCTTCGCCGATCTCATAGCCCTGACGAACCAGTCGCTGCGCCTTCCGCTTTCCAATGTCGACAAGATCTTCAGCGATGACCTTGCCCTCAGCGGCTTTCGCCGCGAGGTGCGCGAGTTTTATTCCAGTGTTTTTCCCATCTTCCACAGTTGCAGTCCTCATATCGATCCCTCCATGTGAATCATAACGGAAAATGGCCCAGCCCGGTTTCAAATCTATGGCGTTAGCGTTGCCAACGCTCGCCAATCCGTAAAACGGCTCGATCAACTTACATCCCGTTGGGAACGGCCAGAGATATGACCGCCAGACGCATAAGCGGATCGATGAACGGCGGTGATGGACTGCGCATATCTTTCGTTGGATTCGTGACGGTCCACACGCACATGGAACCTGCCGGAATTACCAGTCTACGAACAATGGAAAAGGCTTCGCCCTCGATAGACGTTTGCGCAACTAGAAGATGCTGGCCGGGACTGACGTTGAAATCAATGCTGACTTCGGCTGAAGGAACGCTCGCCCTCGTGACACCGTCAAGGGAAAAAATAATCGGCCAACGTGAGGCATTGATTACGCTAACGGTCGTTTCGTGCGATGGGTGTGGCGCGCATTGCGCATTCACTACAACGGCGTGCACCCCAAGCCAGAGACACACTACTAACCAGAGTCGTGTAATTCTGATCAAACTTCTCATGTTGTACCTCCCTGCCCACGGCGGTAGCCACTTCACGCCGCAAGCTGGTCAGCGACGGTGATAACCGGCTCAAGTCGAATTCTGGTTTTCACTGAATTAGCAATCAGACAATTACGTTCGGCTTTCTGAAGTATGCGGAATGCGCGCTCTTCATCACGGGCATTCATAATAGTCAGTTTGGGCCGCAGGGTAACTAGCGTCATCATCAAACCAACGTCTTCATGTCTCTCTAGTTTGCCCGTCGCTTTCGACTCGAAGCGTGCAAAGTCGAGTTTTGAGTTTTCTGCGATTGCCACAAACGTCGTCATAAAGCACGAATTGATCGCGCTGACGAAAAGATGTTCGGGCGTCCAAACTCCCTCGTGCCCGCGAAATTCGGGCGGCGCATCAACTTGCAAGGTGGGCATCGCTGGTGCGCTCAAATCGCCGTGGCGCTCACCTGTCCAGACGACATCCGTTGAATAGAAATACAGGGGCTGCATGATTTCTCCTTGAACTTTGACGACGTCCTAACGCAACGCGTTAATCTTCTGGATTGTGATCGTGACGGTTCCGTTCGTTCCTGCCGCACGGCTGTAAGAAACCCAGAAGCCCTGTGCTTCGTAACGAACAAGTTTGTACAACGCGCCATCCTGCATCTGGTCGATTGATGGCCCAACAACGTTGCGGTAGTCGGGTGCACCCGGCCCTGCATAGTCAATCGAGATCGTTACGACGTTGTGCGTCGCGTTATAGGCGAACTGGGCTGACTCGCTTTCAGAGAACATGTAGTAGTCCTGATCGTCAGCTTTCATAGTCGGGTTTCCCAGCTTTGCCCGAACTTCGGCCGCAGTCATCCCGAGCCGAATGCCTTTGTACTCTGAAAAGAGTGGTTGTTCCGGGCTTGTCAACGCAGTTACAGCGGCGCGTCCTCTCTGCCCATTTATGACAACCGCCATAAGCGTCATCACAGCGGTTGCTGTAGCAACCTGTAAGATCCTTCCAGTTATATTTCGCATTTGAATACCTCCCATGGCCAACTCTAATGACCGCGTGCTTCACGCCCGGTCGCTACTATTTCCAATCGTTTTGCCGACGGCCCACACTTCACCACCGGCCCGAACTTGCAAAATAATCTGATCAAGCGGACGAGGCGGCGGTCCATAAACGACATAGCCGGTGCGCGCATCGTAAGTCCCGCGGTGACACGGGCACGCTATACATTGACGGGTTGAATCGAACTCGACGACACACCCCAAGTGCGCGCATTTGCGGCTGAAGGCGACAAACTCGCCGTCTTTTCCTCGCACTAAAACGGCCCGGTCTTCGCGCTTCGGATAATTGAAATATAGAAAGCAACCGGGCAGCAGCCGCTCGGCGCCTTCAATTTTTTGTGGTGGATAAACGGCGAGGTTCTGATCACTAGCTGCCGCCGCGGCGAGCCGAGCCTTCGTCATCAGCACTACACCGGCAGACGTGATTAGCGCGCGTCCACAGAACGACCGCCGATCGATTTGCAGTGCTTCGAACTGAATGTCGCGAGTCATCCGCGTTGCTCCCTTCCTTGGTGGATTCAGATCACTCCCGCGGAAACTGCCGTCGGACTGCACGTTCGCAACAGATGTACCCAGGAAATAAAGTTGTTTTGCTTGGGTTTTCCGCGCAATGGGCCGAACAGGCGTGAGAAAAACTTCGCAACACACACAAAAGTCCGCAACTGCGACGCGGCCGATGCTCGGTCGCCGCAGCTACGGAACCTTCGACTGTTTATTTATTAGAAACTGAAGGGACGCTTGAGCACACGCCAGGTTGTCTTCAGCACGGCCACAAACTTGGGTTGCTTTTCTGCCGGCGACCGCTCTGAACGAGGAGCAACTTCGGTTTGGCGAGACGCGTGCATCTTGCTTAGCTGCGGGCGGATCTTCGAAAGCGCAGCCGGAACCAGCACTGACCGACGCGTGCGCGGCGGTACTCTTGTTGCCACGTTAACTATCGGACTCGACGGCGTCGTATTGAGAAATTCGCCTGTACTGCCTGTGGTCGGTATCTTCAAAGGAGGCGTTGCGACGTTGACTGCCTGCAAGGTCCGGATTGATCGCAATCTTGATTGCTGGTAGCCGATAAATACAGCAGCGACAAATAGCCCGAGTATTGCAAGAGCCGTCAGCGTTTTTGGCGATCTCATAAATCGCCGCGTAGATGAGGGGCGCGTAGGGAGCACCATCAGAGCCAGACATTCGGAATCGGGAAGCAGATCAGCTCCGTCAAAGTCGCAGACGAAATGAGAGTCGGGAAAACTGAAATTGCATGCCGGACAATGTTTCATGGAAAACCTCGAAATGACCTGAGGAGACAACTGGGAGCGCCACTAACAAGATACAGAGATTCAGCGACGTCGACAAGAAAAATTCTTCATCCGCGGTCAAGCGTCAGCTCTTTCTGAAGAAAGAATAACTTGTGGCCAGGACTTATCTCCGGTAGTTCGCCGAACACTTCGTACCCGAGTTTGCGGTAGAACGGCAACGCCTGAAAACTTGTAGTTTCCAAATAAACGAGCGGGTGCTCTTGCGCGACGGCGTAATCCTCGATCGCCGCCATTAGTTGCGAGCCATAGCCACCGCCTCGGTGTTGTTCATCGATCCAGAGCGCATCGATATGCATTGATCGTCCCCAGAGGCTTCCGTGCACTCCTCCGACGATTCGACCGTCATCGCGCAGAAAGCAAGCGACCGAGTGCGGTCGATCATCGCCAGTCTTTTCTCGATTGAATTTTCGGACGCCGTCGAGAACGATCCGAAAGTCATCTATGCTTGGATTCTCGTCAAGCTCGATTCGTAGCTCACTCATGTCTTAAGTTTCAATTCTCGTCTCGTAAGTTTCAAGTCAGCAGAAGTTGCTGAGCACGCAGCAGCAGACGGTATGCACTGTGCGAGAGTTCGTGTATCATCCGCGCGACTTTTTTAGACACACAATTTCTCATGACACCCCTAATTTCGATCAAACATTACGTACGTCTGCTCATTACGGCGCTTCTTTGCTGCTTGCCTATAGCTGCTGTTCTTGCGCAAACGAAACAGGCCGATGACTACAACGCGATCTTCAAACCACTCAAGTGGCGATCGATTGGACCATTTCGCGGCGGCCGCTCAAACTGCGCGACCGGCGTCGTCGGTGATCCGAAAACATACTACATGGGCACGACTGGTGGCGGCATCTGGAAAACAGATGATATGGGCCTTAGCTGGCGCAACGTGTCCGACGGATTTTTCAAGACCGG
>DASYPX010000076.1:0-14286 GCA_036006125.1 Pyrinomonadaceae bacterium | reverse complement strand
GGTTGCTTGTCGGAATACAAATTGGCAGCTTGGTACTGACGAGTCTAGGCTGCCATCTTACGAATCGCTTCGGTGATTCATAAGACTTCGAGATTGCGCTGCTAGCATCTTCGGGTGAGAGCAGCGCGATTTCGTTTTTGGACTTCGGGAGCTCGGGCATCGTGCCCGCATCTGAACACCCGCATCGGAGCGCCCGCATCCTTGCGGGCGGGTCGCGCGCATCCTGCGCGCTTCGTTGAAGTCTTCTTTCTGCAAGACCTTCACGAGAATTCACAAATCTTTACAATTCGTTAAGCGCCATCGGCTAGAGTTTTTGCGTTCTCGCTGCTAGAGTTTGAAATCCCCTCTCGTTATTGGAATGTTTAGAGCGGGCTACGGCCCGCCATTATCAAATCAGGCGGGCAGTAGCCCGCCTCGAAACGAACTGGAGAAATGTAATGAGTGACACCGCTACGCAAACTCAATTAGAGACTAAACCGGGAAGTTTCTGTTGGATCGAATTGATGACGACTGATGGCCCGGGGGCAAAAAAGTTCTACATGGAGTTGTTCGGCTGGGCGGCAAACGATACGCCAATCGGGCCGGACCAGGTTTACACGATCTACACGCTCAACGGAAAGAATGTAGGCGCCTCGTTCCAAAAGGATGAAAGCATGAAGCAGGTGCCTACTAACTGGGCGTCCTATATCTGCGTGACAAGCGCGGATGAAACTGCCGCGAAAGCGAAATCGCTGGGCGGCACCGTGGTGCAGCCACCGTTCGACGTTATGGAACACGGGCGGATGGCTGTGATTGCCGACCCGACCGGCGGACACTTCTGTTTGTGGCAGCCCAAACAACACAAAGGCGTGGGTGTGAAAGGCGAAGTCGGATCACTTTGCTGGAACGAGCTTCTGACCAACGACACTGAGAAGGCGAAGGATTTCTACACTAAACTTTTTGGTTGGAAGTCTAAGACCGACAGTGGCGCAACGCCTTACACTGAGTGGATCAATGGCGAAGAGCACATCGGCGGCATGATGCAGATTCAGCCGAACATGGGGCCGATGCCGCCGAACTGGGGGATTTACATTGCGGTCGATGACTGCGATGGCACCGTGGCGAAAGCGACGTCCCTCGGCGCGCGTACTTACGTACCGCCCACTGATATTCCGAACGTTGGCCGATTCGCGGTCCTGGCTGATCCGCAAGGCGCGGTATTCAATGTAATCAAGCTGAATTTGCAGCATAACGAAAACAAGTAAGGGCGAGACGCAAGCGGGGCAGTAGCCCGCGCGTAAGCAAGGGCGTGGTTTTGATCACGCCCTCCCTTACGGTCGGGCTACTGCCCCGTTTTGTATTTTAGAATCGAATCATGAAAGCGCGCGTCGTCTGGCTGATTCTCTGCGGTATCTGGGGATCGACCTGGCTATTCATCAAACTGGGTCTGAATGATCTTCCGCCGCTGACTTTCGCGGGCATTAGATTTCTGTGCGCGTCATCGATTCTCGTAGCGATCATATTCGCCCGCGGAGTACGTTGGCCGCGAAAGCGAAGTGAGTGGCTGCTGATTGCGATCGTCGGTTGGCTCCAATTCAGCCTCAACTACGGCCTGGTTTTTTGGGGCGAGCAGCGCATTCCTTCGGGTCTCGCCGCAGTTTTGCAATCGACGTTTCCCGCCTTCGGTTTGGTGATCGCGCACTTTTATCTTCCCGAAGAACGGATCACGCCAAAGAAGCTGATGGGCGTTCTGCTCGGTGTCCTCGGTGTGGGAATTGTGTTCTCTGATCAGTTGTCGTTTGCCGGAAAGGCGGCGCTCGCCGGAAGCGTAGCGCTGGTCTTGAGTGCCGTCTGTGGCTCGTACGGCAACGTTCTGGTGAAGGCGTACGGGACACAGATCGATCCGTTTGTACTCGCGGCAGGACAAATGGTCTGCGGCTTTCCGCCGTTGCTCGCGCTCGGAATCGCAACCGAAGGAAATCCCATTCATTTTCACTGGACAGCGACCGCTGTGATTGCTCTCGCCTATCTTGTCATCGTCGGTTCAGTGATTGCATTCACGCTTTTTTATTGGCTCGTACGGCACATGGACGTCGTCAACACGATGCTCATCGCGTTAGTGACGCCCGTCGTCGCGGTCCTGCTCGGCATGATCGTCCTGCACGAGAAATTCAACTGGCGTCTATTCGCCGGCGCCGCATGCATCATTTCCGGCATTGGGCTGATCATGTTGCGGAAGAGACAAAAGAGTGTCGCGATTGATGAAGAAGAGCCCGAGATGATGGCGGTCGGATAACTTCCGGCCGTATAGTTCCCGCATGCCGATATCGTCAATCAATCCTGCTACCGGCGAAGTCCTGCAAACCTTCGACGCGCTGAACGAACAACAACTGGAAGGTAAGATTGCGCGCGGCGCAGAGGGGTTTCGCGAGCATCGCCGCACGTCATTCGCTGACCGCGCTGAAAAGATGATGCGCGCGGCCGAGATTCTCGAGACTGAAAAGCAGGCGTTGGCGCGCACGATGACCCTCGAGATGGGAAAGCCCATCAATGCCGCGGTGCAGGAAGCGGAAAAGTGTGCGTGGGTATGCCGCTACTACGCTGGGAATGCTGAACGCCATCTCGCAGACGAAGTCATCGAAACAAACGCTACGAGCAGTTACGTTCACTTTCAACCGCTTGGCGTCGTGCTCGCGGTCATGCCGTGGAATTTTCCCTTCTGGCAAGTCTTTCGTTTCGCCGCGCCGGCCCTGATGGCCGGCAACGTTGGTTTGCTCAAACACGCGTCGAATGTGCCGCAATGTGCGCTGGCCATCGAGGATATCTTTCGTCGCGCCGGTTTTACCGAAGGCGCGTTTCAGACTCTCTTGATCGGCTCTGAGGCCGTGCAGGCCGTGCTGGAAGATCCGCGTATTGCCGCGGCGACGTTAACGGGAAGTGAGCCCGCTGGACGCAGCATCGCCAGCATCGCGGGCAAACAAATCAAGAAGACGGTGCTCGAACTGGGCGGCAGCGATCCTTTTATTGTCATGCCGTCAGCAAACTTTGAAGAGGCAGTCAATACAGCGGTAAAAGCGCGCACCATCAACAACGGCCAGTCATGCATCGCGGCGAAGCGGTTCATTATTCACGACCAGATTTATGAGCGATTCGAAACAGAATTCGTGGCGGCGATGAACAAGCTCCGCGTCGGCGACCCTTTGGATGAGAAGACTGACATCGGACCACTGGCGACTGAGCAAATCCTTAACGATCTCGATCAACAGGTAAGTCAGAGTGCGATGGCCGGAGCAAAGATTCTTACAGGCGGTCAGCGGATGAAACTCGATGGCGATCTGGCGCGTGGACATTTCTACGAGCCGACTGTGCTCGCGGAAATCCCGAATACGGCGACGGCTTTTTACGACGAACTCTTCGGGCCGGTCGCTTCGCTGTTTCGAATAAGCACGATTGACGAAGCAATTGAGTTGGCGAACGCGACGACCTTTGGGTTGGGTTCAGCCGCGTGGACCAACGATCAAAAAGAGCAGCAGCGATTCATTGCGGATATTGAATCCGGCTGCGTCTTCATTAACGGTATGGTCGCTTCCGATCCGCGCCTGCCATTTGGTGGGGTGAAGCACTCGGGTTACGGTCGTGAATTGAGTGAGGTTGGTATTCGTGAGTTCGTGAATATTAAGACGGTTTGGATTAAGTAACTCAATGCGCGTATTTGGTTTCCGACTAAGATGAAGGTTTGCCCGCAGTGTCAAAGTACTTATTCTGATGACACACTGAGGTTCTGTCGGATCGACGGAACTCCCTTAGTAGTCAGTGCGACCAGCGAAGCACCGACCAGGACATTCGGCTCGGCGCACTCTCCGACAATTCCTATCCAAACAGAAACGCTGGGACTGGCTGACGGAGCTCGCCCGGAAACGCATTATGCGAAGAGTGGCGACGTCAATATCGCTTATCAGGTTTTGGGAGAGGGCCCAATCGATCTTGTCTACGTGCCAGGTTGGGTGAGTCACATCGAATACGGCTGGGAGCAGCCAATCGTCGCTCATTTCTTCCGCCGTCTGGGATCGTTCTCGCGACTGATTCTATTCGACAAACGCGGCACGGGTCTTTCCGATCAGACAAGCGAATTGCCGACGCTCGAACAGCGAATGGATGACGTTAGGGCCGTGACGGAAGCGGTGGGCTCCGAACGCGCCGCGGTTTTCGGCATGTCGGAAGGCGGCAACATGGCGATGTTGTTTGCCGCCACCTATCCTGAACGAACGCTGGCGCTGATTACTTTCGGCGTTTTCGCCAAGCGTGTTTGGGATCCCGACTACCCTTGGGCGCCAACACCGGAAGAGCGTCAGGGATTCTATGACGCTCTCGAAAAAGAATGGGGCGGACCGATTGGAATCGAAACCATCGCCCCAAGTGTCAGCGACGACCCGCAGCTTCGTAACTGGTGGGGCAGCTATCAGCGAAGGAGTTGCAGTCCGCGCGCGGCGCTCGCACTCGCGCGAATGAACACTTTGATTGACGTCCGCGATGTCTTACCTGCGATTAGGGTCCCGACACTGGTTATGCATCGCATCAACGACCGCGACGCTAACATCGAGGAGGGCCGCTTCATCGCGTCCCGCATTCCCGGAGCGAAATTTCTCGAACTGCCGGGTCAGGATCACTTGATCTACGCAGGCGATCAGGATTCTGTGTTGTTACCGTTGCAAAAGTTTCTCGCCGAGCTGCAACGTCCGGAAGAAATCGATACCGTTTTGGCCACCGTTCTTTGGGTACACGCCGGCAGTGAACTTTCAGCCGATCACAGCGAGCGCCTGCACGCGATTGCCGCAAGAGAAACTGAATGGTTCAAAGGCCGGGTCGCCGATAACGAGCAAAACGGAGTTGCTGCGATCTTCGACGGTCCAGTTCGAGCAGTACGATGCGCGTGTGCAATCACGAAAGCGAGCAGGCAGAGCGGTTTGGCAACGCGGATAGGAGTTCACACGGGACTGTGCGAAGTCGCGGGTAACAAGATCGCTGGGCCGGCGCCGGACATTTCTCGGCAGATCGCAAGTGTCAGCGAACGCGGAGAAGTAATTATTTCCAACTCAACACGAGATTTGGTTTCGGGATCCGGAATTACGTTTAGCAAAGACGAACGGGTGCATGGTTCTTTGGCAGGCGTCGCTGAGATATTTCTCGTTAACTGCGATAGTTCATTCCGGCGGTGACCGTTCAATCAGAAACGCCTTCGATAGCAGTCAGCTTTCCCTTCCGACCCAGCGATAACCGTTCCCTTCCGATGTGGCGGAACTTAACTAACCTCTGCGCGTGGAATATCCTGTCTTTCCGGCTTAGACTTCAAGAGCCAAAAAATCTTCTCAACGTTTCCCTGTTTTGCGCAGTATATGACAGTGGAGGGCCGACTAATTCTAGAAGGAGCGAGCGGGATTCCAGACATGGCGCTGGCCCTAGAAATACAGCTTCAGGGGAACGTCCTGGCGCGAAATCAGACACCACTGGCTCTCCTAATTGAGCGCGCTGCCGCTGGAGAAACGGCAGCTTTCGAACAGATCATGATTCAATCGCAACAGAGAGTTATGGCCATGTCCTGGCGGATGCTGGGAAATGAAGCTGATGCTCGTGACGCCTGTCAGGAGGTGTTTCTCCGCGTTTACAAGCATCTCCGCCGCTTCAAACAGGATCAGGATTTCTTTGCGTGGCTCTATCGCATCACCGTAAACGTGTGCCGTGATACGTTGAAAAAACGCCACATACAAAGCCAAACGAGATCAATCGATGCGGACCCAAACGACAGTGTTTTGGAGATCCCAGCTGAACAGGCTGATGCGGAAGCAACACTTCTGCAGGCACAGAGGCGTGAGCTAATCTCCCGGGCGATTGCGATGCTGCCGTTCAAAGAGCGTGCGTCGATCATTTTGCGTGATGTCGAAGGTCATTCGACTGAGGAAGTCGCGCGAATTCTCAAATCGAGCTCGACAACTGTGCGCTCGCAGATCAGCTCGGCGCGCCGCAAGATTCGAGATTATTGTCGCCGTCATCAAACTATGCAGGAGTCACAATGAACTGCAATCAGGTCGAAAGTTTATTGCCACTGTACGCAGGGCACGATCTCGACGCGAGAACCGAGGGACGGATTTCCATGCACTTGCAATCCTGTGCTGCATGTACCCATGCCGCCGCCGAATACCGCGACACGCGGCAACTACTGGAGAATTTTGCACCACCAGACTTTAGCGAGGGGACCTTTGCGGGAATGCGCCAGGCCGTTTGGCGACAGATTGAAACAGAATCGACTGCTCCATCTTTTTCCGGATTAATCGGCGCCTGGTTTCGGCCTCGTTTGGGTTGGGCAGTCGTGACGGCGGTGGTGCTTGTCGTCTTCGCGCTTGGGATCTATTTCATGAGTGATCGTCGAAGTGGTCGGCTGCCTGTAGCGATTAATCCGCAAAAGATGGATGCAGGCAACGGACAACCGAAGCAGTCGCTGCCCGCCTTCTCGTTAACTGCAAGTCGAGGAAACAACAGTCAACGTTTGTCGGATCAGCGGCCGCCGCAGAAGCGAATGCCGCGCACGAAAGTTCGCGATCGAACTAATTCAGTGGCCATGATCGCACCGTCTGCTTCGCCAGCGCAGTCAACAACATCCACGCCTAATGGTTCCATCCCAACAGGCGCCGCAGTTAACAGTGATACGCAGAAGACTCTGAGAATGGAAATACAAACGAAGAATCCGAACATTCGCATCATCTGGCTCGCTCCTCGAGAGGCGAAATCGCCGACTTCAAATTCGAGAGGTATCTAGGAGGTTTTCTTATGCTTAATACTGTGAAGCACGCAATCGTGGCGTTGTCTGTCGCATTAGTTTTCGTTTCGGTATCATTTGCGCAACAGCCTTCAACCACTCCTGCGCCGTCCGACAATTATGTAACGGCGAGCGGTTTTAAGAACAGAGTATTTGAGGTTAAGTACCGCGATCCGAACAGCCTGGCCAACGTGCTCACAAGACTCACCAGCGGCTTCAAGGGCGCGGGCATCACACCGAACGCCGAATTCAAGACGCTGACTGTACGCGATTTTCCCGAGAACATCGCGACCATCGAAGAGGCGCTTAAGCGTCTGGATACGCCTGGTGCACCACAGCCGAACATCGAACTGCATATGCACGTGCTACTGGCGTCAAACGCGGGCGGCGCCGGTTTGGACGTTCCGGCAGAATTGAAGGATGTGCTGGCGGAGTTACGTGGAACGCTTAACTACAAGAATTACGAGTTGGTTGCTTCCGTTGTCCAACGGTTAACCGAAACTTCGTCAGTTCTTCAAGGCAACGGCACCGCCGAGGTGTCCAGCGGTAATTCCGGCACTCCCAACCTGTCTATGCCTTACGACTATTACATTCGCTCTGTCTCATTGATTCCAAATCCCGGTGGCACGCAAAGTATGCAGATCGCGGATTTCGCGTTTACGTCACGGACCGGCGATGATCGCGCGAGGATTCAAACAGCCCTTAACCTCCGCGACGGCGAAAAGGTTGTCGTCGGTACGGCGACAATTCGAAATCGGGCGTTGATTGTCGTGCTGACTGCGAAACTGTTGAAGTAAATCACGCACGGGCGATTTTCCAACAGCGCTGACGCGGAGTGCCGTTAGGCACTCAATGTCTATAGAAACTAAGGCCCAAGAATGATGATGGGAGAAATGTTCGGACATTTCTCCCATCGCCCGATATCTCAAATAAACTGGCGGCAGTCTATAAACATTCGGCCGCGACGCGGCTTGGTTGCTTAGCCTTTTGCTCGCGCACTCTCCTGCTCCAACAGTTCCTTCTTTCTTTCCAATCCCCAGCGATATCCACCCAAACTCCTGTCTTCCCGAATCACCCGGTGGCACGGAATCACCAGCGCCAAGCGGTTGCTGGCACAAGCGCGGGCCACCGCGCGGACGGCGCTCGGCCGGCCGATCGCTTTGGCGATTTCCTGATACGAACGTGTCGAGCCGAACGGAATGCGCCGCAATTCTTCCCAAACTCTCCACTGGAATGCGGTCGCCTGAATATCCATCGGCAGATCGAGACGGCGATGTTCATTCTTCAAGGAATCCAGCACGCAATCAAGCCAAAGGTTCAACGACGGACCGATGGAAGTGTCCTTTGAATCGATCGACGCGGCTGGGTATTCCGCAAACAGAGCGCGCGTGAGTTCAACGTCTGAATCACCCAACGTCACCGAGCAGACGCCGCGCTCAGTTGCGGCCACCAGCAAACGTCCCAGCGGCGAATCGCCGATCGTAAAGGCGATGCGCATTCCTTTTCCGCCACGACCATAAGTGGCGGGCGTCATCCCTAACTGCGCCGAAGATTTTTCATACAGAGCGCGGCTGGATCCGTAGCCTGCGTCGTACATTGCGTCGGTAACTGAGGCGCCTTTCTTCACGCGCGCTTTAAACCGATTGAGCCTGCTTGAGTCTGCATACTGCCGCGGCGTGATGCCCATTACCTGCTTGAAGGTGCGTTGCAAATGATGACCGTTTACTCCAACGGTCGAAGACAGGTTGTCGAGTGTGACTGAATCCTCGTCGTGTTCGTCGATGATGTGACAGATGCGACGGACCAGCTCAATTTGCGGATCGTTCGCACGGGCACGTCGCGGGTGACAGCGCTTGCAGGCGCGAAAACCGGCCTGCTCGGCAGCTTCGGGCAGTTTGAAGAAACTAACCTGCTCACGATTTGGGCGGCGCGCGGGACACGATGGGCGGCAATAAATTCCGGTCGAGCGTACGGCGAAAACAAAGCTGCCGTCGCGCGAAGCGTCACGCGCCAGCACTGCGTTCCAAAGCTCGGGATTGCTTATCACGGCCGGACTGTTTGATAGCGTCTGCAATATTTTACTTCACCTCTTCACGATTGATGAGGCGATGTTACTGATTGGCGAGTGCGCGTTCTATCCGAAGTTTGCGGTCAAACTTGTTTATGATAGAACTACCGACCCGCAAGATGCGGGTAATCCCGACTTGTCGGGACAGATGCCTGCGTTCCAATGATGAAAATCGCCCTCAAATACGGAATCGCAGTCACGCTCATCATCGCCGCATGGGTCGCACTGAAACATTTCGTGCTGCACATCGAAGGCCAGTCCGCACAGTTTGCCGATTTGGCCGTCTTCAATCTGTCAGCAATTGCTGCGCTGATGATGGGAATCAAAGAAAAGCGTTTAGCGAATGGCGATCGGATGACCTTTCTGCAAGGTCTCGGAACCGGAGTATCGATCGCCTTGACTTACGCGGTTCTCACGTGCCTCTATTTTGCGCTGCTGCTTAAGTTAATTGGGCCGAAGCTGATGCAACAGGAAGGTGAGACGAATGTGGTCGCCGCGTTCCTGGGTTTGGGAATCGGCCTGATGCTGTTCGGAACGATCTTCTCTGTGCTGATCTCGTTGGTACTGAAGAAGAATTAGCCGATCGTGAGTGCCTCGCCTACCAATCGCTCCTGCTCCTGCGTATGGACCGAATAATTTCCGGTCGCGGGGCTCGCCGACTCAGCGCGGCCAACGTAGCGTAGTTGATCCCCACCAGGCACCAGATCCTCAAACTTCCCTTCCATGAATGTCCATGCGCCCATGTTCTTCGGCTCTTCCTGACACCAGATAAGTTCGTTCGCGTTCGCGTAGGTCGCGATCGTTTCGGTGATCGCGGATAGCGGGAATGGATAGAACTGTTCGACGCGGACAATGGCCACGCGACTTTCGCCGGCTTTCTTTCGCGCTTCGCTCAAATCATAGAAGACTTTTCCACTGCAAAAGACGATGCGCGTTACCGCGTTCGTATCGCCGGCATCAGCACCATCGATAACCGGCTGAAATCCGCCGTTCGTAATTTCCTCAACGGCAGAACCCGCCGCGGGCAGACGCAACAGGCTCTTTGGCGTCATCACAATCAACGGCCGCTCGAACCCTTCGCGTACCTGTCGGCGCAACAGATGGAAATACTGGGCCGGAGTGCTCGGGTAACATACGCACAAATTGTTCGCGGCACACAGTTGCAGGAACCGTTCGAGCCTCGCACTCGAATGTTCTGGACCTTGTCCTTCGTAACCGTGCGGCAGAAGCATCGTCAGACGCGAACGTTGTTTCCACTTGTCTTCGCTTGATGAAATGTATTGATCGATAATCGATTGCGCGACATTGTTGAAATCGCCAAACTGCGCCTCCCACATCACCAGCGCATCCGTCGCGATAACTGAATAGCCATATTCGAACCCGAGTACGCCGGCTTCCGAAAGCGAGCTGTCAAAAACTTCAAAGCGACCGCGATTGTTTTCACCGGAACCCAATTCAGAAAGGGGGGCCCACGGCTGGCCCGTCTGCGTGTCGTAAAGCACGGCGTGTCGCTGACTGAATGTGCCGCGACCGGAGTCCTGACCGCTCAAACGCACGCGCGTGTCTTCGAGGGCGAGCGACCCAAACGCGATCGCCTCGGCGAACGCCCAGTCCATCGGCAGAGTTCCCTGGCCCATTTTCGCGCGCCGCGCGAGCTGGCTCACCATTTTCGGATTCAGATGAAAGCCTTCCGGCACCACCGAAATCTGTTGCGTGATTTCCTTCACGACGTCGGCAGTTACTGGCGTTTGGATAACTTCCGAGCCATCAATTTCGACGACGTCGGGTTCAGGTGTGAACGAGGCCTTGGCTTCGGCTGCGACTTTCTTCGCGCGCGCCAGTGCGTCGTCGTAACGGCGGATGCGCTCTTCGATCAGTTGGTTTACGCCCGCCTCATCGAAAACGCCTTCCTTGATCAGACGCTTCGCGTAAACCGCGCGCACTCCGGGATGCTCTTTGACGCGCTGATACATCAGCGGCTGCGTGTAACTCGGCTCGTCCGTCTCGTTGTGACCAAGGCGGCGGAATCCGACCACGTCCAGCACCACGTCCTTGTGAAATGTCTGTCGGTAGTCGAGCGCAAGGCGCATTGTGCGATACGCGGCTTCGGGATCGTCGCCGTTGATGTGAAAGATGGGAGATTGCGTCATGCGCGCGACGTCGGTCGAATAAATTGACGAGCGCCCCGATTCCGGCGAAGTCGTAAAACCAATTTGATTGTTGATGATGATGTGTATTGTGCCACCGGTGCGATAACCGTGAAGCTGTGCGAGCTGCAGCGTTTCCATCACGATGCCCTGACCCGCGAACGCAGCGTCACCGTGCAACAACACCGGCAGCGCTCGATTCATTACCTCCTCACGCGACAACTCGTCTTCGTCCATCGCTTCGTCTTGCATCGCGCGTGTCATGCCTTCGACGACCGGATCGACGGCTTCCAGGTGACTTGGATTCGGCGAGAGTCGCAGGTGGACTTTTTTGCCATTCGGTGTCTCGCGTTCGCCTTCCGCGCCCTGGTGATATTTCACGTCGCCTTCATCGGCGGGAAAACTCGGGTGGATCGAGCCTTCAAACGAAGTGAAGATGCGCTCGCAGAAATGACCGATGACGTTCGCCAGCACATTCAGGCGGCCACGATGTGCCATGCCCATCGTGATCTGCTCGATGCCCTGATCGCCGGCGCGATCGATTAATTGATCGAGCAGCGGAATAATCGTTTCGCAGCCTTCGATCGAGAAACGCTTCTGCCCAAGAAACTTTGTGTTGAGAAACTTTTCGAATTGTTCGGCCGAAATGAGCTTCCAAAGAATTCGCTTCTTGACTTCGACGTCGATTGGTTCGGGATGCACGAATTCGCGACGAATCTGTTCGCGCAACCAAAGCTTCTCTTCCTTGCTTTGAATGTGACGATATTCCGTGCCGACCTTGCCGCAATACGCGCGCTGAAGAATGTCTAGGATCTCGCGCAACGTCCCTGTTTCGGTGCCGCCGAGGCCGCCCGTGATGAAGATGCGGTCGAGATCCCAAATCGTCAGCCCATAGGTTTCGATGTCGAGTTCGGGATGATAAAGCAGAGGCATCGCGTGCAACGGATCGATGTCTGCCGTCAGATGCCCGCGCACGCGGTAAGCATTAATCAACTCCATGACGCGCGCCTGCCGGAGAGCGTGTTCGTGTGTCTGGTCCTCGCCGGCAAAAAGCGGATTGCGATCTACATTCCAACGCATCGGCGCGTGCGCGATGCCAAGATCGAGAAAGACGTCCTCGTAAAATTTGTCTTTGCCGAGCAGCAATTCGTGCACGCGCGCCAGGAACGCGCCGGATTCAGCACCCTGAATGATCCGATGATCGTAAGTACTGCTGATGGTAATCGCTTTGCTTATACCAAGCTGCGGCAGAATCGACGGATGAATCGATTGATATTCAGCGGGAAACTCAATCGCGCCCGTCGCGATGATTACCGATTGTCCTGCCATCAGACGCGGAGTTGAAGCGACGGTCCCGATCGTTCCAGGATTCGTCAGTGAAATCGTCGTTCCCTGAAAATCCGGAATTTGCAGCTTGCCTTCGCGCGCGCGCTTCACGACATCATCGTACGCGTGAAGAAACTCCGAGAAGCGCATGCCGTTCGCGTTCTTGATGTTCGGCACCAGCAGCGAACGCGTACCGTCTTTCTTTTCCAGATCGATCGCGATGCCGAGATTCACCGATTCCCGCTTAAGTCGTACAGGCTGCTCGTCGATTACGCCGAAGCCGTCGTTCATTTGCGGAAACTCAGCTAGCGCTCGCAGCAGGGCATACGCGATTAAGTGCGTGAAAGACGCCTTGCCACCATCGTTGTCTGCAAGATGACGATTGATGATGCGGCGGTTTTCTTCGAGCAACTTTACCGGAATGCGACGCTGAGAAGTCGCGGTAGGAACGGCGAGGCTCGCCTCCATGTTCTCGACGATTTTCAAAGCGGCGCCGCGAATCGGGATTGCCTCTCCCTCAGGTTGCAACCCGCCCGCTAACGCAGGCGGTTCTGACTTCCTGGCTGGAGTTGCCGCGGCTGCGGATTTGCGGCCGTCACCGCTTGCCATGGGTTCTTGCGTCGCGGTTGGTGTGGCCGGTGGCGTTGCGACCGCGGCGGGTTGGCCATTACCAAGTAGCTCTTCGAAATACGCGCGCCAGGATTCATCGACCAGCGATGGATCGCTGCGAAAGCGCGCCAGCAGCGTCTCGACGTACGTCGCATTCGCGCCGAAATTCTCGGCAATTATTTCAGAGAAATCCGTTTTCGTTTGCTGTTGAGCCAAGGGAATTCCAGTTCTAATAAATTGGTTGTTTGACTGGATAGGTTAACACCTTCCGATTGTCATTGCATCACCTGTCAGAACCACCTGCGGTAGCGGGTGGTTTAACCTGATAGTTAACGCATCGCGACTTTCCAAAGATCAACCGCCCGATACCGCAGGCGGTTCTGACTTTATGATTCAACACTTGTGATATTGTATGCCGCCAAAAGTCGCCATGAAAAAATCAAACCGCAAGTCAATCACTCGTCGCACTTTTGTGAAAATAATTCCCGCGGCTGGAGCCGCTGCGATCGCTGCCACCAAAGCACCGCTAAAGTCGTTGGCGCAAACGCCAACGCCGTCGCCCGCCGCGCAAGCTTCACCTAGTCCTTCCCCGCAGCTGCGCATCAAGAAGGACGATCTGAAGCATGCCGAGAAAATTATCGGCATTGATTTCAACGACAAACAGGAAGATATGGCGTTGCCGGGCGTGAACCGTCTGCTCGACAGTTATGAAACGGTGCGGAAGATCGATGTGCCGCTCGACACTGAACCGGCGGTTGTCTTTCATCCCGAATTGCCCGGATTTCATGTCAAGCGCGCCAAGATCAAAACGAAATTTCGCTTCGGCAGGAATGAGCCGGCGCCGTTCAAATCGGTCGAGGAGCTCGCGTTTGCAACTGTCCCGCAGCTTGCTGAATTGATTCGCACGCACAAAGTTTCGTCGGTTGAACTGACGAAGATGTATCTCTCGCGATTGAAGAAATACGGGCCGAAACTTCTGTGCGTGGTGACGCTGACAGAGGACCTGGCGATGAAGCAAGCGCAGGACGCCGACAATGATCTCAAGCGCGGCAAATATCGCGGACCACTGCACGGAATTCCGTGGGGGGCGAAGGATTTGTTGGCGACCAAAGGCATCAAGACGACTTGGGGCGCTGAGCCTTACCGCGATCAAGTGATCGATTATGACGCCACCGTGGTTGAGCGTCTGCGCGCAGCGGGCGCGGTGCTTGTTGCGAAACTTTCGATGGGCGCGCTGGCGCAGGGCCCAAAGTGGTTCGGCGGGGTGACGCGAAACCCATGGGCGCCCGACGAAGATCGACTTGGATCGAGTGGATCGTCCGCGGGGCCGGCTGCGGCAACGGCGG
>DASYPX010000075.1:0-2277 GCA_036006125.1 Pyrinomonadaceae bacterium | reverse complement strand
GCAATGGATCGCTTCGGACTGTCGAAGGGCTGATCGTAGAGGATGCTCATGACTCCCAGAACAATCCGATCCAGATATTGTCCGTCCTCAGCGTTGTCGAGCAACACAATCAAACGCTTATCGTTCGTCATCCGAACGATTGTCGTGTTAAAGCCATTTATGCCGCCGTTATGCTGAATCACGGGCACCTCCAGCTTTGTGGGCGGTGCCAACGTCGCTTTCGTGATGACGAAACCGTAGCCGTAGTTATTCAGATTCGGCTTGAACAGAAGTTCTTTGGATTTTGCCGAAAGAATCTTTTCGCCGTAGAGAGCCTGGTCCCACAAATAGAGGTCCTCGACAGTTGAATAAAGTGAACCGGCGGCGTAGGGAATACTCATATCGAGATAGGACGCGGTCTGAAAGCCGCGCGGAGATCTCGAATATCCTGTGGCGCGCTTGTTGAGGATCGTTCCCCAATGATCGTAACCGGTGTTCTTCATACCCAACGGATCGAAAATATTTTCTTTAAGAACTTGCTCGTAAGGCTTGCCCGTAACCTTTTCGACGATGGCCCCCAAAAGAAAATAGCCCGAGTTGTCGTAAACGAATTTCGTGCCCGGCTCGAATTCGAGATCGCCGCTCGCATACTTCTTGATGAATTCATCGACTGTATAAGGATTGCGGCTTACGTTTTGAAGGAATCCCGGTAACGACGTGTAACTGGGAATTCCAGACGTGTGAGATAGCAAATTGTGGATGGTGACCTTCGCGCCCGTGTCCTTGCGATATTCCGGCAGATAATCGATCAGCTTTCCGTCGAGCTTGATCTTTCCCTGCTCAACTAACTGAAGAATAAGCGTCGCAGTGAACTGTTTGGTGATCGAGCCTAAACGAAATTTTGTGTCCGGCGCATTCGGAATGTCCCATTCCATATTCGCCAGACCAAAGCCCTTCTTGTAGATAACCTTTCCGTTATCCGCCACGAGTGCTGAGCCGTTGAACTGCCCGTACTTCTGATACAGAGAGAGCATTTCGTCGATCTTCGCGGCCTTGTCCTGGGCAAACGCGGACGACTGCAATGCCAGAACGGCCAACAGGGTGAACGCGTAATAGGCTCGGCAGAATCGTGATGCAAGCTTCATGTTGAGGTTCCTTATTCTTCCAAAGGTATAGCAAGCGCGGGGAATTGTGGCGTCAAGCATCTTGATACGCGCCCGACGTCAAACTTGTTCCCGACTTAACCCTCAGTTAGACTCCGCAGTCGAAGACTTCAATAATCGATGCCGATTCTCGACCAAATTCATCAACGAGCGGCCGCGAATCCGCAGCACATTGTCCTTCCTGAAGGTGAAGACCCGCGGACAGTTGTCGCTGCCAGCGCTGCGGCGCGCCAACGTCTGGCGCGAATCACCGTGCTCGGCAGCGAAGACAAAGTGCGCGACTCTGCGCGACAAGCAGGCGCAGATCTCGGTGGCGTCGAAGTCATCGATCACCTGCGGGCGAACGATTTGGAAAAGATGGTTTCGTTGCTTTACGAAGCTCGTCGCGCCAAGGGCATGACGATCGACGAAGCGCGTAACGCTCTGCGAGATCCGCTCTACTACGGAAACCTAATGGTGCGTTCGGGGCGTGCGGATGGATCAGTTGCCGGCGCGACGAATACAACGTCGCACACTGTGCGCGCGGCTTTGCACTGCATTGGTGTCCGGCCGGGCTTTAAGTTGGTGTCGAGTTTCTTCTTGATGATTGTGCGGGATCCGAATGTCGGATCAAACGGCGCGATCATTTATGCGGATTGTGGTGTGGTAATCGAACCGAGCGCGGCCGAACTCGCCGAGATCGCGATCGCATCGGCCGATTCCTGTCGCGCTTTGATCGGCGCCGAGCCGCGCGTCGCCATGCTTTCCTTTTCAACGAAAGGCAGCGCGCAACATCGCCTCATCGACAAAGTCGTCGAAGCTACACGGACCGTGCGTGCGCGCGCGCCCCAAATTGAAATCGATGGCGAACTGCAAGCGGACGCCGCACTCGTGCCAGCGATCGGTCAATCGAAAGCACCCGGTTCAAGCGTTGCCGGTCACGCCAACGTGCTAATTTTTCCGGACCTCCAAGCTGGAAACATCGGCTACAAATTAACTGAGCGACTCGCCGGTGCGACGGCCATCGGTCCGATTTTGCAAGGTCTGGATCGACCCGCGAACGATCTTTCGCGTGGCTGCAAACCTGAGGATATCGTTGACGCTATCGCAATAACCGCCGTCCAGGCGCAAGCGCGCAAATCCGAACGGTAAATTA
>DASYPX010000074.1:0-19894 GCA_036006125.1 Pyrinomonadaceae bacterium | reverse complement strand
TGTCACGTCAATCCGTTTGATAAAGATGATAAGCAAACGAAAATAACTGCGCGTCGCATGATTAAGATGGTCGTTGATTTGAACAAAGGAAGTTTCAACGGCGATCGCGCGGTGACTTGCTTCACCTGTCATCGCGGCAATACGACACCCGTATCCGTGCCCGTGGTTGGGGCGAACCCCTGGGCGCCAAAAGCGGCGGCCAAACCTGAGCCCGCGCTGCCCACCGTAAACGAGATACTGGATCACTATGTTCAGGCCCTTGGTGGCACCGAGGCTCTGGCGAAGATAAAAAGCCGGGTGGCTAAAGGCTCTCGCATTGGCGCTGATGGAGTCCTGGTTCCGGAGGAGGTGTCTCAGAAAGCGCCCGACAAGATCCTGACTATCACCAGCTATCCTGGCTTGGTTTTCACAAATGGTTTTAATGGGTCAGCCGCGTGGGGACACAGCAGTAGAGATGGCCTTATGCCATTGCCGGATCAAGTTGTGAATCAAATGAAGATCGACTCAGTGTTCAATAAGGAGCTAAAGTTGGCAACGGTCTATTCCAGTCTAACCTTGATCGGAAAGACGAGCGTTAACGATTCCGAAGCCTATGTGATTCGGGCGACGCCGGCAAATGGAGATCCGGAAAAACTCTTTTTCGATGTGCGGAGCGGGTTGCTGATCCGCCGCTATTCGGAATCGGAAACGATACTTGGAAAGTTTCCTTTACAAATCGACTATGAAGACTTTCGGGAAGTCGACGGGGTCAAGCAGCCTTTTCTGATTCGCTGGTCGTTCCCCGGACGCCGTTGGGGGCGAAAGATCGACGAGGTCAGGCAGAACGTTGCGATCGACGACGCCAAATTCAATCCGCCCGCAAAGTGAGTGGTCTGCAGTAATGAATGATGAGTAATGAGTAATGAGTAATGAGTGATGAGTGATGAGTAATGAGTCGGCAGAAGGCAGAAAGCAGCAGGCAGGAGGCAGGAGGCAGACGGCAGGAGGCAGGAGACAAAAGGCAAAAGGCAAAAGCCAGAAGGCAGGAGTCCGGCGGCGAGGATCAAATCATCGCCCCTCTCAGGGGACGGGTTCTTCTATTCACGATTCACCATTTACGATTTACGGCTTTCGATCTATTCACGATTTACCATTTACGATTCACTAGCGCGCGGCGTTTTCCCGCCTGCAATTTTTTGCGATTAACCTCACGCCATCTATTGCTCGCCGTAGGCTAGCCGCGCTGCTATAATCCGGCTCACTTGAGCTAACACTTCGGCCAGCGACGAGAACGACATGCAGCTTTCGGCCGGCAAAAACTTTCACAAACAGTTTCGGTTACGCCCGGCAAAGTGTGCCGATAAAATCATGCGACCAAATCGGTTCAGTCTGGACACTCTAATTCTGTTGACGTTGTTATGCTGCACACCCATCGCGGCGCAAAACTCGAGCGTCACTCTCTTAAAGCGCGCCAGTCTAATTCCCAAGTCTTGCGAAGCCCTGGTTCCTGCCTCGATTGAAGACCCAATCGATATCCCTGCCCTGGTGAAAGAAGCTTACTGCAAGGGCGCCGGTGACATGCTGACTGAGTACACGTATGTGATGACTTCAACCGGACGTTCAATAGATAAGAAAGGAAAGACGAAAGAAGAATCCACCACCTACGAGGTTTTCATTCCTATGTTGAAGAATGGGACCCGTGGCAAAGGCATTTTGGTGATCACAAGTCGGAACGGCGTGGCGGTGCCGGCCGAGGAGCTGGAAAAAGCGCGGCAGGAGGCGGGCAAGCGATTGGAGAAGGACGAAGAAAGGAATGCGACCGAAAAGCCGTCGGCGCCCGAGACAGCTGCGGATGTAAAGGGAATGTTGCCGCTGGGGATGTACACAAAAACCACCAACAACCATTCAAGTTACGGTAAATCGGGCAGCGCCGCTCTCGCGATTCATACATTCCTCAATACGTGTGAGTTGACTTTGGCGCGTCGCGAGCAGCATGACGGACGCGAGACGCTGATCTTTAATTTCACCCCACGCCCCGGCGCGCAATTTGCCGCCAACGAAAAATACATTGCCAAGCTCGCCGGTGAGATTTGGATCGACGCCCAGGATCGGATCGTGACCCGGCTGGTGGGACATCCTACTCTTAGTGCGAGCAATGCAGGCCCGGCCCAACCAAACCCGACGGCCGTCCCGACAGCGGGCGAAACCACACCGGCGGTTTACATGGAGATGATGCGTTTACCGCAGGGAATCTGGTTGCCGCGGACGATACGCATCAACGGCGCCGATTACCAAAAGCTCTTTGACGGAATCACCTCAGACTCAATCACAACCTTCAGTAATTACGTCCGCTTCTCGACCGAGATAAAGGACGTTCATATCAACCCAGCCGTTAAGCCGTAACGGTGCATCGGGTAGCCAAGCCAAAAGATTTGGAGAGCGCCGGCAGAGTCCCGACGAGAATTCAGAGATCAGAGGTCAGTGAAAGCGCCGCCTTCGCTGCATATTTTGACGCGTGAGCGCGTCACATCTTATTCACACCGAGGCTTTAGCCCGGTGTCCCGCGCAGCAGGCAAAACCTGAAACCGTTTAAACGGTTTACCGGTCTCGTGTGAAGCGATGGCGCCGCGCCAAAGCGGCGGCGTGAATGAGACGAGCTTTAGAAAGGCTTTTTCAAAACCCGCCCGGCTTTCTTGAAAAGCGATTTGACTTTTGAATCCTTGTCCTGGTTTTGCGTTTTGGATTGAGGGCTGGGTTTGGCCGGCGGAGGTTGAGGATGAACCGAAGCCGTGTTGGCAGTGGCCGCGGTTTTCTGGCTTGCAGCCGGCGGTGATGTCTGCCCTGGCGGAGGTTTCGGTGCGTTGATGACCGGGGAACGAGGTTCCATCTGAACGCGAGTTGCTGGTTCAATTGTAAGTCGCTCCTCGTTGCTAAATGGATCGCGCCCGGTTGACTTAGCAGCTGTATTTTGCGCGCGCGTTGCGGGCACTGATGAAGGTTCAGCCGATTCCGCCGGAATGGCCGGCGTGGTTACCATCTGCGGGCTGTCTGACGCAGGTAACTTCATATCCTGGTTCGTACCTGCCGGTTGGTTTTTGGGGGCAGATACCGAACTGAATTTAGGTGGCGCGGCGCGATAGAGAGTCACCAGCACACTGCCAATCACAACCAGAGTGAGCAACGGAATCGCTAGTCGGCCCCAAATGGATTTGAGGTCGTTCCTCTCAGTGGGTTGCGGAGGCGCAAGCGATGGCAGGAAGGACGTAAACCTCAGTACGGTCCCGTCCATATCACAACACTCCTGCTCATCGTAATAAAGAAAGTCACACTCCGGGCAGCGCTTCATAGGGGGCCTCCTCAGCCTGATTGTTTTGGGGCGGGGGTTCCGGTGGGTCCTTGTCGGAAGCTTACCGAAAAGTGGGTCGCTAGGGGAAGAGTTTTGTCAAAGATGCATAGATTAGGGCGCGATTTTGCCGTTTTTCAGCGTATGTCAATTCACGCCGAAGGCGTGAAATTCAATAGCCGTGGGCAACGCCCACCTGCGGTAAATCGTAAATGGACTCGTGAATAGAAGAGCACCAGCACGTGGCGTTGCCACCGGCCATCGAATTCGTCGCTTCGCGAACGCGTGAATTCAAACCGTGCTTCGAGTAGTGGGCTAACTTAAATCCTTCTCTGCGTTCTCTGCGAAGCCCTCGGTTTTGCCTCTGCGGTTAATGCTGCAAACGTTAGGAACAACCGCAGAGGACGCCGAGCATTTCGCAGAGGACCTCAGAGGAAATCGAAAACGGCCACCCGCCTTCGAAATCTCTAGCCCAACACACCCGTAGCCTGTAGAATTCGCGGGTTTCAATATCCAGGTCGGTGACGCTTTATGATTCGAAAATACTTCCTATTTATCTTCGCTGCCGTTGCGTTGCTTGCAACTGCTACCTCGGCTCAGATTCCGGATAAAGAAAAAGTTATAGCGGGCGCCGATCGCGCGTTCGAGAAAATAGTTAAGGCGTACGTCGCCCCTGGCCCTGGTTGTGCCGCCGCCGTTTCTCTCAACGGAGAAACAGTGTTCGAAAAGGCATTCGGCCTTGCCGAGATGGAGCACAACGTTCCGAATACTCCGCAAACAATCTTTGAGTCGGGCTCAGTCGCGAAACAGTTCACCGCCGCAGCGATTGTGCTGCTGCAACAGGATGGAAAGCTCAGTCTCGAGGATCCGGTCAAGAAGTACGTTCCCGAACTGCCCGACTACGGTTCACCACTGACGATCAGGCATCTGTTGAATCACACTTCCGGCATTCGCGACTGGGGATCGGTGATGAGCCTGACCGGCGCCGGTCGCGGCGATCGAGTCATCACGCAGGATCTCGCGTTTGACGTGATCACTCATCAGAAGGCACTCGACTTCAAACCCGGTGCGGAATACTCGTATTCAAACAGCGGATACAATCTGCTGGCAATAATCGTCGAGCGCGTATCCAAACAAAAATTTCCTGATTTTCTCGCTGAAAGATTTTTCAAACCTCTGGGAATGAGTCACAGCTCAATTCGCGACGACTACCAGCGCATCGTCCCGGGCCGGGCTCAAGCGTATTCGCGTCAAGGCGCCGGACCGTGGCGACTCAACATGCCTTTCATGAATGTTTATGGAAATGGCGGCATGCTCACGACGGTTGGCGATTGGATGAAATGGAACGCGATGCTTGATGCGAAATCGCTGGGTGCGCCGCTGGTCGATGCGCTCGAGACTCGTGGAGTGCTGAATGATGGACGCAAGATAATTTACGCGCTCGGGCTCGAGGTCAGCACGTACAAAGGCCTCAGGGATGTCTCTCATGGCGGTGCGACGGCGGGCTATCAAACTTTTCTAGCGCGTTATCCAGACAACAAGGTCTCAGTCGCTGTCATGTGTAACGGCACTTCACCGAGCGCCGCAGGAATCGCGGCAGGCATAACGGATGAGATCTTTGGTCCATATCCCGACCCACCCAAGACTGAACCAGCGAAGGTTTCGGAAGAGGAGTTGAAGAAATTTGTCGGTATCTGGCGCAGTGAAAAAACACATGCTCCAGCGCGCTTTGTAATTGAAAACGGCGTATCGCGCTGGAGCGGCGCGCGGGCAGTGCCGATGGGCGGGGGACAGTTCACCGCCGGCGGTAATCAATTGAAGTTTACTTTAGATGCCAGCGGCAATCCGGTGTCTGCAGAAACTGTCGATGCCGACGGTGAAGTCAGGCGTTTTCTTCGCGAGAAAGAATGGACGCCAACGCCCGAGGACCTTGCATCATTCAAAGGCGATTGGTTTAGCGACGAGGCGGGAGCCACACTTACCTTCGCGGTGGAGGGAGACAAGGCATTCATGAAACAACGTCCGGCAACTAGTCTTGCATTGCAGCCGCTCTATAAGGACCACTTCGGTGTGCCGGGAACTGTTGTCTGGTTTACGCGCGATAGAAATGGAAAAGTGAACGGCATGCACGTCGGAGCATCGCGAATGCGCGACATGCCTTTTGCCAGAGTGAAGTAATGACTTCGGGTGAAGTCTCTAGCCCAATAACCTCGTAACCTGTAGAATCCGCGAGTTTGAAGCGAGTCGGTTTGCCCGCGAAGCTTTGGAGTGCGGCGGCTTGACGCCGCTTTGGTCCGGTTGGCGATCGATACTCCATGATAATTAGAACCCCGGTATTCAAAGAAAAGCTGCGTCAAGCCGCAGCACTCCAAAATGAAACGCTGCCCTCAATGTAATCGCGCTGAGACTGACGACGCGCTGAAGTTCTGTCGCGTGGACGGCACGACGTTGATTAACGATTCGACGGCGCTTGCGGCTGAATCGGCGACGGCGAAGCTTGGCTCCGTTCCTTTATCGGGAGAGATCGAGACGAACATCCTGCCGCATACGACGAGCGGAACGATCAATCGCGGTACAGGCCCAACGAGTGCACTTCCTCTGCCGGCGGCAGCGTCGACGGGCAGGCTAACCAAATCTGCCCGCAGTCGAAACATCGTCATTGCAATCGCGGCGCTCGTGATTTTGGCGGCGGGCATCGCGGTATTCAGTTCGTTCTATCTATCGCGACGAAACAACGCCACAATCCAATCGATCGCCGTGATGCCGTTCGTCAACGAAGGCGGTAACGCGGACCTCGAATATCTATCCGATGGAATCACCGACACACTAATAAGCCGTCTGTCACAATTACCGAACCTCAATGTGAAGGCACGATCGTCGGTGTTCCGTTATAAGGGTAAGGAAACTAGTCCGCAGACGATCGGTCGTGATTTAAATGTTCAGGCGATTGTGAATGGGCGCGTCGCGCAACGCGGCGATCAGTTGATGCGGACGTTGGAGCTTGTCAACACGCAGACAGAGAACGTCATGTGGAGCGAGCAGTACAATCGCAAATCCAGCGACTTGCTTTTTTTGCAGACTGAAATCGCACGCGACGTGTCGACGAAACTCAAAACTAAACTCTCGGGCGCGGACGAGCAGAAGCTGGCAAAGACATACACGAACAACCCTGAAGCCTATCAGCTTTACTTGAAGGGCACTTTCTATTTGGGCAGGCGCACGGCCGCGGACATGAAACGGGGACTCGAATACTTTCAGCAAGCGATCGATCTCGATCCGAATTACGCGCTGGCGTATGTCGGTCTGTCCGACGCGTACAAACTTCCCGCGACCTATGGTCTGGTTCCAACACGCGAAGGTTACCCGCGCGCCAAAGCTGCTGCGCAAAAGGCGTTGCAGATCGACGATTCGGTGGCAGCAGCCCATGCCGCACTGGGCGATGTCGCCGCCAGCTACGACTGGGATTGGACAGTGGCCGAACGAGAGCTCAAACGCGCCATTGACCTGGACCCTAATTCGGCGGGCGCGCACCTGGCCTACGCGTTCAGTTACCTGTGTCCTATGCGCCGTTTCGATGAAGCCGTGTCGGAAGCAAAGCGCGCGCAGCAACTTGAGCCCTTGTCTCTCAGCATCAACACAAACCTGGGGGCCGTGTTGACAACTGCACGTCGTTACGATGAAGCGATTGCGCAATTGCAGAAAACCGTCGAGTTGGACCCGAATTTTGTAACGGCCCATTGGCGCCTGGCTTTGGCTTACTCATGTGTGGGAAGGCACACCGAGGCGATTGCTGAGGCGAAGCGGGCTTTTGAACTTGCGCCGGACCTCGCGTGGTCGAAAAGTGTCGTGGCGCAAATGTCCGCGCGCGCCGGCGACAAAGACACGGCTCTCAAGCTGATCGACGAAATCAAGAAAATGCCACCCAACAACACCTCGTACATGATCGCCCTCGACTACGCCTGCCTGGGGCAAAAGGACCGGGCCTTCGAGTGGCTAAACAAAGCTTACGAAAGCAAAGACTGGAGTTTGAATAGGGTCGGCGTCGAACCCTGGATTGATAATATCGGCTCTGACCCGCGCCTGGCAGATCTGCTGAAACGGATGAATCTGCCGGAGTAAGGCAAACTTTAGTTTGCGAATCGCAAGCCGAAGCTTGCACTACAAGAATGAAACGCTGCCCCCAATGCAATCGCGTTGAGACTGATGAAGTGCTGAAGTTGTGTCGCGTGGATGGTGCGACGCTGATTAGCGATTCAGGTTCGGTCAGCGGAGAGGCGGGTACGGCGAAGTTTGGATCGGGCGCCCTATCGAGCGAGATCAAAACGAGTGTCCTTGGCGAAAAAGATCAAACTCTTGAATAGCTTGAAAAGCGGTATCAAGACCGCACTAGTCATGTGAACTGGGTTAAAGTTGATCCAATGCTCGACAATCTTCGCACGGACCCGGGTTTGGCTGATTTTGTGAAGCGCGTCAGTTTGCCGCAGTGATGTACGCAATTACACGTCAATGAGTCTTGCCGTTGGAACTAAGCTCGGCCGTTACGAAATCCGCTCGAAGATTGGCGAGGGCGGAATGGGCGAGGTGTATCGTGCACGCGACGAAAAGCTGAATCGCGATGTGGCAATCAAAGTTTTGCCCGCCCAGCTATCGCAGGACGAGAACCGGTTGCGACGCTTCGAGCAGGAAGCGCAAGCCGCCGGGACTTTGAACCATCCAAATATCCTGGGGATCTTCGACGTCAGTACGCACAATGGTTTGACCTATCTCGTAACGGAATTGCTCGAAGGTGAAGAGTTGCGACAGCGTTTGAATCGTGGCCCGATGCCACAACGCCCGGCGATCGATTTTGGATTACAGATTGCGGCAGGACTAGCAGCAGCTCATGAGAAAGGGATAGTCCATCGCGATTTAAAGCCGGAGAATATTTTCATTACAACCAATGACCGGGTGAAGATTCTGGATTTTGGGCTGGCGAAATTGCGTCCCCAGAGAAGCGATATCATTAGTTCAGAGATTGCGACGGCCAAGCAAATCACCGATCCCGGCACGGTAATGGGCACGGTTGGTTACATGTCGCCGGAACAGATACGCGGTCAGGATGCTGATCATAGATCCGACATTTTTTCGTTTGGCGCCATTCTCTACGAGATGCTCGCGGGACAACGAGCTTTTCGTCGCGAGACGATGGCTGAGACCATGACGGCCATCCTCAAAGAGGAACCGCCGGAACTAAGCGAAACCAATCCGAAGATAAACCTGCAACTAGAGAAGGTTGTTCGCCGCTGTCTGGATAAGACGCCGGAACGTCGTTTCCATTCAGCGCATGATCTGGGCTTCGCGCTTGAGTCGTTAATTCCCCCGTCCGGATCCACAAGCCCCTCGTTATCGGGCCTGGAATCGCAGCGCACACTCTCGAAGAGTCGGATTGTTAATCGCGGAAATCTGGGCTGGGTAATTGCGGCAGTGGCAGTTCTGGTAGCCGCACTTGCCGTGATGATGATGTACGTCAGCAGAAGATCGGGTGAGGCCAGCACCGAAACGATGAGGCAGTTTACCATTGCCACGCCCGCGGAAGGTGCGTTTGACTGGGTCTCATTGGCACTTCTGTTGTCTCCAGATGGTCACCACATCGTCTCCTCGCTCGTCGTGTCAAGCAGGACTAAACTCTTCGCCCGGTCATTATCTGCGTCTGCCGCCCATCCAATCGATGGTACCGGAGGTGCGGTTGATCCGTTCTTCTCACCGGACGGAGAGTGGCTCGGATTCTTCGCTAACGGTTGGCTTAAGAAAGTGCCGCTCAACGGAGGCGCTCTGGAAACAATCTGCAAGGCCGAAAATCCTCGGGGAGGTGTCTGGAGCAGCGACGGTAACATTATCTTCACACCCAGTGCCGTCACACCCCTTTACCAGGTTTCTGCCAGTGGTGGTGAAGCCGCAGCCGTCTCGACCATCGACCGTGTTGCTCACGAGCGATCGCACCGGTGGCCCGATGTATTACCGGGTGGGAAGGCCATCCTGATGACCGTCGTCTACGATGTTGGTAATCCGCTCGAGAATGCCAATATAGCCGTGTTGGATCTCAATACTCATAAACACAAGATTCTTGTTAAGGGCGGGGCCTTCGCTCGCTACCTGCCCGCCGGCTACATCGTATATGGGAGAGCTAATGCCCTGCTGGCGGTTCCGTTTAATTTGAACGCACTTGAAGTAACCGGTTCGCCGGTGACGGTGCTTGAGAATGTCATGATGACTTCATCGAATGCGAAGGTGCAGTTTTCACTCTCACGCGACGGTGATCTTGTCTATCTGGAAGGGAGTTCCGATGATATCCGCGACGCTGCTCAACCCCTTGTGTGGCTGGACCGCCAGGGGACCGAGCGGCCTTTAACTGAGGCTCGGCAGCGCTTCTCAAAGCCGCGGCTGACCGCGGACGGACGGACAGTGTTCGTCGAAGTGGCGGATCCGGAAGCAGCGATTTGGGCTTATGACGTCAACCGCGGAACCCTCACTCGGGTGACTCATGGCGGAGTCAGTTACGGGCCAATCCCAAGTCCCGACGGGACTCGGGTGGCTTACAGAGCAACGCGCGATAGCGTTGCCGGTGCTTTATTCGCGCGCGTTGACGGTAGCGGTGAACAGCGCCTGACCTCGACCCAACGAATCGATACTCCGACCTCCTGGAGTCCGGATGGAAAGCTTCTGGCTCTGACGAGTTTGGGCGACAGCGGAAATTATGAGGTGCGGGTGATTCCGGTTGAGGGGGACCACACACCGCAAATGTTTGTTCAGGGACCATTCAACGCCGGTGGGGCACGATTCTCTCCGAACGGTCATTGGGTGGCATATGTCTCGGACGAGTCAGGAAATAACGAAGTTTATGTGCGTCCCTACCCGGAAGGGACACGAGTGCAAATCTCTGCCAGCGGCGGTACTCAGCCGGTGTGGTCCAGCAATGGGCGCGAGCTTTTCTTTCGCAACGGTGATGAACTACTTGCGGTGAGCGTTACACCCGGGCCGACCTTCTCGGCCAGCAAACCGCAGGTGCTCTTTTCGCGATCGATGCAGGTCGACTCGAGTGGCGGGGCTTACCGCAGCTTCCTGGCAGACTACGATGTTGCGAACGACGGCCGGCGATTTGTGTTTCCAAAGTATAGTCCGAGGTCAAACGCTCCACGCGCGCGGATAATCCTCGGCTGGTCCGCCGAGTTGAAGCGCCTGGCCGACACTGGAAAATAACTTACGTTAGACCAGTCGCCTAATCCCGGAATGAAACGCTGCCCGCAATGTAATCGCGTCGAGACAGACGAAGCGCTGAAGTTTTGTCGCATTGACGGCACGACCTTGATTAGTGATTCGGGTTCTGTCAGCGGCGAGGCGGGCACAGCGAAGCTTGGATCAAGTGCAGTTTCAAGCGCGATCGAAACAAGTGTGCTGCCGCATCGCACCGATGCTGACATCAACCGTGCCACGGGGCCGACAACTGTTCTTCCGGCAACCGTGACTCCCAGTACCACGAGTGAGTTGACCAGACCCAAGCGTCGCGGAATTCTTTTCGGTTTAATCGCCGTGGTGGTTTTAGGCATCGGAATTGGCGGATACTTCTACTTCTCGCGCAAGACCACGGCAGCCATTCAATCAATCGCGGTGATGCCGTTCGTCAACGACAGCGGTAATCCCGATTTGGAGTATCTCTCGGACGGCATGACCGAGACGCTCATCAACAGCCTCTCGCAGCTTCCGAATCTCTCAGTCAAAGCTCGCAGCACAGTGTTCCACTACAAAGGCAAAGCTACGTTACCGCAGCAAGTCGGATCCGAATTGTCCGTGCAGGGAATTTTGAATGGACGTTTTCTCCAGCACGGTGATCAGTTAACTCTCAGCCTGGAGTTAGTCGATGCGCGGACCGGCAATCAAATTTGGGGTGAGCAGTACAACCGTAAGACGACCGACCTTGTTTCATTGCAAAGCGAGATCGCCCGAGACGTTTCCAGCAAACTCAAAACAAAACTTTCTGGCGCGGACGCAGCAAAAGTCGAAAAGAACTACACGACAAATGCGGAAGCTTATCAGCTTTACCTCAAAGGAAAGTTTTACTGGAACAAGCGCACCGGGGATGCCCTCAAAGAAGCGGTTCAATTTTATCAGCAAGCGATTGAAAAAGATCCGAACTACGCCCTCGCTTATTCTGGTCTGGCTGAAACGTATGTCCTCTTCTCGAGTTACGATGTTGCGTCCGGCAACGACAGCATGCCCCAGGCGAAAGCGGCAGCCCAGCGGGCCCTGGAGATCGACGAATCGCTGGCAGAAGCGCACACCGCGCTTGGATTTTATCTTTCGTATTATGAATGGGACCGAATCGGCTCGGAAAAGGAATATCGCCGCGCTATCGAACTCAAACCGAATTATGCGACCGCCCATCATTGGTTAGGTGCTGACCTCGCGAATGTAAAACGGTTTGAAGAGAGTCTCGTCGAGTTGAGGCGTGCCGAAGAACTTGACCCGCTTTCGCCAATCATAGGTACGAATCTCGCTGACACGCTGGTCTTCGCACGCAGATACGATGAGGGGATCGCTCAATACAAACGAACCCTCGTTCGTGAACCAGATTTTGCCTACGCTCACATGGCTTTGAGCCGGGCTTATGCGGAAAAGGGAATGTATCCGGAAGCCATCGCCGAAGCCCGTACTGCTGAGTTGAGAGGTGGGTCGGCAGCAAGGGGATTTCTGGGGCTTTGGCTGGCGAAATCCGGAAAGCGTGATGAAGCACTGAAGCTGCTGGGTGAGTTAAGACAGGAATCAACCAGGAATTATGTTCAGGGTTATACGGTCGCGCTCATCTATATTGGGCTTGGCGATAAAGCGGAAGCCTTGAACTGGCTCGAGAAGAACGTCGCGAGCCGCGCGGAGACTGCCAGTGCTTATGCCGTTGCCCCGGAATTCGACGATCTGCGATCCGAGCCGCGCTTCAAAGAAATGTTGAGACGGATGAATCTGCCGGAATGAACTCGACAGCGGATGCCTAAAGAACTCGACGCCAACACCACCCTCTCGCATTACCGAATTGTCTCGAAAATCGGCGAAGGCGGAATGGGTGAAGTGTACCTGGCGCAGGATACTAAGCTCGATCGCAAAGTCGCTCTGAAGATTCTGCCGGCCCACGTCGCGTCGAATCGCGAGAGGATGGAGCGTTTCGTACGCGAAGCAAAGTCAGCGGCGGCGCTCAATCATCCGAACATCGCGCACATCTACGAAATCGGCGAGAGTAACGACACGCACTACATCGCGATGGAATACGTCGATGGCGAAACGCTGCGTGAGTTTCTCGTTCAGCGGACCTTGGAGATCAAAAGAGCGGTGGAATTTGCGGCGCAAGTTGCTGCGGGACTTGCCGCAGCGCACAAAGAAGGAATCATTCATCGCGACATCAAGCCAGAAAACCTGGTCGTGACAAAAAGCAGCCAGGTCAAAATTCTCGATTTTGGTCTGGCGAAGCTCATCGGCAAAGAGCCAGGCGCCGGGGGAATAGGAGAACTGACGACGGCCCACATGCCCTCAGGTGACGCTACTCGTGCCGGAGCGATCCTGGGCACGGTCGCGTACATGTCGCCTGAGCAAGCGCGGGCCGAGAGGGTAGATCAGCGTACAGACATTTTCAGCCTGGGCGTCGTGCTCTATGAAACGGTCACAGGCGAACGTCCCTTCAGAGGAAAATCTGCAATCGATACTCTGCACGCAATCATCAATCAAGAGCCGCCGCCGATTTCCCAGCTCAATTCGCAACTACCACCGGAACTTGCGGAGATTCTCGGTAAAGCTCTCGCGAAGGAAACTTCAGAGCGTTATCAACACGCCGGCGACTTTGAGTTGGACCTCCGGAGATTCAAACGCGCGCTTGAATCGAACTCACTCGTCAGCAAGCAGGCACATGCTGTTGCGCTTCCAGAAAAAGCAAGCAGACGGGCTATTGTACTTTGGTCCGTCATTGCGGCCCTGTTTGTTGTCAGTATCGCGATCGCGGCGTGGACCGGGCGCCGGTTTGGGGGAACGACGACTCCGGGCTGGTCAACCGCGCGCACCGTCGCGACGCAACTCACAAACTATGGCGGCACAGAGGCCTCCGGGGCTTTGTCGCCGGACGGCAAAGCGTTCGTGTTTGTGTCCGAGCACGGCGGCACACCCGATCTCTGGCTAAGGCAAATCGGGGGCGGTGAGCCGGTCCGCCTTACCAACGACGCTGCGGAAGAGGCTGACCCCATCTATTCTTCTGACGGCGAGTCAATCTATTTCACGGGAATAGATGCCACCGGCTCGTCCATCTGGCGTATCGGGGCATTGGGCGGCCAGGCGCGACGTGTCGTCAGCAATGCACGAAAGCCCGCGATCTCTCCCGACGGGCGCAGTATGGCGTACTTCGCCCTTGAGTCGGACGGAATGGGAGACACATTGGTAGTCAGCGCGCTCGACGGCAGCAGTGCACGTACAGTGACGAGAAGATTTACCGCAAGTAATCTTAACGGCCGAGCCGCGTGGTCGCCGGATGGGAGCTGGCTCGCGTACAACCGCTGGGCGTTGTTTGCCCCGTTCAATCTATTTGTGCTGGAGGTCAGCACAGGACGCGAGCGCCAGGTGACGCACTTCAGTCGAAGCGGCGAAGGCATCGAATCGCAGACCTGGCTACCGGACAACCGTCATCTGGTGGTTTCGTACGTCCCTCAAAGCACGTTCTTCCAAAGCGATCTTGGAGTGCTCGACATTAAAGATGGCTCGATCTCGCGACTGACTTTCAACATCGCGGAGACGATCGGCTCCTTGAGTATTTCCGCTGACGGAACCCGGCTAATCGCGACCGCCGGTCAACAGCGTCGCGAAGTGTGGAAAGTACCGCTTGGCCCGGATCCCGAAGCGAATGGGCGCGCGGCCGTGCGCGTGCTCGACAGTTCACAAGACCCTATGTGGACGTTTGTGTCGCGTGACGGGCGAACACTTCTTTTCAATAACGCCACAACCGGCACGCGCAATCTCTGGACGATGCCACTCGACGGCAAAGCACCGCCTCGCCAGATGACCGCAATTGCGGGCGATAACGTGATGCACGCATCGCTCTCGCCCGACGGCTCGCGCGTGGCCTTCGCGTCGAGAGCGACTGGCAACTCGGACATCTGGACACAAAACATTGACGGGTCAGACCTGCGCCAACTCACAAATGATGAAGCCGCTGACGCCTGGCCGGTCTGGTCTCCCGACGGAGAGTGGATCGTGTTTGCATCGCTCCGCGATGGTACGTGGGAGACGAAACGGGTGCCTACGGCGGGCGGAGCGGCTGAGAAAATCGTTGACGGTTTCTTTCGCGGCGACTGGACACCTCAACCGACTGGAAACGGCACCTGGCTCGTCTCATCGATCGGCAGCGATGGCCTTCGGTTGATTGATTTCGAGCGACGCACCGTTACATGGGAAGAGCGCCTTAAAGGCGGAGGGTTGTCATTGCCCATGTTCAGCCCTGACGGACGGTTCATCAGCGTTCCCCGCCAGGAGAGCCGCGACCGCGACGCCATCTGGGTCTACGAGACTGCAACCGGAAAAGGGCACGTGGCGGTTAGATTCCCTGAGCCATTCAAGATGTATTTTCGCGCCTGCTGGGTCGAGGACGGCAAGGCGCTCGTCGTCAATCGCTATCAGTCGATTTCACACATAGTCCTGTTCGACAAGTTCTGGATGAAAGAGGGCGCACCTTGATCATTGCTAAATTGAAGTTCGGCGATGTCTGCGATAGCCGGGCGGCATAATTAATCGGTGGCACTCTTGCCGAGGTTCGACACTCATGCAGCGACTTATCAACTGGACGGCGGAATTGAAAAAATGACGCTGACTGCCGGTACAAAACTCGGCCGTTATGAAATCCGCTCGAAGATCGGCGAAGGCGGAATGGGTGAAGTGTATCTGGCGCAGGATACGAAACTCGATCGCAAAGTTGCGTTGAAAATTTTGCCGGCGGACGTGGCCGCGGATCGCAGCCGCATGAATCGCTTCGTGCAGGAGGCGAAGGCCGCTTCCGCATTGAATCATCCCAACATCATCACCATCTACGAGATTGACGATACAAAATCCGGTCACTTCATTGCGACGGAATTCATCGACGGAGAGACCGTGCGCGAATGCTTGCGGAAAGCGCCGCTCACAGTCAGTGAAGCTCTTGATGTTGCCGCGCAAGTAGCCGCGGCGCTCGCCGCGGCCCATCAGGCCGGCATTATTCATCGCGACATCAAACCGGAAAACGTCATGGTGCGTCAGGACGGCCTCGTTAAGGTCCTCGATTTCGGATTGGCGAAGTTAACCACCACCGGCGCCAGCGATTCGGAGGGCGCGACTCGAATTCAGTCGGATACGCAGCCCGGGATGATCATGGGGACAGTCGCGTACATGTCGCCCGAGCAAGCGCGCGGAAAGGTCGTCGATGTGCGTACAGATGTGTGGAGTCTCGGAGTACTGCTCTACGAAATGTTAAGCCGTCGACCACCGTTCCGGGGCGAGACTGCAAGCGATACGCTGGCGAATATTCTGCATCGCGAACCGGACGCGCTGCATATCGGCGCGCTGCCCGCCGATCTCGCAGCAATAGTAGAAAGGATGCTCGCCAAGAAATTAGAAGCGCGTTACCAGACAGTGGCCGACGCGGTTTCGGATCTGAAGAACCTGCAAAAGCGCATCGAGTTCGATAGCGAAATGCAACAGACGGTCTTGCGAAGCTCGGCCGAAGCTCACACAGAAATCATTGGCTCCGCCACAGCTTCGAAACCGGTGCACGAGACGGCCGCCGATTCAGCGTCGTCGCGTACTGACGAAGGCTTTTGGGTGGCGGTGCTGCCTTTCAAATATCCTGGCTCGAATCCCGATCTCGAAGCGTTGGCGGAAGGTCTCTCAGAAGACATCGTGACGGGCTTGTCGCGTTTTCCCTTCCTCAGAGTAATCGCGCGCAGTTCCACATCACGCCTCGCCGGCGCTTCAGGGGATGTGCGGTCGATCGGCAAAGAGCTGGGTGCGCGCTACGTCATGGAAGGCAGTCTTCGCTACGCCGGCACGACGTTGCGTGTCACTGTGCAACTGCTCGACGCGATGACCGGAGCTCACCTATGGGCGGAGTCTTACAACCGCGACCTGAAACAATCCGACTTATTCGTGGTGCAGGATGAAATCAGCGACCGAATCGTAGCGACCGTCGCGGACGGCTATGGTGTGCTCGTAAGTTCGATGGCGGCCACTATCGAAGAAAAACGCGAGACTGAGATGACCGCATGCGATTGGTTGCTGCGGCAATGTCGCTACCGGCAACTGCTGACACCGGAAGAACACGCCAGGATGCGGGAGGGCCTTGAGCGTTTCGTCGAGCGTGAACCTAAACATGCAGAACCATGGGCCTGTCTCGCCCAATTGTATGTAGACGAGTTCGTTTTCAAGTTTAACCAGCGTCCGGATTCGTTGGACCGTGCCCTTGTCGCAGCACGCCGCTCTGTGGATCTTAATCGGACGTTCCAGTACGGATATCAAATGCTCGCGCAAGTTCATTTTTTCCGACGCGATATTCCAGCGTTTCGCACCGCGGCGGAAAAGGCGATGTCTTTGAATCCGCGCGACACCGATACGCTCGCCATGATGGGTCTCATGCTGGTGCACATCGCCGAATTCGAACGCGGCGCGAACATTGTGCGGCGCGCGATGGACCTCAATCCTAATCATGCTGGTTGGTACCACTTCGCAGTCATCTGGGAGCATTTGCATAAAGGTGATTACGAAAAAGCGCTCGGGCGGATCAACCGCGTGAACATGCCGGGGCTTTTCTGGCAACCGCTTACGGTCGCCAGCGTCTGCGGTCTTCTTGGCCGCTCGACTGAAGCAGCGGCTGCCGTGCAGGAGTTGCGCAAGCTCGATCCAGATTTTGAACTGCATGTGCGGGAGTACATCGAGGTTTGGCACTATTCGAGCGGCTTGATGGACCGCATTCTGGAAGGCCTCATGAAGGCGGGAGTGGAAATCGCGAACGATGCCGGAACACCACTTCCTGGGCCGAGCTTAGGATGAAACACTGCCCACAGTGTAATCGGATTGAGACTGACGAAGCGCTGAAGTTCTGTCGCGTTGATGGCGCGACGCTCATTAGCGATTCTGGTTCGGTCAGCGGCGAGGTCGGTATAGCGAAGTTTGGCTCCGGTGCGGTCTCCAGTGAGATCGAAACAAGTGTCCTTCCGCATCGCACCGACGCAGGGATCAACCATGCCACGGCACCGACAACGGTTCTTCCCGCAACCGCCACTCCCAGCACCACAAGCGAGTTGAACAGACCCAGGCGTCGCGGAGTTGTATTTGGCTTGATTGCCATTGTGGTTTTGGGCATTGCGATTGGTGGTTACTTCTATTTCTCGCGAAAGACCACCGCCGCCATTCAATCGATTGCGGTGATGCCTTTCGTCAACGCCAGCGGCAACGCAGATCTGGATTACCTCTCGGACGGAATGACTGAGACGCTGATCAAGAGCCTGTCGCAACTTCCTAACCTGAATGTGAAGGCGCGCTCGACCGTCTTTCGTTACAAGGGAAAGGACACGGACGCGAAGACTATCGGCAGAGAGTTAGGCGTTCCCGCAATTCTTACGGGAAGGATGACCCAGCGCGGCGATCAGTTATCACTGAATCTCGAACTTATCGACGCGCAAACTGAAAATGTAATATGGACCGATCAATATGAGCGCAAACTCTCTGACCTCGTTTCGTTGCAGAGTGAAATCGCGCGCGATGTTTCCAGCAAGTTGAAGCTCAAGCTGTCAGGGTTGGACGCGGAGAAGATAGCCAAGACTTACACTACAAATCCGGAAGCCTACCGGCTTTATTTGCAAGGTCGCTTCTACTGGAACAAGCGCGAGGAGAAAGACTTCAGGAGAGCGGTCGAGTTTTTCAACCAGGCAATCGCAATCGATCAAAATTACGCGTTGGCTTACGCCGGGCTGGCCGACGCGTATGCGTTGCTGGCGACATTTGGTTTCATGCCACCAACCGAAGGAGTGCCAAAGGCGCGAGAATTCGCCAACCGAGCTCTATCACTCGACGCGAGTATGGCGGAACCACATACAACACTAGCTTACGTTTCATTAACCTATGATTACGATTTTGCGGCGGCTGAACCTGAATACAAACGGGCCATCGCATTGAATCCGAATTACGCCACGGCCCACCAATGGTTCGGAGAGATGTTGCTGAATGCAGGCAGGTTCGACGAAGCAGCGGTCGAGTATCGGCGCGCTTTAGAATTGGAGCCACTCTCACTTCCTATTAATTGGGATTACGGCAGATTCCTTTACATGAGCCGTAAGTATGACGAATCGCTGGCCCAACATAAGAAGACGATCGATTTGGATCCGGGTTTCGCGCGCGCGCATCGCACGATCGCTGACGTCTATCGTGTAAAGGGCGACTATGCGAATGCGGTCGAAGAACGGGCGAAGTTTTTTGATCTTGTGGGGCAATCACAAAATGCCGCATTGGTGCGAGCTGTCTTTGCTAAGGAAGGCTGGCTCGGATTTGCGCGATTAGTGACAGCAGAAAATTCTCCGCTCAAGGAGAGTAACAGTGGCTGGGTATTGGTGAAAGCCTATGTGGATTTGGGCAAGAAAGACAAAGCATTTGCGAAACTGAACGACGCTTATAATAAGCGGCTCTCGAGTTTAACCTGGCTCAAGATCGAGCCTCAGCTGGACCCCTTGCGATCCGATTCGCGCTATCAGGAGTTATTGAAGAAGATGCATTTTCCGCAATGACCTCGAAAAGATGAGCGAAACCATTTCCCCCAACTCGACGATCGGCCAATACGCGATCGTCTCAAAGATTGGCGAAGGTGGCATGGGCGAAGTGTGGCGCGCGCGCGACACGAGACTTGACCGCGAAGTGGCCATCAAAGTTCTGTCATCGAATGTATCAACTGATGCCGATCGATTAAAGAGGTTCGAACAGGAAGCGCGCGCCACTTCTGCGCTTAATCATCCAAACATCCTGACCGTTTACGACATCGGCACAAAGGATGGGTCACCATACATTGTCGCTGAATTACTGGAAGGCGAAGAGCTGCGCACCCGCCTGGGCGATGGTCCGATACCTTTTCGCAAGGTCATCGACTACGCCCAACAAATCATCAATGGTTTGTCGGCAGCGCATGCCAAAGGCATCGTCCATCGCGATCTGAAACCAGAAAACCTTTTTGTCACCGTCGATGACCGTGTCAAGATCCTCGACTTCGGACTCGCCAAATTAGCGCCGCCGGTGCCATCTGACGCGGACATCTCGGAAGACGCGACGCGGAAGGTCCTGACCAATCCGGGAATGGTGATGGGAACGGTTGGTTACATGTCTCCGGAACAGGTCCGCGGTCAAGCGGCAGATCATCGTTCAGACATTTTTTCGTTTGGCGCGATCCTGCACGAAATGATCACCGGCCACCGTGCGTTTCAACGCGAGACCATGGCGGAAACGATGACGGCAATACTTAAGGAGGAGCCGGAAGACTTAATTGTTTCTCAGCCTACGGTT
>DASYPX010000073.1:0-6268 GCA_036006125.1 Pyrinomonadaceae bacterium | reverse complement strand
CACGCCGCCGGATATCGGCGTGGAATTAATGGTGGCGCCCGTTCACCTCGAACATCTCGGCACAATCGAGACAATTGCCGCGATGAAAGCTGAGCTGATCGAGGGTTTGAAATCCGGCGGGGTTGCGGTCCTCAACGCTGACGACCAATTAGTGATGCAGATGAAGTCAAAAACTGACGGGCCGGTGCTAACGTTTGGCATTGAAAACGATGCTGACGTCATGGCGCGCGAGGTTGACATGTCGCGATTCGGATCGATCCAGTTTCGTTTGCAAACGCCGCACGGCGACGCGGCGGCGAGTTTGCCGATGACCGGAGGCCACAACCTGATGAACGCATTAGCGGCGTCGGCGGTGGCGACGGCTTTGAAGATCAAACCTGAGCTGATCGCCAACGCATTGAGTTCGGCCAGACCGCCCAAGATGCGGGGGGAGGTTCTAAATTTCGCGGACGGGTTCACGGTCGTTGACGATTCATACAATTCGAATCCGCGTTCGCTGCTGAGCATGGTCCGCACGGTCGCGGAAGCGCGCGAGAACGTGAAACGAAGCTTCGTGATCGCCGGTGAGATGATGGAACTTGGCCCTGATGCGCCGGCGATGCATCACGAAGCAGGACGTGAAATCGCGCAGCTGGGCATAGACGTGCTGTGGGGAGTGCGCGGGTTAGCCAGCCAGATTATTTCGGGAGCACACGAGGCAGGACTTGAATCGGCGCGCTTTTTCGCTTCGTCTGATGAAGCGGCCGCGGCAGCCGCGGACGAAGTTCGCGAAGGTGATTTGGTTTTGGTGAAGGGTTCGCGCAGCGTTGAGACTGACAAGGTTGTCAAAGCTTTAAGAGCGCGGTTCGCGTTAGCCGGCAGCGATGAGAGGTGACTGTCGGTAGTCAGTCGTCCGTTGTCAGTTGCAGCGACTGACGACTGACCACTGACAACTGACCGCTAACGAATGATCTATTACATCTTTTACGAGCTGATTTATACCCACTTTAAAGATCGCGAGTGGTATCTCGTAAAAGCCCTCAACGTTTTTCAGTACGTCACGTTTCGCACGGCGTATGCGGCAATGACCGCGTTGCTCATCTCGCTGGTGTTTGGCCGCCGGATGATTGAAGGGTTGAGAAGTTGGAACATCGGTCAGCAGATTCGCGAAGAAGGTCCGCAGGCGCATATGGCAAAGCGCGACACGCCGACGATGGGTGGTTTGCTGATCGGGTGTTCTGTGATCATCTCGACCTTGCTCTGGGCGCGACTGTCGAGTCTTTACGTTTGGATAACTGTCGTGGCAACCCTGGGATTTGGCGCAGTCGGGTTCGCCGACGATTATCTGAAGTTGGTCAAACACCGCAGTCTCGGGCTGACCGGCCGTCAAAAGCTTGCATGGCAGTTCGTTATCGCGTGCGCCATTTGGGCGGCCCTGTTCTTTGCGACGCGCTATTTGCAGACGAAGTATTCATGGAACGTCAGCATTCCGTTCTTCAAAGACACCGCGGTGCCGAACGGCATCAGCACTATTGGTCCGTATCTCTATCTTGCACTGATTGTCATCGTGCTCCTGGGTTGGACGAACGCGGTAAATCTGACGGATGGACTGGACGGTTTGGCGATCAGCGTTACGTTCATCGCTACCACGGCGTTGACGGCGTTTACTTATTTGAGCAGCGACGCTCGCTGGGCGAGCTATCTGGATTTGACACATCGACCCGAAGCGGCGGAGCTAACGGTCTTTTGCGGCGCGATGGCGGGGGCGAGCCTCGGGTTCCTTTGGTTCAATGCGCCGCCGGCGGAAGTTTTCATGGGCGACGTCGGCAGTTTGGCGATTGGCGGCGCCATTGGCACCGTCGCGGTGCTCACGAAACAGGAATTCATGCTGGTGATGGTCGGCGGCGTATTCGTTATGGAAGCGCTTTCGGTAATGTTGCAAGTCGGCGTTTTCAAGATGACGAAACGTACCAGCGGTGTCGGCCGGCGCATCTTCAAGATGACGCCGCTGCATCATCACTTTGAGATGGTCGGCTGGAAAGAGCCGAAAATCGTTTTTCGCTTTCTGATTCTGGCGATTTTGTTTGCATTGTTGAGTCTGTCGACTCTCAAGTTGCGTTAGAAAAATTAGCCACGAAGGCACAACGACACGAAGATGAAAAAGAATAGAACGACCGCCGTTGGTTCCTTTGTTGTCTATTTCGTGTCTTTGTGTCTTTGTGGTTAGTCGTGGAGATCGCCGGCAGGAAAGCTTTAGTTATCGGCGCGGCGCGCAGCGGTATCGCCAGCGCGCGCTTTTTGGCGCAACGCGACGCGACCGTCGCGTTAAATGATCGCAAGCCGTTGAGCGACTGGTCGCCGAAAGCGCTCGATTTGAAAACTGAAGGCGTCGGCTTGTTGGAAGGCGATCCGCCATCATGGCTGCTCGATCAGATCGATTTGCTGATTGTCAGCCCGGGCGTGCCGACAAAGGCGATTCCAATTCGCTACGCTGAACGGCGTGGAGTTGAAGTCATCGGCGAAATTGAACTCGCTTCGAGGTTTTTGCGCGGACGAATTGTCGCCATCACGGGAACCAACGGAAAGACCACGACGACGACATTGATTGGAGAGATGCTGAAGGACGGCGGACTGAATGTGCAGGTGGGCGGCAATATCGGCACACCGTTGATCTCAATGATCGATACGTCCCGTGATGATGGATGGACAGTTGTGGAAGTCTCGAGCTTTCAATTAGAGACGATCGTAGATTTTCATCCGACGGTCGCGGCTGTCCTCAATGTTACGCCGAACCACATGGATCGTTACGAGTCGCTGATGGATTACGCGGCCGCTAAGCATCGCATCTTCATGAATCAAACTGCCGGCGACGTCGCGATCCTGAACGCTGACGACGAAGTTGTTTCGTCGTGGGCGAAGGGCTTGCGCGCACACGTCGTGCAGTTCAGTGTGCAGCGGGAGCTTGGCGAAGGAATGTTTTTGCGCGGGCGTGACTTGATTTCGCGGGGGCAAGCCCCCTTTCTGACTGCGAAAGCCCAGGAACGCGTGGTGATGACGCGCGATGATCTGAAGCTGCAAGGGCTTCATAACGTCGAGAATGTCCTTGCGGCCGCGGCCGCTGGTTTGTCATGTGGGGTCGCGCCCGATTCCTTGCGCGCAACGGTGCGGAGCTTTCGTCCAGTCGAACATCGTCTGGAAGAAGTCGCGGAGATAGACGGCGTAAGGTTCTACAACGACTCGAAAGCGACCAGTGTTGACGCGACGATCAAAGCTTTGGAAGCATTCGCCGAAGATGCGGGCAAGATCATTTTGATTCTAGGCGGGCGAGGGAAGAAGGCGCCGTATGCGCCGTTGGAACAACTCGTAAAGGACCACGTGCGAAAAATGATCTTAATTGGCGAAGATGCTCCGACGATCGAACACGAATTGGGCAGTGCGGCGCCGCTTGAGCGTGCGACCACGATGGGTGACGCGGTGCAGCGCGGATTTGCCGCGGCGCAGCGCGGCGACGTTGTCTTGTTGGCGCCGGCGTGCGCGAGCTTCGATATGTTCGAAAGTTTTGAACATCGCGGGAAGGTATTTAAGGACGAGGTTTTGGGTCTTCGGTCTTAGGTCTTTGTTAAAGACCAAAGGCCAAAAACCAACGACCAGTTTTATGCCGAAACTAACAGTCGACAAATGGCTCTTCTCAGCGACGGTCGGTCTCGCACTGTTCGGCGTAGTGATGGTTTACAGCGCGTCAGCGATTATCGCGGTGCAGGAAAATCACAGCCAGTTTCATTACGTGCTCAAGCAGGGCATCTGGACCCTGATTGGTTTCGGCGCGATGTTCGTAATGATGCGGTTTGACTACCAGAGATTGAATCGTGGCTGGATCGTCTATGGCTTGCTGCTGGTTACCATTTTGCTCTTGCTTGCGGTCTTTGCGTTTCCGCCAGTCAACGGCGCGCGTCGCTGGATCAAGTTAAGCGGCTTTTCAGCGCAACCATCAGAATTAGCCAAACTGTCGCTCGCGATCTTTGTGGCGTACGTCATTGAACGACGCGCCGGTGACGAAAGGTCATTTTGGAAAACATTTGTGCCTTGCATGTTTGCCTTGGCGATCTTCGCCGGGTTAGTCGCGAAAGAGCCTGATTTGGGAACGGCCTTGATGCTGGCGATCATTGCGTTCGCGATGTGTTTCGCCGGCGGCGTCCGCCCCAGACATCTCGCGTTGGCAACTGTGCCCGCGCTTTTGTTGGTTGGCGCGATGCTAATATTCACACCGTTTCGCATGCGGCGCCTCGTCGCGTTCATTAATCCGTGGGCGGACGCGCAGGGCACCGGCTACCAGGTGGTGCAATCGCTAATTGCGGTGGGGTCCGGCGGTCAGCATGGACTTGGCTTCGCACAAGGCAGGCAGAAACTCCTCTTTCTGCCCTTCGCGCACTCTGATTTCATCTTTGCGGTGATTGGCGAAGAGCTGGGGCTGATCGGCGCGCTAATAGTGATCTTTGTCTTCGCGGTTTTTCTGTGGCGCGGGATGCGCGCAGCCTTGCGTGCGCCGGATCGATTCGGCATGTTGCTCGGCATTGGCATCGTCGTCGGAATCGTTGCACAAGCGCTACTCAACATGAGTGTCGTGCTCGCGTTATTGCCGACGAAAGGTATTCCGTTGCCTTTCATATCGTACGGCGGATCGTCGCTGGTGCCGACGCTGGCGGGTGTCGGGATTCTCCTGAACATCTCGCAGTTTGCGAAGGCCGGCCGTCGCAGCGTTTATGACGAAGACGATTACGGAGAAGAGTGGGAGCCTCCGCGTCGCGCGCGCCGCAAGCGTCCGTTGGGACAGCGCGCGATGGCCGGCGCCGTCAGGTAAGTGATGCGCGTCTTAATTGCTGCCGGCGGTACCGGCGGGCACATTTACCCGGGCCTCGCGGTCGCCAAAGAAATCATGCGGCGCGACCCGTCGTCAGTCGTGAGGTTCGTGGGCACTGCGCGTGGTTTGGAAAATCGTCTGGTGCCGCAAGCGGGATTTGAACTTTCGCTCATTGAAAGCGCGGGGCTGGTGAACATGGGGCTGCGGCAAAGGCTCCGTGGCTTACTGATTCTGCCGAAGAGTTTTTTGGCCGCCCGTCGCATTATCAAATCGTTTGCGCCTGATGCGGTGGTGGGCGTTGGCGGCTACGTGAGCGGTCCGGTCCTCATGACAGCGTCGCTCATGCGTGTGCCGACGGTCCTGGTAGAGCCGAACGCGGTGCCGGGATTCACGAACCGGCGCTTGGCTGGTTTCGTTGATGCGGCGGCGCTGTCATTTGAGGCGACGCTGCCTTACTTTCCCGGCAAGGGCGTGGTCACGGGAAATCCAGTCCGGCGTGAGTTCTTTGAGATAAAAGCCAAGCAACGCGATCCAAAAAGAGTTTCGCTGCTTTTGTTTGGAGGATCGCAAGGGTCGCGCGCGGTTAACGATGCGATGATTGCTGCACTGCCGCATCTTGCAGAGCACCATGAGCAGTTGCACGTTACGCATCAAACAGGGGCCGCTGATCTTTCTAGGGTGCGCAATGCGTACGACGAAGCTGGTTGGAATGGAGCGGATGTGCGTGAGTACATCGACGACATGATGAGCGCCTTTGCTGCGAACGACTTGATAATCTCGCGTGCGGGAGCGACCACGAGCGCGGAGCTGATGGCTGCGGGGAAAGCCGCCATCATGATTCCTTTGCCGGGTCAGTTGGAGCAGACGCGCAACGCCGAAGCGCTCAAGAAGGCCGGCGCGGCACGGATGATTCATCAGGATAAACTCAGCGGTGAACGTCTGGCGCAAGAGATTATCTCGCTGATTGTTTCCTCTGATGAGATCACGCAGATGGAATTGGCGGCACGGAAGATGGCGAGACGAGACGCGGCGGAAGCGGCGGTCGACTTGATTGAGAAGACGGTGAGCAGTAGGAGGCAGTGAGCAGTGAGCAGTGAGCAGTAAGCAGTTGTTGGAGAGACTGATGACAAGTTACTCAATTTTAGAAGTGCACGGCTTTATGGTAACTGCTCACTGCGCACTGCTCACTGCCAACTGATTCTTATGTTCAGACCTTTCCAGCACATTCACTTCGTGGGCATCGGCGGCATCGGTATGTCGGGCATCGGCGAAGTGTTGGCAAACCTCGGATTTCGCGTCACGGGTTCGGACCAAAAGAAGTCCGAAGTCACCGCGCGCCTCGAAGCCTTGGGCGTCGAAGTTACCGAAGGTCATGCGGCTGAGAACGTTGGCGATGCTCACGTGGTCGTTCGATCGACTGCGGTGCGCGAT
>DASYPX010000072.1:0-2440 GCA_036006125.1 Pyrinomonadaceae bacterium | reverse complement strand
GAGTCCCGCGCGGCACGACCACCAGATCGCCCTTCTTGATTTCAAAAGTCTTGCCATCGATGATGCGCGGGCTCCGCCATTCTCCCGGATCGGTTTCTTTGGGATCGTCAAGCTTGCCACCCAACACCAGCGTAGCCGATCCGTCCAATACGTAGTAGACATCGTCCGAAGCGTCATGCAATTCTGCCGCGGCGCCGGTCTTGTTCTTTTCGTGCTGCACGGCTACGCGCAATTGCATGCCTGCGCTGTCGATCAACTCAGACGTTTTGTTTTCGGGTTGCAACGTCTTCTGTAAGTCGTCGAGCGATTGCGACGACATCACGACGAATGGACGCGTGGCCTCGCTCGGTTTTCTTTGCGCCAGCAGCGGAGTCGTCATCAGAAACAGGACCATCCCGCCGAAGACAATTCGGTTAAGCGTCATAATCACCTCCTCTATTTAAGACTCGCTTCCAAACCGCTGCCTCCTTGATCGAAGCCGGGCTGCACGGTCACGACGCCGAACTGGCGGTCCTCGACTTCGCGATGCGCGGCCATCATCCAGACGAAATTGATCGGATGTCCCGGCACCGACACGTTTGGATGAAAACCCTTGGGCATGACCACCGCATCGCCGTCGCGTACGACGCCAATGAATTCAGGCTCGTCCGGATTCGTGTAAACGAATTGCACCCCAAAAGCAGGCGGCGGCATGTCGTAGTAAACGTACAGCTCTTCCAGGATCGCCGCGTGTTCGTGTGGCGGCCAGCTGGTCCAATGGCCCGGCTCTGAAGTAGTGAAACCCGCGAGAATCCGTCCAGCTTCTATATTTTTGCCCAAGGTAATGTTCACGGTGCGCGAATTCGAAGCGCCGCCGGTCTTGAACTTAAGCGAATTGTCCTTCTCGACATCCGCGTAACGCACGACCTGCAACGGATACCTCCTTTCTACTTCGGCCGAGCATTCAACCAGATCGACTGAACTGGCTGTCATGATTTCGACTTCGGTATCGCGCGGCAAATAGATCGAATCGTATTGATCTATTTTGTTCGTCACCCCGTCACAGGTGATTGTGCACTCTCCGGAAAGGCAAATTAGGCCCGACTCTAATTCACCCGTCGAAAAGCTCGCGCGCGGGACCTCGCTGTCTAAAATTATGCGACCATAAATCAGATGCTTCATCGCGCTGTTCTCAGGCGTGATCGAAATCGTGCGGCCTTTTTTGGCGTTGGTATGGCGGAAAATTAGTTGCCTGTCTTCTTTCATTTGTGCGCTCATGACTTGTTACCTTTCGTTCGGCTTCTTTCTCTGTCAGAAATTGATCCATTGACTCATTGAACCAATGGATCAATGAAACAATGATTCAATGAATTCCGTGCTCGTCGAGCCACAAAAGGTCTTCGAGCAGATAGTAATTGCCATAAACGAGCATCACGTCGCTCGGCCGCGTGCTCGAGCCGTGACGCAAGACGCCTGGCGGCGTTTTATCCTCCGCCGAAACCGGAGTCAGATATCGATCGATGAGCGACTGCACGATGCGCTCGCCTTCGCGTCGATAATTCGCCGCTCGGGTCTGATCCGATGTTAATTCTGAAAGGCGAAGCAATCCACCCGCCATGATCGCCGCCGCCGATGTATCGCGGTTGCGAAAGTGCACGCCTTCGTCCGTCAAGTCATACCACGGCACGCCATCTTCCGGCAGATGATCTAAAACGTAACCAGCGACCTTCTCGGCCGTAGCCAGCATCCGTGGATCTTTTGTTTCGCCATACGCGACTGTAAAGCCATACAGCGCCCACGCAGCTCCGCGCGACCAGGTCGTGTCCGCGGCAAACCCCTGATGCGTGTGCGTGAAAACCTTCTCCCCGGGTTTGGCAGTGTTCGGGAATTTCAGATTGCTGTTGGCGCCTTGCGACGAGAAGAATTCCTGCCGGTTATCGCCGGGATTGTAGTGAACAGATTGAGCAACCGAACCGTCACGACGAATGAGCCATTCGGCTGATCTTAGCGCATGCTTTAATCCGAGCGCGCGCCACTGTGGATCATTCGTCTCGCGGGAAGCCCACCACCAGATTTGCAGGTTCATCATCGTGTCGATGATCGTGTCGTCGCCGTTGACACTCCATGCGGCCACCAGTTCAGTCTTCGGATTAAAAAGTTCCTGCAAGCGCGCGGCGGCTCGCAGCCCCCCTTCACGATACTTCGCATCTTTCGTTTGCCGGTAGCCAAGCACCGACGAGTAATAGTTAATGAAGCCGGTATCGTGATTCTCGGTCCCTTCTTTTCCCAGGAACCGAGCGTTCCAAAGCTCTGCCCAACGTCGAAAGCGTTCATCTTTCGTCTTCGCGTAGAGTTGCCAAAGCTCTGCGGACCAAAACTCGCCGGTCCAGAAGAAACCCTTCTGCGGTTTCCATTCGCCCGTGGTGTTGTCGCCCTCGGTGAAGAAACCATCGCCTTTGTC
>DASYPX010000071.1:0-2902 GCA_036006125.1 Pyrinomonadaceae bacterium | reverse complement strand
CGTGGGCGGCTGGAACTGCGACGGAAACTTGAAAGCTCTTTGTAAATCGAAAGTGAATGGTTGGCCTGCCCCGGCTTCACGGAGAACTCGGTGCCAAAAGGGTCGAAGTGACGGCTCGGCGGAAAAGGCCGGTGAGAAGATCGAACGGGTGAGTTTGAAAACGTGCCAGCAACAACACGTGTCGTTCACCCCAATGATTGACGAACCAACATGCCCCAATCTTTTCGAGCCGGCGTTGCTCCAGGGAAGAGCAGCCGGGGTTGGCCAGCCATTCACGAAGAGAATTTGGGATTTTGGATTTGCGATTTTTGAGGTTTTCAAGGAACCGACCAGTCGCAAATCACAAATCAAAATCTAAAATGTCTTGTGACGAAATCCAGGAATTGCTTCCGCTCTATTGCGATGACGGGCTAGCCCAGGACGAGCGTGCCCGTTGCGATAGGCATATGGAAGTGTGTCCCGTTTGTCGATCTCAACTGGCGCAGTTCCGCGCGCTTCGCCTCCGTTTGGCAACAATCCAGACTCAGTCAGCGCCAACGAATCTGGTTTCAACTATCCAGAACGCCGTCCGCGCCGAAGTCGTGGTGCAACGCGCGCGGCGTCGAGCACCGAAGAGCGAAGTTTTTGTCGACTACATTTCTGTCTGGCTACAACCGCGCGTAATGCGTTACGCGTTCAGCTCGGTGATGTCGATTATTCTGTTCAGTCTGGTCTTTTTGGCTTTGCGCCCGCACATGATTGCGCTGCATGAGGCCGCTGGCGCGCTGAATGATTTCACCGTCGCCGTCGAATCCGGAACTTACAACATCTACGAGCCGATTACCCCAACTAACTACGCAGCTTTGCGCAAACCTTACAATGCCGAGTCGCCCAGCCTGAATCCGGAAGGCGGCATCGCGACGTTGAATCTGGCGAACAACCACTCGCAAAATGAGAGTCGTGACGAAATGGTCGTGGTTGCCGACGTATTTAGCAATGGCGCAGCATCGTTGGCCGACGTCATGCATGCACCGCGCGACCGGCGGATGCTTGACGATTTCCAGGCAGCACTGAGAAACAACGCGGCGTTTGTCCCAGCGTCAATCGATCGCCGGCCGGAGACCATGCGCGTGGTGTTTTCGATTCAGAGAGTGGAAGTGCGCGATCGGAATTATTAACGGAGAGGCTAGAGACTAGAGACTTGAGACTAGAGGCTAGATACGCGTTCTCTAGTCTCCAGCCTCTAGCCTCTAGTCTCCAGCCTCCTGCCCTCAAGCCTCTTCTTCCCAAATCTCGCTTCGATAATCCCCTTCCGTTTTCGCTTTCCTATCTTTGCCGTCATCGCGGGATAAGTTTCGAGGACAACCGGAAGGTCTTCTGCGGCGATAAGTTTTTCGACGCGCTTGATCTCTTTCTCTGACGCTTCAATTTCCATGAATAAGCCGTAGGGCAACTCATCAATTACCACCTTTGCCCTCCCCACGTCCCAGCGCGTGCGTCGCTTCTCGTAAACCAGCGCCGGCTCAAAGCCAATGCCGCGCAAGATCGCATCAGTGGCGTCGGCGTTCTTTACGCGCGTCTCATCTTCGTTCTGGTGTTTGATTGCTGACGCTGTCGGGATACGCTCTTTAAGTGTCAGAATCGCTTCACCATTCACGCGTCGCAGACGCAGGGCGCGCAGACCGAACCCCAAGTTCCCGCCGCGATAGATAGTGTTCTCTTCGTGCTCCAGCGGTTTCGGTTTCGAACCAAGCGCCCGCAAGTGTTTTTCGATCGCGCGGCGATCCTTCAACGTTAGTCGATATTTTTTCTCGATTTCAATCGGCATACCTGTGTGCTAAAAACAAAAGGCTAAGCGCAAAGAAATTTCCGCGAGTTGACGCTTTGCTCGTTGCCCTTTGCGCTTACCATTTCGGTCACGCTTGCCTGACCCACCGCCAAACTTCTGGAATCGTCGCCTTCTTTCCGTACATTAGCATTCCTACTCGATAAATACGGGACGCCAACCATATAAGTACGACGACCGTGGCAAAACCGATCGTCAGCGAGAGAAGGATTTGCCAGGCCGGCGGTGTCTCGGTCGTGATCCGGACCATCATGGTAATAGGCGCCAGGAACGGAAACATTGATGCCCAAAAGGCTAGCGACGAGTTCGGGCTGCGGATGATTGGAAACACGAAATAAAAACCGGCGACGAGCATCAAGACGATCGGCATCGCCAATTGCCCGCCCTCCTGCGTCGTCGTCACCATCGATCCGATCAGCGCGTAGATGGTCGCGTAGATAAAGTAGCCCAGCAGAAAGAACAGGACGAAATAAACCAGCACGATTGGCGGGACATGCGGAAGGTTGATCGGCACCCCTTGCGCCGACGCCAATCCGACTCCGAAACCGGCAAGGACCAGAAACGCCAAACCCCAGATACTGAGCTGCGTCAGGGCCACCAGAGACACTCCGACCAGCTTGCCCATCATTAGCGGAAATGAGCGCATCGACGAAAAAAGAATCTCAGCAATACGAGTTTCTTTCTCTTCAATAACGGCGCCCAGCACAATCTGGCCATAGAGCAATACGCTCATGTAAATCAGCAGACCAAACGAAAACACGAACATGAAGCCGCTGCCGCCGACTTTTTCCTCTCCTTGCGCGCTGATTTTTGTGCTGACAAGAGAGACGCGCCGGCTCGCTTCACGCAATACGCGCTGGTCGATCTTGTTTTCGGAGAGTCGCTGCTCGCGCACGGCGCGACTCAGCCGATCGGCAACTGTTTCCCGCGTGAAGATGTCGCCGGTATTCCGTCCGTAGAATTCCGCTTTTCCATTGCCGAGAATGTCGGGAGGAATAATCACATAGCCATCAAGCTCATTTGCGCGCACCCGGTCGTTTAATTCCCGCTTCACATCCTCAAGTGAACGACCGCCCA
>DASYPX010000070.1:0-15880 GCA_036006125.1 Pyrinomonadaceae bacterium | reverse complement strand
TCCGCAAAGCGAGTCAACACTGGCAGTTTATATGTTTCTTCCAGCTCATGCCGGTCGGGCAAGTACCAGCGCCAGTTAATTCTGTCGAAGTAAACAATCAAAGCGCGGTTCTTGATCAGATCTTCCCGCAACATGGCCATTTGTGTCGCAAAATCCGTATTGACGCGCGCGCCTGTGGGATCGAACTTAGCCGGGAGACGCAGCGCTTCCCGTTTTGTATATAAGTAGCACGCATCAGCCGCGTTTGAATAAACAGCCATTTGCAAAGGGACAGTTTTCAAAAATCCCACAGTTTCGGAATCTTTCCAGGCGCGGCTAGTGAATCCCTCGCCCGCACGATGTCTGAACAACACCCAATTGGCAGCGGGCCGGAGGTTCGCGGTGAACAAGACCAGCGACGAAAGAATGATCGACCAAAAAAGTCTGCGGCGGTGGCCAACTGGGCTTTCCCAGTCGACAAGTGAAAAGACAAGAATGATGCCAAATACGTAAACAGGCAGGGCCACCCTCGGTCCGAGATCGACAGCGGGATCGGCAAACGAATTATAACTCGCCAGGAAAATCACATACGCAGCAACCATGACTGCCGAAAAGAACCTGACGCAATGATTAGCTGAACTTGTTTGACCACGGCGGCCCACCCACAGTTCCCATACAACAACTATTGCGGCAATCGTGACCAGCAATAGCTCGACAAGATTAGGCAGCGCATATGGAGTGAAAAGAAGCATTAGAGATTCAACAAACGTCTTTACCGCAACTGTTCCGATGGGGTGGAAAGCCAACGACCGGCCCGTTGATGAGCCTGCGACCAGCCTGTTGCGTATTACCCATCCGACGAAGGGTAGAAGTGCAACGGCTGCTATTAGCACAGCGTGTTTCAAACGCCCACGTGACGGACCGTTCTGGATAAGAACCGTCAAAACCAATGGCACCAGAATGGTGAGCGCGGCGTAACGTGTCATTAACGCCGCCGCCGCCGTACCGGCGCACACTAGTAATAGCCATAGTTGACGTGTCTGAATGTAAAAGACCACTCCAAGCAAAGTCGACAACAGGAAAAAAATAAAGAGCGGCTCAGACTGCGCCATGGTGAAAGTACTCAGGAGGGGGTAGGAAGTTAGGAACAATCCCGTCGCGCACAATGCGGCCCATATAGATCGACTCGAAATGTAGATGATTAGGCCAAGCAGAAAGATATTTGCTGCAAGTAGGAACGAGTGTATGTATTTCGCGCCGGCTACACTGTTACTCGTGAACAGACTTGTCGAAGCGAGGAGCAATGGATACGCGGGAGGGAAGCTAATCAGCGGCCGACCGCTCGGAATCGATGGAGAGTAATGATAGCCAATCGGAGTAAGGCCTCTCCCCTGGACCAGCCGATCAGCGGCGCTCAAATAAACTACGGAGTCAGGACTTACGCTGATGTCTAAAGACATGCACCATTGTGCGATAGCCGCAGCAGAAATCCCCGCTAACGCTAGCACCCCGATTTCGAGGATCTTTCTATTCTTTTTTACGAATGACATTGGCGATTGTTCGAACCGTCAATAGCCGGCGGCTTGTTGTTCTAAATGGCGGCTTGGATAAACTGCTGTGCGTTGCGTGGCCGCGCATCATGCAGTGTCTGTGCCTTATCTCAAATGCGGAAACGGTTCGTGAGGAGATCGTTTATTAAGGAATCTGCTTAACTCGGCCCAACCATCGCCATTTTCCCAACAGACCACCAACAGATCTCTGTTGATTCTATCGCCAAAATACTCGCACACTGCCTGGTTGTGTCTTTCGTATCGCTGGGCCGATTTCTGATAATCCCATTGCGCCGGCTCAACTCCGAAAACCTCGTCCCAATAGTGTGGCTTCACGAAGCCAGGCTCTCTGATTCCCTCACGGTTGTGATGGCCTTTCAAGCTTGTCACATAAGTGGCGGTATCTTTCCTTAAAGTTAGAATGAATTTGCTGTTCGGAAATCTTTGATCCAGTTCTCGGTAGATTAAGAACCACGGCCAGTCTTCAAACGCTTCATACTTCTCAGCTTCCTTAAGCGCCTGGTTCAGATGGTTCCTTTTAACCTGGAGCGCGAGATCCATGTCGAAGGTACGATGTTTGAACCCGAAACGTCTGAAGCAATATCCCAGTGTCGTAGTTCCCGTTTTGGGAAGACCTACGCCCACAATTTTAGTTGGTTTGACTGGTCTAAGTTCAATCCAACTACTCTTGATCCTTCTGCTGATCTTCCTTGCGATCATGCGCTTTCACTTTTCGCCCGTCGACTACTTCCGAATAATAGCTCAGCAGTGCGGCTATGGTGTTGTCGGGAGCGAATTCTAATATCCGTCTCCTGGCCGCCGCCGACATCTCTTCCACTCTCGGATCTATCCAGGCCGAGATCATCTTTTCTGTCAACATCCTGGGGTTATCTGGACTCACTAAAAATCCGTTCACACCGTCGGTTATTAGCTCCTCAAAACTTGTGCGGTTCGTGCCGATTACAACTTTGCCCAGACCCATCGCTTCCAAACAAGTGTTGGGCAAATTGTCTATTAAAGATGGCAAAGCGACCAGATGTGCTCCGGCGATAACTGGATATAACTGAGTATGTGGCAGATTTTCCAGCAGCACTAGTCGTGCGGCAGCAGCACCACATTGTGCTCGCGCAAAAGCAGCCATGGACGAGGCTAAACTAGTCTCCATGTCTCTACCTACAAGAGCGACATATGCCTCCGGGTAACGATTCAGAAAACGCGGTAGAGCTTGCGCCAGAATATGAAACCCCTTGTGCAGCTGAAAGCGGCCGAAGTAGAGCAGGTATTTCTTGCCTTTAAGAAATCGATCAAAGATTGTGTTGTCCCAGTTGGGAGTTTCCACATAAAACGGTGTGCGAATAAGTGCCACGTCTTTGAGCCCGACTTTCTGCGCGAGTGTTTGCTGCATTGCATGACTTGGGGCGTAGACATTCCGCGTAAGTTTGTATTGAAGTGCCTCCAAAAGGTCGGCCAAAGCAAAGTCAAAGTTTCGTATTATTCCCGCAGCATCATTCAAGGCGGGTCCATAAGAAGAAGCCCGAATCACGTGAGTTGTGCGCAAGAACGGAATCGAAAAAATGCCGCACGAGGAGTAATTGGGGTACTGGATTAAGTGAAAAGCGTGTTGCTGGTGGAGTTGTCTTAGTTTGCGATAAACCTGAGTACTGAAGTTAAGCCAGTGCAGCGTCGTCGGTAACGAGTAACGGGTCAGGCGGTTTAAAGCCTGCCAGCCACGCTTGAGCGTAATCCGATGAACCATCACCCGTTCATGCTGAAATTCCCTTTCATCTTTAAGCGAAAGTGTTACGACATGAACATCGTGACCGAGGTCGGCCAGTATTTTGGAAACTCGATTTATGTAATTAGCTAATCCGCCGTCGAAATGACTTTCGGTTACATATTCCGGGGTCGCGAAAGCAATCCTCAGTTTGTCTGGTGGCATTACTGCAGATCTTGGAAACCTAAATCCCCTTGAGTCTAAGACCGACCGTTGTTCCCCGCCCATGGGTGTCTTCTATTCAACGGGCCGGTTAGCTCGCCGTGCCCGTTAACACCAGCTAGACGCGAGTAGGTGCTTATGAGCATTGAGAGTACGGCATCCGGCGCGAATAATTTGAGATACCGATCACGTGCCGCCTGGCCCATTCTTTTGCGCAGCTCGGGATCTGACGCCAGACAGTGCATCGCGTCGGCCAGTGCTGAGCTGTCTCCAGGAGGAATCAAAATGCCGACGGCGGGTGTAAGTAGATCGGGCAAACCGCCAACATTTGTCGTAATGATTGGTAAACCGTGCGCCATAGCCTCAATAATGCTTTTCGATGTGCCTTCAGCGAACGAAGGCAATACGAAGGCGTCCAGCGTGCGCATGAACGCGCTGCGACCTACTGTTCCCTCATAGGAACCGACAAATTCCCACGAACCATCGAGCCCTAATTGACGCACGCGCGTTTTCAGTTCCTGCACTGACGGGCCTGTTCCCGCTAAACGCACCAACACATCATTGCGCCTTTGTCGCAACTGGGCCATCGCCTCAGCCAGCACAAACGGCCCTTTACCCGACTCGATCCGCGCGGCATATCCGAAGATGGTTTCGTTGTTGATGCCTGTGACGAGCTTCGTCGAAATGTTCAGTGTTTCAGAGTCTTCAGTAATCAGCGGCAATACCGAAACTGACGACAAAAAAGGAAAGCGCTCGAACCATTCCCGGGCGAGGATTGGAGACAGTGCTGCGACTTCAGAACACAGCGGCAGCACCTTCTCCAGTCGCCGATAATACGGCTCGAGTGCCGGCAGATGATTTGGTGTTCCCATCTCGTGATACAGAACCGGAATCCCTGCTTCTTTGCCGGCGCGAATCATCAGAGTGGCTCCGGTATCGGGTGTGAATACATGCAGCAAATCATAGCGACAGCGAGAGAAGAATGCCCGGCACTTTTGGTAATGAGCTCGGGAGATCAGATCGATCAATACCTGCCATATTTTGCGTAGACCCACTTCAGCCCGTGGAATCAAGAGGAATAACAACAGGAAACTTGAGATCAGGCCGCGCACGCTCCGCAAGATCATGAACGCAATCGAGTGATCGATAACATTAACGACCTCTACTCCCGCCTGCCGCAGCCTCCGGCCAAAGCGATCGTTATCAGTGGGTTTGTATAACACCACGACATCGACGTCGCACCCGGCACGGCGCAAGCTAGTCGCGTAACTCACCATAATTTCATCAGCGCCACTCACCGGTCCAAAGAACTGACTCTTGCAAAGAGCAATCTTCATAATTTGATCTATAGTTTGGCCAATGCTGATTAGCGCAACGCGACCAGCCATGGTAAGCGACCACTTGCCAGTGTTCGCAGTGGGCGAAAACGAAAAGCATCGCGCAGGTTTGCACGGGCTGATTTTTTGTCACCATCGTGGATCGAGTTAGTTGCTTCGGTCATCACTATCTCATATGCGCGATCGCGAAATTTTCGCCGAACGTAGCGGCGTTTTGCGGCAGGGGCTGCGCGGGCGCGCGACCGATTTAGGGCCATATGCTGAACCCGTAACGCCTGCTTGCAGAGTTCGGACGACTTTGAACACATTTGATATGAGCTAACGCTCGCTTTTCGATAAATTGCAACCGGCTCTTCGACTGTTATCACCAAAAAGTGTTCGCTAAGACGAAGCCACATATCCCAATCTTCGATGAGACTAAGGTCCGTATTGAAACCACCTTCTTTGAGCAGAGTTGACTTGCGCGCGAGAACCGAAGGCATTGGAATGAAGTTATGCTCCAGCAAATCCCAGAAGATATCGCCCTTTGGCAACACAGCCGGATAGATCTCGCCTGTTGGAAGCTGTCGCCGCGCATCGCCGATGAGCGTCTGACCATAACAAAAAGCCGCGCGGTGATCCGCCATGAGCACCCGCAGCTGTTTGTCGAGTGAACCTGGCAATCGCAAATCATCATCGTCGAGGAAAGCGATGAACTCGGATGAACTCTCAGCGATACCAACGTTCCGAGCGCATGCCAGCCCCTGGTTACGGCTCAACCGCACATATCGAATATCCGAGAGGCTTGTGCAAAATTCCTGTGTATCATCCGTCGAACAGTCGTCAACGACAACCAGCTCAAGATCGGAGCCTGCTTGCCGCGCACTCTCAATTGCGCGTTGAAGAAGCTGGATACGGTTATGAGTAGTGATGACGACACTTACGCCAGACATGCCCAGTACCTTTTAAGAGATTCTGTAGATTCCTAGTATAAGCCACCGTGGGTAGTCAATCAGGCAAGACCCGACAAGTAGCATAGACTTCATGCCTGTGCCGCAATCTTTGCCGGTGACGGAGTAACAAACCTAAAGTGTGTGGCCGCGAAATGCTGATTACTCGATCAGGAACTTCAACAGTCCGCGCGCGGCCGACAGGCCGCCGATGCGCTCGTCGTCTGATGAAGATCCACCTATCACGACGCGCGTTGCGAGCAGCCGATCTCGCTCCAGTTCCTGCCGTTCAAATTCGATCGCGCGCTTTTCCTTCTGGCGCGAGAGCTCCAGTCCACCGGCACGTATGAATTCCACAATTTCGCGCAATTCCGGCGCGTCGAACCACGTGCCGTGCCCGCGACAAACATCGACGATAACGCCTGAGCAATGCGCGAAATTCATGCGATTCATTAACTGTCCACACTGCGGACAAGGGATGTAGGAAACCTGAATTGGTTCAGCAGATGAATTAACTGAGTGTCCGGGAATAGTTGAAGCCACGCCGAGCACAGCCGATTGCTGTTCGCGGCTGGCGCAAATTCGTTCGAAGGCGGCAACGTCCAACCACAGCCCGCTGCACTTTTGACATTCGCGGATCGCCTCGCCGCCGATTGTGATCGATGACATTTCGACTTTGCAACGCGGACATTTTAGAGCTGACAACTCCGCAGGCGTCTCTGGCGATGCCACAGCGCCGCAATGCGGGCAGTGCCGGCTGCCGATGAACATCATCCCAAAACACGAGCCGCATGCGATGGTCGCGAGCTTTGATTCACAATACTGGCAGCGCGACGAATCCGACGAAATCGCCGCGCCGCAGTTTGGACAATTGAGAGTTTCAGCCTGCATCTCACTCGCGCCACGAGCGCTGTGACAGCTTAACATCCCGCGAACGGGAGTGAAGCGAAAAATGCTGGACGGCCTCCGAGCTTCTGGTGCACTCTGGTCTTTGAACGAAATGGGCTGCCAGTCAACGAAATTGAAACGCGTTCCAAAATTGTCTGATTACGATGCGAATAATTAGCCCCGAAGAATGGGCTGCCAGGAGGGGCCTGCAAGATTTCTGTAAGAAATCGGTGCTCACTTGAACCAATGGGATCGTGGCACCCGAATTGATAGTCCAATGGCGGCTAAATGTGAACGAAGAGCATCAAAACAGTTCTTCCATTGATTGAATTATTTGGAGGGAGATTGGAATGAGAAACGTTAACACGAGATTTGCGGCGCGATGGGCGGCCTGGTTGCTCGCTCTGGCACTGATCGCGACGCCGCTGGCGACCTTTGGCCAAACGCAAATCAAATATCACAGCAACAAGTACAGCCCATCGGACGACGTTAAGGTGGGACGGCAAGCAGCCGCCGAAGCCGAACAGCAGTTTCCGCTGCTGCGCGACTCAGAAGTGCAGAGTTACGTGGAATCAGTCGGCCAGAGACTGGTGACGGCGATTCCTCCTGAGTTTCAGCATCCTGAATTTCGTTACTATTTCAGAGTCATAAACGCGAGCGACATCAACGCATTCGCTCTGCCGGGCGGACCAATGTACGTGAATCGCGGAATGATCCAGGCCGCGCGCAGCGAAGGCGAAATGGCCGGCGTGATGGCTCACGAATTGAGTCACGTCGCCTTGCGCCACGGGACAGCGCAAGCTACGAAGGCGCAGAAGTATGGCCTGCTTGCCGGTATCGCCGGAATTGCGGGAACCATCTTTGGTGGTCCGGGGTTAGGCCAGGTTGCCCAAGGTTCGGTCGGTGTTTACTTTCTGAAGTTCAGTCGCGAATACGAAACTGAAGCGGACCTTCTCGGCGCGCGCATCATGGCCAACGCCGGCTACGACCCGCGCGAACTCGCGAACATGTTTCAGACCATCCAACGACAAGGCGGCGGTGGTGGCGGTTTCTTCAGCGATCACCCAAGCCCGGCGAATCGCTACGAACGAATCAATCAGGAAGCGCAGTCTCTGCAAGTCAGAAATGTTCCGCGCGATAATCGCCAGTTCATCGCGGTGAACGAGCGGCTGCGCGGATATCCGCGCGCGCAGACGATGGCGGAAATTCAGCGTAGCGGTCGGCGTTATCCGAACCAGGGCGACCCGTACCCGAATGGCGATCGCACTGGCGATCGCACGGGCTACGGTAATCCACCAAGCGGACGGGTTGACTCTCCGTCATCGCGTTTCCGCAACTACTCTGTGTTGAATGTTGCGCAGGTGAGCGTTCCGGAAAATTGGCGTGAGGTCTCTGATTCCGGCAACTCGATTTGGTTTGCGCCGTCAGGGGCGTACGGCTCGACAAACGGGCAGTCCGTCTTTACTCACGGCGTCAATTTCGGGGTTTTCCAACCTAACAGCCGGAGTCTGCAGCAGGCGACAAACGAATTCATAAACAGCCTGCAACAAGGCAACGGTAATCTGCGTTCGCGCGGAGGTTACATGCAAACCACGATCGATGGCCGTAATGCGCTCTCGATTGCCCTGAACAACGTGAACGAGGCAACCGGTCGTCAGGAAATTGTCACGGTGATCACGACGCAACTCCGCAATGGCGGAGTGCTTTATATGATTGCGGTGGCGCCAAATGACGACTTCGCCAACTACCAGAATGTTTTCCAGAACATTCTTCGGTCGGTTCAGGTGAACGGTTAATTCGGCGATGGTTAACGTCAAGCACAAAGGCCCGCTCTCGAGCGGGCCTTTGTTGTCTTGACACTGCCCTGCCGCGTCCCTATAGTTTCTAATTTCGCGCTAGGACCAAATCGTCGTCCTTGGCGCCGGACTTTTCAGAAATTCGGAGACTTTGAATGCCTAATCACAAATCAGCAGAAAAGCGCGTCCGGCAGAATGAGCGCCGTCGCGTCGTTAATCGCAGCAACCGGTCACGTCTGCGGACTGCCGTAAAAGAGCTGCGCAGTGCCTTGGAAAAAGGCGGTAAGAGCGCCACTGAGATGTTGCCCACAACCGTTTCAGAAATCGATAAGGCCGTGCAGAAGGGCGTGTTGCATCGCAACGCCGCCGCGCGTCACAAGTCGCGCTTGACCGCTCGAGTAAATCAGGCTGCTGCCAAGTAAACAAGAGTTCAAGCTCAACAAACATGAGGCGGATCGTTAATCGGTCCGCCTCAATTTTTTTGTCCACAGACTGGCGTCACCATGGAGAAGACGTTATGAAGACTTACTACAAAACCGAATCAGAGATTCGCGCCTTGGTCGAGTCGTTCGAGGCGTGCACTTTTCATCCATCCGAGTTTCGTCACTACCAGCATCTGACGGTGGCGTTGTGGTATGTCCGGAATCTGCCGTTTGCAGAAGCAACCAACAAAGTTACCTGTGGAATTCGGCGGCTCGCAGAGACCTACGGGAAAACCGGCTACCACGAAACCATCACATTGTTCTGGTTACGCATTGTGTCGTGCTTCGTCGAAAAGCATGGGAATGAAAGCCTGCCGGTGTTGGCGAACGCTTTGATCGAACATTGTGCCGAAAAGGACTTGATCAGCCGGCATTACTCGCCAGATCTGTTGGCGTCGCCGCAAGCGAAAGCTGAATGGGTTGAGCCTGATCTTCAAGCTCTCCCTTAGATTGAATATGACGCCGCGACCGCTATTTGATTTCGTCGAGCCGTTCTTTCGCCTGCACGATCATCCAACGTAGTCGCGTGAACTCTTCCAGCGTAAGCAGTATCCGCGATCGTTCAAAGAAGCCGCCTTCAATGGCTGCCGCAATACCCCCGGTGAGCTGCTTAAAAACGATTATTTCGAAGTCGCCGCGTGTGCGGTAGTGCGCCTCGAAGTTGCTCAGTTTCGTTACCGAGTCGTCGGCTTTCTCCATCGCATCGAACGCGCGTACCAGCGAATCGATTTCGTCATAATCGATCAGGCAACGGACTTCAGCGCCTGCAGCAGGACCTGTCATGACGACCGTTACGCCGGCGGCGCGCGTTCCGTTTGCGGCATCGCGAATATCCGTCGCTTCGACGCGGGTAGCGGCGGCCGCCGTGCGCAACGTTGCAACCCAGGTACGGCCCTTGATTAGCAGCGTCGATGTGCGCGATTCAAATTCTTCGAGTTTGTTTCGCGGCGCGTAGAATTGCGCGTCACGCGGCGGGGGCAAGCGCTGCCAACGTTCCTGAGACAAAACGGGAACCGCAGAACCGATGATGAACATCGCCGTAAGCATTGGTAAACGAGTTTTCATCACGTGAATCCTTTTCAATTGATTTAGGGGAAAGCGGTGACCTGGCCGAAGTAGCCAACATGGCAACGGGAGAGGAACGCACAGATTGTAACTCAGGAAAGCTGTATGCGGTTCCAAAAAGTCGCTTTAAGAAGAGTGATTGACAGAATCTACAACTCGCTTAACAATCTGTCGCCCTGATTATTCATATGATTCAGAGACTCTCTTATCTCATCGCCGGCGTCTTGCTTTTGTCCATAATGGCGAACTTTACACCGTCTGCCATTGTCACAAGCGCTTCTGATCAGGTCGACATTCTGATTCTGCACGGCAAACTGGTTGATGGTTCTGGCCGGAAGGCTCGCAAAGCTGATGTCGCGATTCGCGGCGATCGCATCGTTTTCGTCGGCGACGCCCAAAAGTCGCGTATCACCGCCGCGCGTACGATTGATGCGACTGGGATGATCGTCGCACCCGGATTTATCGATCCACACACCCATACAATCGAAGATCTCTCGGACGCGGCCCGAAAAACAAACGAGCCCTACCTAATGCAGGGCGTGACAACCGTCGTAACCGGTAACGATGGCGGCGGCCCCTCGAACATCGGCGAAACGCTGAGCAAGTGGGATCAGCAAGGCGTCGGTACGAATGCGGCGCTGCTCGCGGGTTTTGGGACGGTTCGCCGGCGCGTGTTGGGCTCAACGGACGCGCAACCTACGTCCGAGCAGTTGGAAGAGATGAAGAAGCTCATCGCGCAGGCGATGGATGACGGCGCTTTTGGCATGTCAACCGGCTTGTATTACGCGCCGCAGAGCTACGCCAAAACAGAAGAAGTCATTGAGCTGGCGAAAGTCGCAGCAGCCAAAGGTGGCATCTATGACACCCACATGCGGGACGAGGGGTCGTACACGATTGGACTGCTGGGCGCGATTAGCGAAACGATCCGCATCGGTCGCGAAGCTCACATGCCGGTGCATATCTCGCATATCAAGGCGCTTGGCCCGGATGTGTGGGGACAGAGCCAGCAAGCAATTGACCTGATGAAGAAAGCCCGGCGCGCAGGTATCGATGCCACCGCCTGTCAATATCCATACGAAGCATCCGGCTCGAGCCTGACCGCGTCGTTGGTGCCACGTTGGGCTGAGATTGGCGGACAAAGTCGCTTGCTTCAGAACATCGATGACGCGGAAACCCGGCCCCGTCTGATTGCTGAGATGGAGCAAAACTTGAAACGCCGGGGCGGTGCTGAGTCTCTGCTGATCATTGACTCGCGCGATCGACAATACGTGGGGAAGCGCCTGAATCAGATCGCGCAGGAAATGAACAAGACGCCCGTCGAAGCCGCGCTCGAAATCATCAAGACCGCAGGCGGAGCGGGCGTGGCGTCGTTCAACATGAGTGAAAAAGACATTCGCCGTTTCATGAAGGATAAGTTTGTGATGACGTGCTCAGATGGCTCGACCGGACATCCGCGGAAGTACGGCACGTTCCCGAAGAAGCTGCACGAATACGTTTTCCAGCACAAAGTGATCTCCCTGGAATTCATGGTGCGAAATTCGAGCGCACTGACCGCCGAAACGTTTCGTATCCCTGAGCGCGGGCTAATCCGCGAAGGTTACTTCGCGGATGTAATTGTGTTCGATCCAAACAAAGTCACTGATCGCGCGACCTACGAGCAGCCTGAGTTGCTTTCGGAAGGAATGCGCTTCGTCATCGTCAACGGCCAGCTGGCAGTCGCGGACGGCAAATTCACAGGAACGCTTGCCGGCCGTGCTTTGCGAAAAACCGCGATAACGAAAGCGAAATGAATTTATTGTCCGGCACGGGATGTTTGTAGTACCTTATCGCCGCTTCTTGTCTCATCCAATAATTCAACGATTTCGAAAGGAGTCTTAGCAATGAAAGCACGAATTCCTTTGGCAGTTCTTGCTTTGTTGATATTCACCGTGGCGGGACTCGCTGCGGGCGATCAACCGTTCATGCGCGCAGCACGCGCCGATTTGCTGACCGCCAAGAGCGAATTGCAAAAAGCGATTCCTGACAAAGGTGGTCATCGCGTCAAGGCGATCCAGCTCACAAATCAGGCAATTGCGGAGGTCAACGCCGGCATGGCTTTCGATCGCCGGCATAATCACGCCATCTTCAGCGCGGCGCCAGACCAACCGCATATGACCGCGGCGCTCGCGGCTTTGGAAAGCGCGAAGAACAATCTGGACCACGCCACGTCGGATAAAGGCGGCCACCGCGCGCGCGCGATCGACATCATTAAGGATGCGATCGATGAAGTGAACAAGGGTATCGAAGCGGGAAAGCAATGACCTGCTAAAGCTGAAAGAGGTAAGGGCGAAGAGCTAAGAGCAAAGAGCGTCCGGCACTTTGCACTTGGCTCTTTGCACTTTGCGCACTATGAAAGCCGTCGTCTTCGAACAGCACGGTGGGCCTGAAGTTCTGAAGCTCACCGAAGTTTCCAAACCGACAATCAAAGCCAACGAGGTGTTGGTCGAAGTGCGCGCTTGCGCGTTGAATCACCTCGACGTCTGGGTGCGCAACGGACTGCCGGGCATCAAGATACCTCTGCCCCACATTCTCGGTGACGACATTGCCGGCGTCGTGCGCGAAGTCGGCGAGCTAGTAACATGGGTGAACGCCGGCGACGAGGTGATGATTCAGCCGGGCGTGTCTTGCGGTCATTGCGCTGAATGTCTCGCGGGCCGCGACAACATGTGCGACGACTATGACATGATCGGTTATCGACGCGATGGCGGCTACGCTGAGTTTGTGGCGGTGCCGGGCGTCAACTTGATTCGAAAACCGAGGAGTCTCAGTTGGTCCGAAGCCGCTGCCTTGCCTTTGGTTACTTTGACCGCGTGGCACATGCTGGTGGCGCGCGCGAACGTGCAACCGGGCGAAGACATCCTGGTCCACGCGGCCGGCAGCGGCGTCGGCTCACTTGGAATTCAGGTCGCGAAATTGCGCGGCGCGCGCGTGATCACAACGGCGAGTTCAGAGGAGAAGCTGACCAAAGCACGCGAACTCGGGGCGGACGTGACAATTAACTACACCCAAAGTGATTGGCCGAAAGAAGTGAGGCGGCTGACAAACGGCCGCGGTGTCGATGTCGTATTCGAACATACCGGTGCGGCAACATGGCCCGGCTCGATTTTGTCTTTGAAGAAAGGCGGCCGCTTGGTCACGTGCGGCGCCACCAGCGGCTTCGACGCGAAGACCGACTTGCGCCACGTGTTCTATCGGCACCTGACGATTCTCGGTTCAATGATGGGCTCGAAGGCTGACCTGCTGGCAGCGATGAAGTTCATCGAGTCCGGACAGATTCGCGCCGTCGTCGATCGCACACTGCCCCTCGCGGAGGCGCGAAAGGCTCATGAGTTAATCGAAGATCGCGCGCAGTTTGGGAAAGTGGTCTTAGACATTGATTCATTGAATGATTGAATCAATGGATCAGTGGATCATTTTCCGGACAGGTCCTCAATCTTGTATCGCTTCTTCAGTTCCGGCTCATTCTCTGGCGGGATGACAACGTTTGACCCTGCGATAAATGTCTTCCGATCATCGGTGCCGATCCAATCGACAACCTTCGGCGCATTAGTGTGAAGGATTTCCGTGTCTTCGTGCGTGAATTCTTTTCCATCGAGCTTGCGAAACACCCACACATAACGAAAACCGCCGTCGCGCATCATCTTCAGCTTCTGCTCGAATTCTGTTGCGGGCGTGGCGAGTGGGCGATATGTTGAAGTGTCCGGAGTGTTGTCATTGTTTGCCGGGGTGGCGGCCTGGTGACAACCAGTCAGGACGAGGCTGACACCGAAGCAAATTGGAATCAATCGCTGCTTTGCCTCAAAGGTTATCGACATAGAAACGACACGGCTTTCGTCGCGTAGCGGCGCATTGAATTTAGCCCCGCCTTTTAAGGCCGGGAAGATTGACGAAAACGGGCGTGCGTCGCGCTAGCGACGCGTGAATTCGGACTCAAGCGTCGCTAACGCGACGCAAATCTCAACGCACCAGCGGTCCCGGCCTTGAAAGGCCGGGCTAAATTCAGATCCTCGCTAAGCGACGAAAAACCATACAGTACTTTTGACGTAAGGCGATCACTCGTTGCATTGTGAGCTTTCTCGAGCGCTTCTAACGGTCGCGCTATCGCCCCGATTTTCTAGGGCGAGTTGTCGTTGCCAGTGTCGCCGCCAGAATCGTCTGTGCTTTCGTCAGCCGGTGGTTCGCCTTTCGCTGCGCGCAGGTGCATGATGCGGCACTGTTTGTCTTTGTAAACGATATCGAACCAACCGCTCTTTATCGCGTTGTCAATAAATGACACGTGATCGTTCGTATTATCGGTAAACACCCACTGTGAACCGAACCGATCTCTGATAAGTGGTCCGGGATCTTCCGTCTCGCCGGTCGTTATGTCTACATAGAGTTGAGACAAATCCGGACTCCGATCCAGCAAATAAGTCGGATCTAAACCCGAAACATATGCGTGGGTGGGGTCGAAATAGAATAAACGCGGAAAGTCGTCCCAATCCGTATTGAAGACGACCTGGCCCGCCGGAATGTTCGTGCGCATCCACGCTGCTCCCTGCGAGTAATAGTCGCGCGGCTCGCTGCCGGAAATGTCCCCGGTCGTCTGGTGCACATTGATCAGAAAAATGGCGGCGAGCCCGGCCGCCGCGAGCGCGATCTTCACGGTGCGCCACGTATCAGCATTTTTCTTTTCTTTCGCGATGTCCGTCGGCTCTTGACGATCGAGGAACGGCTGCAAGTCCTGGAGCACTTCATCCGGCAGACGCGTAAACACCGCGCGCCCGCGCCAATACTGCTCGAGAGTGAATGCAGCAAACAGAATAGCGAATGGTGGAAAATATTCAGCGAAGCGTTTCCAGCGCATGTTCATTACAAGCAACAGTGTTGACAGCACCAGAAAGTAAAGAGGCTTTTTCGAAGCCTTTCGATCGCTACCGTCAAAGGCGAGATACCCGGCAAACATCGCTACCAGCGCGACAAAACAATTGGCGAGAAATTCACGGGTGTCGTACGGGTACCACTCGTTACCTACTTTCGTCGCGAAATCAGCCGGCGTGATCTTCACCCGTGCGTGCTCCCAAAACAGATGCAGGTTGTGCGGAAAGTATGGATTGATGACCAGGCCAAGGGCGCAACCAGCGGCCACGTAAGCTAACGGACGCCACTCAAGCCGCTCTTCTGTCCAGGCGACGACGGCTGTCCAAATCCCGGCCGCGAGCACAAGCAACACGAACAAGTCATAAGTCCACGTGAAAACCAGCGCGAGCGGCAACAATTGCCAATGCTTCCGCTCGAACATTAGGTAGCTACCGAGGACAAGAAAGAGAATCGCGAAAGGCGGCGCCTTTGTCATGTTCATGCGGTAGAGAAAGGGCGCCGAGCATGCGAGCAGCGCCAGCAACCACAGTAGTCGATAACGTATTTCGTAGCGCACGATCAGCCAGTAACATGCGAACAACGCGATGCTCGCGAAGATTACTGTCGCCACCTTTGCACCGGTCTGCATGTCACGAAACCAGGTGAACGGAATCAGCAGCACGTGAAAGAACAGGTGATGATCGACGTAATCGCCGGGATTCAGAGTGGTAAGCGGGAGCCAGGTGAAGGTGGGAGGGCGAAACTGTTTTGCTTTGATGTTTTCCCAAAGCAGTCGCGCCCACTTCATGTGGTAGTAACCGTCGAAATCGCCGCAGCAGATCGCCGTGGTCGCAAACTGAAGTCGCCAAAACAGGATGCCAATCGCCAAGGCGCCGACAGCTAACTCGCTCGCGCGTACGGCAGACTCGGTCTTCAGCCACGCTCGGAGGCGGTTTGTGGGCGCCGGTTGAGCGATCGGTGGCGCGGCTTCCTGGAACTCTTCCATCGCGAAAGAGAATGCCGGAAGCAAAAAAACAAAT
>DASYPX010000069.1:0-2601 GCA_036006125.1 Pyrinomonadaceae bacterium | reverse complement strand
TTCGCATTCGCGCAGAATCTCAGTAATGCGCTCGTGCGATATTCTCGGGGTGGAAATGAGCACCTGCTCGATATTGTGCTGCGTCACGATGCGGTGAAACATACCATTACCGCCGAAAACTGGATAGCCATGAATGACTTTTCCCCGTTTCTTCGGATCGTCATCCATGAAGCCGACGGGTGCACAGTGCAGATCGCGATTATTGAGAAGCTCACGTAAAAGCAATTCCCCTGCGTCACCGGCGCCGTAGATCAGCGCGCGCCGGCCATGGCTCGATCCCCCCGACGGCAGCAATTGCCGAAACAAACGAAACGCCATGCGGCTGCCGACGAGCAACACCATCATCATCACCGCGTCAATAACAAACACGGCGCGCGAGAATCCCTGAAATCGGAATCTGAAGAGGATGATTAGCATACTTACGATCGTGCCGGCCGCGACTGCTTTCGCGAAGACCACAAAGTCGTCCACGCTCGTGTAGCGCCAAATGCCGCGATACACGCCAAGTAACAAGAACGCCGCCAGACGAACCACAACCACGATTGGCACGGTGCGCAGAAATAGTTGCCACGCGGGACTGCCGGAAAACGGCTCGAATTTGATCGCGTACGCCGACCAGTAAGCCAGGATGATCAAGCCGACATCCAGCAGGACTTCAAAGACGCGGCGCTTGTATGAAAAGTCTATGAGAAACGCGAAAGGCGGCTTGTCGCGCGCCGCGACTGCTTCCGCCTCTGCGTCGTAGGCTTTAACACCCGCCAGATAAACGCCGAGCAGCGTGAGCACGATCGTAAAGACGAACAAAAGCGCAATACTCACGTCGAATCGCAGCGCACGTACGCCAATCGCCAGGAATCCCGAGACAGCCGCCAGCGCATACAACATCAGCACTGCGCGGCGTTCAGACATACCCAGCGCCACCAGTCGATGCGAGGTGTGATCGCGGCCGCCATGCGAAGCCGCGCGCCCCGAAAGCTTGCGGAGGATCGTCACGAATGTCGTGTCGAAGATGGGAATGAATAGAACCAGGATCGGAACAGCCAACACCGGCAGGAAACTTCGCGATCGTCCACCCGCAAGATTTACGAGCGATGCGCTCGCGAGAAAGAAACCAATGAACATCGATCCGCAATCGCCCATGAAGATCGAGGCAGGATGTGAGTTGTAGACCAGAAAGCCGATCAGGGCACCGGTGAAAACTCCCATCATCACCGCGGCCATCGGTTGGCCGGTGGCGATAAAATTTACCGCGAGAAAACCTGACGCGATCGCGGCGATACCGGTGGCCAATCCGTCCATGTTGTCGAGCAGATTGATCGCATTCGTGATTCCAATCAGCCAAAAAATCGTGATGACGACGTTCACGGACGCCGAGCGCGTCCAGGGGAGCGCCAGTCCGTAATTCACCACCGCTGCGGCTCCGATGATTTGCCCAATCAGTTTCTGGTACGGCTTGGTGTGAATGACGTCGTCGATCAGGCCGACAAAAAACAGAAAGGTGCTAAAGGTTACGATGACCCACGTCTGCGGATTGTGTGGAAGAAACAGCAGATAGGTGATGATGACGGCGAGCCAAATACTCAAGCCGCCCAACATCGCTGTCGGCTTTTTGTGCCAGCGGTCGGTCTTTGGTTTGGCGACGAAGCCGAGTCGTCGCGCCAAGGCGCGCACCAGCGGCGTCAGCGCCACAGCCAGCGCAAACGCCACTGCAGGCGGGATAACACCAGAGACCTTTAGCGGAAACATCGAAAATTGGCCAAGTAAACCGATTAGAAGCTATTCGATACCCCGGCCAAAGGCAAGTCACATTTCTTTCGCGCGCTCAAGGCTCTCGATTCACTTTTCAATCATTGGCGGCTATCCTCTCCACTCGATGACGGCGACTACAATTGGCGTAATCGGGTGCGGTTACTGGGGGCCAAATCTGCTGCGTAACTTCGCGGAGAACGAAGCGGCGCAGTTGCGCTGGATTTGCGATACCGACGAAACCCGGCTGGCCGCGATGGGCCGTCGTTATCCCGGCGCGCGCACGACGACTGACTGCGGTGAATTGATCAGTGATCGCGAACTCGACGCGGTCGCGGTCGTGACTCCGGTCGCGACACACTTTCAAATTGCGAAAGATGCCTTACTCGCCGGCAAGCATGTGCTCGTCGAGAAGCCTTTGACTTCAACGGTTCGCGAGGCGGAAGAACTGATTGAACTGGCAAACAAGAACGGGCGCACGTTGATGGTCGATCACACGTTCATCTACACCGGGGCCATCCGCAAGATGAAGGAGATTTTGAAGAGTGGCGAGTTGGGCGAGCTGCTTTACTTCGATTCAGTGCGCATCAACCTCGGATTGTTCCAGCGTGATATAAACGTCATCTGGGATTTGGCGCCCCACGATCTTTCGATCATGGATTATTTGATCGAGCGGCAACCACTCGGTCTGAGTGCCCTGGGCAGCTGCCACATCGAACCGGGAATCGAGAACATTGCCTATATGGTGATGAAGTTTCCGGATGATTTCATCGCGCACTTTCACTTCAATTGGCTGGCACCCGTGAAAATTCGCCGCACGCTGATTGCCGGCGCACGGAAAATGATTCTTTACGA
>DASYPX010000068.1:0-2910 GCA_036006125.1 Pyrinomonadaceae bacterium | reverse complement strand
ACGGTTGCGCCTGAGCCGCCGGTCCCGTTTTGCGGAAACGCTTCGATTACATAAGGCGCGCCGATGAAAGGCACTTGCGCGAGCGGATGATTGAAACGCGCTTTTGCCTGCGCGCCCCACATCCATTTTGTTTCGTCCGCGCCTAGCGATTTCGTCAGCGCCTGGCGCGCATCTTCGTAGGACGCTTTAAGCAGATCGGCATAGCTTGCGAATTCCTTCGGCAACCATTCACGGGGCTGCTCAGCGATAACGCGATCGATGAGCACGTCTGTTTGCGGCCAGAAATAGCCTGACGCCAGCGGGCCGAGCGCGGCGTTAATAATACGTTGCCGGAAAGCTGTGCGCATCTGCGCGACGATTACCGCCACGCGCGAGTCCGCAGTCATCAGACCGTCCCAGGAATCGAGATCCTTTGCCAGCAGAGCAATCGAGCCCGGCTCTGGTACTGGGGCAGGCGACCCGCCCGTTGACGCAGGCGGTTCTGACAATATCTTCGCCGCGGCGCGCGCGAAAGTGACGTTCCCGATCGAATAGACATCGCCCTGAATCCGGCGGAAATCGTCGATCGTCAGCTTTGGTTTTGCGGACAGCAGATCGAAGATGCGGCGTGCGCGATATGGTGTCGCCCAGACGTGGCTCACAAAATAAGGATAATCCGATCCGACGACGCGCTGGTTCGCCGTCACAATGATTCCGGATGGCGGGTCATAATCGTGTGGCAGTTTGTCGAAAGGAATCAAGCCGGTCCATTCGCCATCATCTGTCGCCCCGTCGTAAGGCAGGCTGCCATCGCCGCTCTTGCGAATCGGGATACGTCCCGCGCCGTAATACCCAATGTGTCCATCAACGTCAGCGTAGATAAAGTTCTGTGTCGGTCCGTTGTAAGTTGCGAGCGCCTGAGTGAATTCTTTCCAGTTGCGTGCGCGATTGATTGCGAAGATGCCGGGTGTTTCCAGGGTGACGGGATCAAGCATCGTCCAGCGCAAAGCATATCGCGTGTTCTCTTTTTCCAGGATGATCGGTCCGTGGCGTGTAACAACGACATCGAAAGTTTGCGCTTCGATACTCTTTGGGTCGATTGGGTTTTTGCGGACGTTGATTTGTTCGTGGCGAACTTCAGCATCGCGCCATCCCGAGGGCGTCTGATATTTCGCCGGATTGTCCTTGTCGAATTTTTCAATGTAGAGGTCCTGCACATCAGGGCCTAAATTGGTTACACCCCACGCGATTCGTTCGTTGTGTCCGATGACAATGCCCGGAAGTCCGGCAAAGGTCACACCCGCGACGTGAATTCCCGGCGCGCTCAATTCCGTCTGATACCAGACGTTCGGCGCGGACGCAGGAATGTGCGGATCGTTCGCCAGCAGAGGCTTGCCTGAAGCCGTGTGTTTGCCGGACACGACCCAGTTGTTGCTGGCTTGTAGAGTCTCCAGCGATCGCGGCGAGAGGTTAAGCAACTCGAAAGACTGACGCTCGGCTTCCATGAGTTCGTTGAGTTGCGCCAGGATTTTAAGCGACTCAGTCGAACCTATGCCGCCCCTAACCTTCGGGCTACTGACCTGAGCACCGCGCGCACGTTCGCTTCCCACCACCACCACGTCGAGCGGGGAAGTATCAGGCAGCAGCGCATCGCGCTTCTCTTTTGGCAGCGAAGCCAGCGACTCGCGCATGACATCCAGCTGCCAGGTGTTCGATAGGTATTCGGCCATCAAGGCGCCAACGGCAAGCGAATCTCCGGACGTCCATTCCGTCGGTTTGTATTGCAGGACGCGGAATTCGGGAGGCATTGTCTGATCAGTCAGTGACGAGATGAAAGCATTGACACCTTTTGTGTATGCGGTTACTGCGGGATTGAAACTCGGATCAAGGTGCGCGGCAGCTTCGTCGATTATTTTTCCGAAACCGAAGCGGCGATGAAGCTTGTCTTGCGCGACGACTGCGTTGCCGAAGATTTCCGACAACTGGCCACGCACGGTGCGGCGCTGCAAATCCATCTGCCACAGGCGATCGCTCGCAGTGATGTAGCCCTGCGCGAAATAAAGGTCTTCATCGTTTGTTGCTTCGATATAGGGAATGCCCCGTTCGTCGCGGCGAATGGTCACCGACGCGCGCAGCCCCTGAAGCTGTACGGTAGTTTGCGCACTCTGTGCTGATGACGAAACGAGCAAGATCAAGGCGGCGACTGCCGCAAAAAAAGCCCTTTTCATGCGTCACACCTCATGAACGTATCTGAAAGCGGTGAGATAGTAGCACAGCAAAATCGCATTAACTGCCACTGAAATCTTATGAGTCCGCACTCGGCGTTCTGTTATCATGCGAAGGATTTAGTTCAGGTTCTCGGAAGCAAGAGGGATCAATGAAACGATTACTACTCGCATTTGCCGCCATCACAATCTTCATTGCCGTTGTTTGCGCGCAGGAGCACGGACAAGCTGCGGCGCGGCCGGAGCGACCCGCCGCAAAATGGTTCACGTACAATTCGCCCGACGGTCGATACAGCATCAGCATGACTGAGCCCCCGAAGCTTTCGACGCAAAACATCAACGCTGCGTCAGGCGATACGCTGGTCCAATACCTGGCGGGTGCTTCAGCGGATCCGACCTACATCATGGTTGGTTATTTCGATTATCCGGCGCACGTTACGTTTTCGCTGGACGCCGCTCGCGATGGTATGGTCAGCAGTCTTCACGGCAACTTGATTGACGAAGACTCGATCAGCCTTGGTGGCGCACCTGGCCGAGCAGTCAAAATCGCGGCCAAAAGTGACACTGGGATCGATTTTATTGACCGAGCGCGGTTCTATGACATCAACCACCGGATCTACGTCTTGCAATGCCTGATGCCCGTCTCTGATGAAGGTGCAAGAGCGGCTCAAATCTGCGATCAGTTTTTTGATTCGTTCAAGGTGAA
>DASYPX010000067.1:0-10563 GCA_036006125.1 Pyrinomonadaceae bacterium | reverse complement strand
GACGACGCGGATCGAATCGTCATCGCGCAACTCATCGAGAATCGCGGCCCCTTCTGCGCGCGTCTGAATGTTCAGCGCGTTTCGCTTTTCAGGCCGATTTATGGTGATGATGGCGACACGGTCGCGGCGCTCGACCACAATGGTCTCGTAGTTTTGACTCACTCCTGACGGCTCCTGTTTCGGTTGTTTAGTTGAGGAAAGTAAACCACAACGGCACGTAAAAGACTATTTTCCATTTATCATTTCTCATTTGCCGATTAATGGGCCACGAGTGACAGAACAACTCGTCGGTGTATTTAGGTGCAGTGCGACGCATTAACAACGACAAGTGAGAAATGACAAATGGAAAAAGTTTTTAGGTAGAACTCGCGGACTCGTCACTTGCGGCGCTCGCCTGTTCGTCGGCGACCCAAGCGACAAACAAACGCATCCAATTTTCGGAAGGCTCGGCGATCTGCACGCCGACGCGCGCGGTGCCATAGATCGCGGGCGAAATTCGGACTACCGTGGCAGTCGCTTCGGTGGGTGAATTGTCGGGCTTGTGCGCGCGAATATATAGATGTTCGCCAATGCTCACCTTTTGATTCAAGTGAAATAAAGCGCCGGAGGTCGAGATGTCATCAGTCTCTGTCGGCTCGCTCCAGGCAGCGCCGTCTTCGGCACGGCCAGACACGACTATCGGCAGTCGCAAAGCCATCCGAAGAGCAAATCGTCTTTCTTCGTTCTGATATGGGGTACTCATTACGGTTGCCATTCGCGTGTCGGGTCGCGGTTAGCTTTCAATTAAAAGGGTCAACTAGTATACGCTCGCTGCGCCTGTTCCGGCTCGTTCCATTTATAGAAGCCTTCGCCAGTTTTCTTGCCGAGTTTTCCTTCGTTCACCATGCGGCGAAGTATTTCTGGCGGACGGAACGTTTCCGATTTAAGCGCGTGATGCAGATATTCTGCAATACTCAACCGTACATCCAAGCCAACCATGTCCGTCAATCTCAGTGGTCCAACCGGATGGTTATAGCCAAGCTCCATCGCTTTATCGATGTCACCGGCGCTGGCGACGCCTTGTTCGACCATGCGCATGGCTTCTAGTCCAAGGGTCACACCGAGACGACTGGACGCGAATCCGGGTACATCGCGAACGACGATCGGCTCCTTCTTCATTCGTGCGGCGACCGCGCGAACAGTGGCGGTCGTTTCATTTGAAGTCTCGCCGCCAACAACGATCTCAACCAGACGCATGATGTGAACCGGATTGAAGAAATGCATTCCGATTACCTTTGCCGGCCGCGCTGAAGCTTTGGCGATTTCAGTAATAGAGAGCGACGAAGTATTTGTGGCGAAGAGGCAATCACTGCCGACCAGGGCCTCGGTTTCGCGTAACAGATTCTGTTTCAACTCGAGTTTTTCCGGCGCGGCTTCAATTACCAGATCGCTATCGCCAATCTCAGCGATGTCAGTAGTCACGCGAATGCGCTGAAACGTTTGCTCTCGTTCAGCCTCAGTGACTTTCCCAACCTGCACGCCTTTCAACAAATTTCGCGCGACTGCCTGCAATCCGCGCTGAACTGCGGCGTCATCTATGTCGCGCATCACGACGTCGTATCCGGCGGCGGCGGCTACTTGCGCGATGCCGTGGCCCATCGTGCCCGCGCCAAGCACACTGATGCGCTCGATTGGGCGAGTCGCAGTGGTCTTGTTGTCTTGATCCGAGTTTTTACTCAACGTATCTCTCGACGCGTTCGAACCAAAGGTGGATGCCAATGCAGGCCACGATGTGGCTGGGGCCTGGCTGGTTCGACTAACTCGTGCACCACTAGTTATACTACACGCGCAACGCAAAACGCCAACAGTTTTCCTGCGCAATTTGTGTCAGAACCTGAAGCGATAGCGACGGGATCGAGAGGCTTCTCGAGTGTTTGGCGCACCCTTGAATCGCTCGCTTTTACGCGTGGTTTTGCGAAAAGGAGACCCTGAATTGCCCACAGAAGAAATCCGTCGACAAGTAGTGATCATTGGCTCAGGACCGGCAGGTTTGACCGCCGCAATCTACAGTGCGCGCGCTAACTTGCGACCTCTTTTGATCGACGCGCCTGCAGATACTGAAAAGCAAACCACGCCCGGTGGCCAACTTATGATCACCACCGAAGTCGAGAACTATCCCGGCTTCGCCGAAGGCGTACAAGGCCCTGACTTGATGTTGGAGTTTCGCAAACAAGCAGAGCGCTTTGGCACTGAGTTTCTCGAAGAATGGATCACGAAAGTCGATCTCAGCGAACGACCCTTCAAACTCTACACCGACAATAAAGTCGTGAAAGCTGAGACGCTGATCATCGCGTCGGGCGCTTCGGCGAAATGGTTGGGAATTCCTGGTGAAGCGAAAACGCCGAACGGTTTCGGCGGCAACGGCGTGTCGGCGTGCGCGACATGCGACGGCCCGTTGCCCGCGTTTCGCAACAAGCACCTGGTCGTAGTCGGTGGCGGCGACACCGCGATGGAAGAAGCGACGTTCCTGACCCGTTATGCCAAGCGCGTTTTTGTCGTTCATCGGCGAAACAAATTGCGAGCGTCGAAGATCATGCAGGACAAAGCGTTTCGCAACGATAAGATTGAATTCATCTGGGACACGGCCGTTGAGCGGATCCTGGGCACCGACGAGCAGGGCGTAACCGGAGTCCACTTGCGAAATATCGAAACTGGAGAAGAGCGTACTTTCGATTGCGAGGGAGTCTTCATCGCCATCGGCCACAAACCGAACACGGATCTTTTCAAGGGCCAAATTCAGATGGACGATGTGGGCTACATCAAAACGTCCCATCGTTCGACCGCGACGAACATTCCGGGCGTCTTTGCGTGTGGTGACGTGCAGGATTCAGTCTACCGACAAGCGGTTACTGCGGCAGGGACTGGTTGCATGGCCGCGATCGATGCGGAACGCTATCTCGATCACTTACCGGTTGAGATGCCGGCTGGCGATGAGATCACGATTGAAGGTGAACATGTCACCGCCGATCACCGGTCGATTATCTTGCCCAGCGGTGAAGTTGTTTCGAACGAACCCCCACCAACGCTGGACGACTGCGCCGGTGGTTGATTGCCGTTTTTCTCGCACAAAGGACTTAACCCATATCTTCACCTTTTGTTTCCCTTGCTCTTAGTCTTTACTTGAAGGGTTATCGAGGACGATCTCATACAGATATTTGGCGATTTCACTTCGCCAATAACCAAGATAGTTCGCGCCTTTGAATTTCTTGCGGATACCAGGATGCCCTTACCATCGCGAACAAGGGAGGCGTTCTTTGATACTGACCAATCGATTGTCGGTGAAAAGTTATCAGGCGTGGAATCGAATTCAAGATGGCAAAACACTGGCTGCCCAATAGTCATTTCTTCTGAAGAGCACGCGATGAGAAACACTATGGGATCGCAGTCTCGAAGTCGCTTTTCCTCCGCGACTGAATAGTTTGGACACCGCTTCGCTCGATCGCTTCGCTTTGGGCCGTAACTATATGACTCTAAGACATCATCGAATGCAGACAGCGTGATACCATCCTCTTCGTTTCGAAATAATAAGTAAGACGGGTTATCAAACGATCCTTGCTCCTTTCGGAATTTGGAAAGGTCCCATTGCGTTTCTGACAGCCGTATCTTCTTCTTCGGTTTGATTTGGACCGACGTAACGGTATTCACCCGCACATTCCAACCTTGAGAGTCGATTCGGCACGAGCGCTTCTGATAGAAGATGCTGACTGTTTCACTGGTGAAATCGTAGGTGCTCACTCCGCCTATGACCTTGGGCTGACCTAACAATCTTTCCACTTGTCTGCGGGAAGTGCGCAATGGTCGAATTTGGCGCCAAGCTTGCGCGAAACCGTTCTGGGCAAGCAAGAGAAGCAAGCACACAATTTTCGCGATATTGAAGAAATCACTCTTACGCATAGGAAGGGGTAGGCGTGCGGTTTTGCTATTCTCTAGAACACTTCACTGCTGCTTCTCACAGCAAAACAATCGAATCATCCTTCGGACGTCGCGAGGGTGCTGGTGCGGGCGTAATCTCTTCCGCAAACTGCGGCGGTTCGACGAATCCTTCTTCGCGCACATTCGGACAGAAGTCGCAGTAGTAACCCAACTGCTGTTTGCGATCTTCACAATCGTTGCAGTCAAGCACTTGTCCCGTCTGCATCAACACCTCGAGCAAAGGGACCAGCCGGCGGCCGCGATTGGTCAACTCGTACTCGACTCTGCGCGGCAGCCCGCCATAATCAACCCGAACGATTAGCTCGTCCTGTTCCATTTCTTTCAGGCGGCCCATCAAGGTGCGGCTGCTGATGGGATGAAGTTCTTCGAGGAGTTCAGTCGTGCGTTTGGGACGTGCAAAAAGCTCGCGGACAACGAGGAGCGTCCACTTATCGCCGATCAATTGCAGGGCGCCGGCGATTGGGCAACCATCGATTTTGCGTCGTCGCACTTCGGATTACTCACTTTCGCGCCAGAGCTTATCACAATTGCTGCCCATGTTTTCTACGGATGCCGTGCAAAAGGCAGCGTCTAATTCAGTTTTCTCTGCGTCCTCCGCGAAGTCCTCGGTTTGTTCCTCTGCGGTTAAGTTCAAAACAAAAGCAGAACCGCAGAGAACTCAGAGGTTCTCGCAGAGGACCGCCGAGTCATCTGAACTGTGCAAAATCAAATTCTTGAATTCAGTAGAACTTTGCACCACAATGCGTTAGTTCACGCGCGTCGCGTTCGCTTAACTGACTGCAACTTTCCGGGCCGAACATCGGGACATGATCGGCAAAACCATTTCGCACTATCGCGTCGTCGAAAAGCTCGGTGAAGGCGGCATGGGCGTGGTCTATGTTGCCGAAGACACCCTGCTCGGCCGGCGTGTCGCGATCAAGATGCTCACCATCAAACCCGGCCAGGATGAGCATCACTTCCGCACCAGGTTTTTGCGTGAGGCGCGTGCCGTGTCGGCGCTTTCACATCCGCATATCGCGACGATTCACGATTACGGCGAGACTAAACGCGGCCAACCATACATCGTCATGGAGTTGGTTAAGGGTGAGACGCTTGGCGACCTGATGGCCAACGGTTCACTAACGATCCCGCGCGCGTTACAAATCATTCAGCAGGTGGCCGAAGCGCTGGCAGAGGCGCATCGCAACGGCGTCGTGCATCGCGATATCAAACCGTCGAACGTGGCCGTCGACCATCGCGGTGAGGTGAAGGTCCTCGACTTCGGACTTGCGAAACAACTGAACGTTGAACCGAAGGACGCGACGGACCCTGAGCGACAGACATTGCTGACATCGCAGACGCAGGAAGGCGTAATCGTCGGCACGCCTCTGTACCTATCGCCGGAGCAAGCGCTCGGCGCAGAGATCGATGCGCGCAGCGACATCTTCGCGGTCGGCTCGTTGCTCTACGAATGCGTGGCCGGTCGTCCTGCCTTCGACGGCGAGACGCGGATGGAGATCTGCACCAAAGTAATTCGCGACGATCCCGTGAGGCCTTCAAAGCTTAATCCCGATGTCCCTGAGGCGGTGGATCGCATCACAATGAAGGCGCTGGCGAAGCAACCGGCGGAGCGATACCAAACGGCGAGTGAGCTGGTCGCTGACTTAGACACTGCTTTGTCAGCGTCCGGCATTGCTTCTCGCGCAGTGCCGCGCATTACCTTGCACGGCGACGGAAACCGGCCCACGGGCGCTCTGGCAACGCTTTCCGACATTTTCCGCCGCCCGCGAATTTCGGTTGGCTATGTCGTCGCAGGCATCGCGTTCGTTCTAGTCGCTGGATTACTCATCTGGTACGCGACACGGCCGAAACCTTATGACCCTAAGCCCGAAGCAAAACGCCTGTACGATCAGGCTGTCGATGCTCTGCGACAGGGGGCTTTTTTCAAATCAAGCAAGATCCTGCAACAGGCGGTGTTGTATGACGATCGATTTGCGCTGGCCCACGCACGCCTCGCCGAAGCCGACATGGAGCTGGACAACTCTGACGATGCTAAGGACCAACTGATTCGGGCAAACGATCTCGCAAAAAACATCGCCCTGCCGGAAGTCGACACGATTCGCTTACAAGCGATTACCGATACGGTCAAACGCGATTTCGCCGCGGCTGTCAGCGATTATCAACAGATTGTCGGCAGGGTTTCGCGAAACGAGCAGGCATACGCCCTGGTCGACCTGGGACGTGCTTACGAAAAGAACGAACAGTGGGGAAAGGCGATCGAGACTTATCAACAAGCGTCACAACTGGATTCGCATTACGCCGCCGCGTTTCTGCGGCTCGGTGTCGCTCTGCAGCACAATCAGAAATTTGGGGAAGCGGCGGCCGCCCTCGATCAGGCCCACAACATCTTTCGTATTTCAAACGAAGTCGAAGGAATGACTGAGGCAATGTTTCAACGCGGCATCCTGCTGGTGAAGCAGGGCAAAGTTGCCGACGGCGAGGCCGAGTTTCAGCAGGCCCTGCAACGATCGCAAGCGCTCGAGAACACTGAACAGCGCATCAGAATTCTGCAACAGTTGAGTTACACGTATGCGCTGGCGGGAAACGTCGCAAAGTCGCGCGAGCACTCGCAGCAAGCCATGCAACTGGCACAGGCGAACCAGATGGAGAATCTGACGACCGCCGGTCTCATCGAAATCGGCAACTCGTACATGGTGAAAGGAGACTTCGCCGAGGCCGAAAAGAATTTTTCCGAAGCGCTCCGGTTGGCGCAATCGTACAAGGCCAGGGCGAACGAAGCGCGCGCGCTGATTTCGTTGGCCAATTCAAGACAAGCCCAGGGTGATCCGGACGCCGCGCGTGATTACACGCAGCGCGCGCTCGCGTTTTATCAGCAGGGTGGTTATGGAACTCAGCTTTTGTACTGCTACTTCTTTCTGGGAAGAGCACAGGAAGCGACCGGCGATTACAAAGCGGCTGAACGGTCTCTTCAGGACCTCTTGGTATCGGCATCCAAAGTTGGCGATAAACGATTCGAGGCGCTTGCGCACGAAGGCCTCGGTCTCACATTTCTTCATAGCGATCGCCTGGTCGAGGCGTTGACCCACTTCACTGAGGAGTACCGCATTGCCAAGGCCATGGACACGAAAATAATCCTGGGCTTTGCGGCGAACTACGCCGGGGCGGCTTTGTCGCGATTGGGAAATTATGATGAAGGAAACAAGTACTTGAACGAGGCCACGGCGATTGCGAGCGGTCAGGACGAATACAAATACTTGCTGGCCGAGGTTAGCTGGACCGTGGCGGATATCGCGTTGAGCCAACGCGAATTTGGAAAAGCGATTGAGCACGCGCAAAAAGCGATCGCGCTCGCAGAATCAGACAAGGCGACCGCGGCGCGCGCGCGTGCGACACTGGGACTAGCGCAAACCCTGAACGGGAACGCCGCCGCCGGTCGAAAGAATTGTGAAGACGCGGTACAGATGGCGCGGGCGGTCCGCGATCCACTGCCGTTGTCGCAGGCTCTGTTTGCACTGGCCCAGGCGGCGCTCGCCGCCGGCGATGTGCAAGGCGCGATGAATCCGGCCCTCGAGGCCCAGCAACGATTCACCACCGCAAGTCAGCGCGAGTACGAATGGCGGGCTTACGCCCTCGCCGCCCGAGCGGCTGAAAAGTCAGGGGATAACGCCAAGAGTCAGCAACTCGCCTCGCAAGCCCTTAACATATTAAACGGACTCGAAAGGGCGTTTGGCGTCGAGCACTTCCAAACCTACCTCAATCGTGCTGACATAAAAGAGTTGCGCTCTCAGCTAGCGACAAACTGAGCCGAGCGGTTCGAGCGGACTTCGCTATGTCGGAATGATGCTGCCTGGGGTAAAGCCCTTCTTCTTACCTTTCTTGCCCTTCTTCGTCGGGATGACGCTGCCAGCCTTCTTCTTTTTCTTTGCAGCTTTGCTCTTGCCACCCTTCTTTTTCGCGGCTTTTTTCTTCTTTGCGACCATGGTGTTGCACCTTTCGTGAGACTGGATTTAGGTTCGTAACGCAGATGCGAGGGAAAACGCGGTAAGCCTAATCAAAAGCGCGAAGACTGTAAAGGGTTTTCGCTCAGCACCGATGGTTGAATTGATAACGAAGGAGGAACGCTAAGGTCGCAGATTGATGTTGTAGGTTTTGATTTTCGAGTTGAGCGTAGTCGGATTCATTCCGAGCAGGCGCGCGGCTCGCGATTGATGACCGCCGGTCTGATCAAGAGCGCGGCGAATAAGATCGATTTCAAACCGGCGCACTTCATCATAAAAGTTTACGCCGCGCGTCACGTCGATGCTTGATGATGTCCCCGCCGCATCCCGCGCGACTGCCGCGGCCGCCTGTGGATCGGCAATCTCCCGACGTAAGCATTCCTTGGTGATCTCTTCGTCCGGCGCAATTACTACCGCGCGCTCAATCGTGTTTTCCAACTCGCGCACGTTTCCCGGCCACGAATAATTCTCCAGCAGCGACAACACGTCAGGGTTGATGTGCTCAGACACCTGCCGTCCGTTTTCTTCGTTGTACTTGTGGATGAAGTGGTGCGCTAGCGGCAGAATGTCCTGCCGCCGATCACGCAAAGGCGGCAACTCGATCGGCACAACCGCAAGCCGATAGTAGAGATCTTCGCGGAAGACTCCCTGCCGCACTGCCTCTTTCAAATCGATGTTCGTGGCCGCAATAATGCGCACGTCGACGCGCCGCGGCGTCGTGTCGCCGAGCGGAGTAAATTCCCGCTCCTGGATGACGCGGAGCAGACGTACCTGAGTCTCAGGCGGAATGTCGCCAATCTCGTCGAGGAAAATTGAACCGCCATCCGCGACTTCGAACAGACCCTTCTTTGCGGCTACCGCGCCGGTGAACGCGCCGCGGGTGTGACCGAAGAGTTCCGATTCCAGAAGCTCCGAAGGAATATTCGAACTGTTGACGGTTACGAACGATCGGCTGGCGCGCGGGCTGGCTTCGTGAATTGCTTTTGCGATCAGCTCCTTGCCGGTGCCGCTTTCGCCGGTGATTAGCACGGTGGACCGCGCGGGCGCGACCTGTTCGACGAGTCTAAAGACTTCCTGCATCAAGTCCGAACGGCCGATGATCGCACCGCGATCTACTTCGCGGCTCATCGCCTGGCGGAGCGTCCGGCGCTCTTCTTCCTTGCGACGGCGTTTGATGCCGGCGGCGACTTGCGCGGTGATGTGTTCGTTCTGAAATGGTTTCCGAATACAACCGAAGGCGCCTTTTTCCCAGGCAGCGATTGCGGTGTCAAACGTTGCGTATGCGGTAATCATCAGGACGACTGCTTCACCGTCAATCTTTAGAAACTCTTCCAGCGCGCGCAGTCCGCCAATGCCCGGCATCGACACGTCCAACAACACGATGTCATAGGCACGCTTCGTGTAAGCGTCCAGTCCTTCTTCACCGGTCTTAGCGAGATCGACGCGATATCCTTCGGCCGAGAGCAGAGTCTCGAGCACATCGCGCATAATCTCTTCATCGTCAACGATGAGGATGGAACCTTTTTTCGCCATTGGTAAACGTCTTCTGTTGTCAAAAGCCCGACCGTCAGGGAGGGCGGGTTATCTTACAGCCCTCCCTGACGGTCGGGCTTCTGACACCATCAGGCAGTCGATTATTACGAAAGTTGTATTAAAAGGGAATTCAGCAGGTGCTGAGCGCGATCATCGCACGGCCGCTTTCATGCGGCTGCGCGGATCGTTGGTGGGAAGCATAATCCGAAAAGTGGAACCTTGTCCCGGCGTACTTGCGACGCTGATGTGGCCTGAATGCTCCTGCACAATCCCGTAAGTTACCGCGAGGCCGAGACCGGTTCCCCCGCCGACACCCTTCGTGGTGTAAAACGGATCGTAAATCTTGGCCACGTGTTCCGGAGCAATGCCTACGCCGTTGTCGGCAACTTCGACCACCACCTGGCCGTCTTCGCCGTTACCCGTCTTGAGCGTAATACGTCCGTCGCCATTTGAAATGGAGTCACGCGCATTCAGGATCAGGTTGGTAAACACTTGTTGCAGTTTCACTGAGTTGCCGTGGATGTCCGGCAGCCCATCGCCATACTCGCGCACGACTTGAATCTGGCTGCGGCGAAGTTGCGGTTCCAGCAGTTGCAGCGTGTCATCCAGCACTCGGTTCACGTTGATCGCCGTAAACTCAGTGGCGCTGCCGGTGCGTGAAAAGTTCAAAAGGTTGTTGACAATGTCCGTGGCGCGGTCCGCCTGACGCCGAACCTTTTCGAGCAGGGCATGCTTCGGATCGTTCTCTGGCAGCATACCGAGCAGCATCTGCGTATACGAAGACACTCCGGTAAGCGGGGTGTTGACTTCGTGCGCGACCCCCGCGGCGAGTAGACCAATCGAAGAAAGTTTCTCGCGTTGCTGAAGTTGCTCTTCGAGTTGCAAACGTTGAGTAACGTCTTCGAAAACGACCAGTGCGCCCGTCTGCTCGTCGGTGTCGGCGTAGAGCGGCGCGAGCGCGACATTTAGAACGACGGCGCGGCCGGCGCGAGTCAGGGTGTGCAATTTATAAATCTGGCGCGTTTGGTTCAGCCGCCAACCATCGGGCCCAAGGACCTGG
>DASYPX010000066.1:0-6801 GCA_036006125.1 Pyrinomonadaceae bacterium | reverse complement strand
TGGACACCGACGCCCTTGCCCATTCGTGAAGCGGCGCCCTACCTGATTCGTCACGGGCAGGGCTACACGGTTTTTGAGCACGCCAGTCACGGCATCTCGCAGGAACTGCTTCTGTTCGCGCCTTTGGATGAGCCGATCAAGATTTCCTTGTTGCGCTTGCGAAATCGCAGCGAGCGTCGGCGTCGTCTTTCGATTACGAATTATGTCGAGCTGGTCCTCGGGGTCGAGCGCGCCGCGTCCGCGCCGCACGTTGTCACTGACATCGAAGAGCAGCAGGGGGCAATCTTTGCGCGGAACTCTTACAACAATGAATTCTCCGATACCGTCGCGTTTGTCGGCACCAGCGAACAGCGGTTTACGATGACCTGCGACCGGAAAGAGTTCATCGGCAGAAACCGGAGCCTGGCGGCGCCGGCTGCGCTGCTACGTACGGGCCTCGGGGGACGCGACGGAGCCGGATTGGATCCATGCGCCGCAATTCAAACCAGTGTGGAACTCGCGCCCGGCGAGTTGCGTGAGATTATTTTTCTGTTCGGCGAAGGCAAATCAATCGAGCATGCGCGCGAAGTGAATGCGAGATTTCGCAATTCGCACGTGGTGAACGAAGCGTTTGAGCGCGTCCTGGATTGTTGGGAGCAGACCCTCGGGACGATTCAGATCAAAACGCCGGACGCCTCGCTCGACACGCTCGTCAATCGTTGGCTGCTTTATCAAGTGCTCGCCTGTCGCGTCTACGGTCGTTCGGCCTTCTATCAATCAAGCGGCGCGTTTGGCTTTCGCGATCAGTTACAGGACGTCATGGCGCTCGTTTGCTCCCGACCGGAAGTTGCACGCCGGCAAATCGTGCTGGCGGCTTCGCGGCAATTCAAGGAAGGTGATGTTCTTCACTGGTGGCATGAACCGACAGCGCGCGGCGTACGCACGCGATTCTCAGATGATTTGCTATGGTTGCCATTTGTGGTGGCTCATTACGTCAGTGTCACGGGTGATCGATCTGTGCTCGATGAAACGGTGACGTTCCTCGAAGCTGATCCCCTGAAAGAAGACGAGGTCGAGGCTTACATACAACCGAAGGAATCGTCGGAATCGGGATCGGTGCTGGAACACTGCGCGCGCGCCATCGATCGCAGCCTTAAACTAGGCGAGCATGGACTGCCGTTGATGGGGTCGGGGGATTGGAACGACGGCATGAATCGCGTCGGGTGGAAAGGTAAAGGCGAGAGTGTGTGGCTCGGATGGTTCCTCTGCACAGTGCTGGCAGGGTTCGAGCCGCTGCTCGTGTCAGAACCGGGAGCGATAGCAACCGGATCAAAGGAGCGATTTGAGCAACGGCGCTCAACCTATGCAATCCACCTCGAGAATCTGCGCAAAGGACTCGAGAAAGCGTGGGATGGCGATTGGTATCGCCGCGCTTATTTTGATGATGGGACGCCGCTCGGGTCGGCGCAAAACGACGAGTGCAGGATTGACTCAATCGCGCAAACATGGGCCGTCATATCTGATGTCGCGGACTCTTATCGCGCCCAGCGCGCGATGACCGCCGTCGAGCAGTATTTGGTGCGACGAGGTGACGGCCTGATCATCTTGTTCACCCCGCCGTTCGACAAGAGCAAACTCGATCCGGGATACATTAAAGGCTATGTTCCGGGCGTGCGCGAAAACGGCGGGCAGTACACCCACGCCGCGCTGTGGACAGTCATTGCATTCGCACTGCTCGGCGACGGCGATCGCGCCGGCGAGTTGTTTGGTTTGTTGAATCCAATCAATCATGCGTCGACGCGCGCCGGTTTGCACAAATACAAAGTTGAACCGTACGTCGCTCCCGGCGATGTCTACGCCGTCCCACCGCACACTGGCCGTGGCGGCTGGACCTGGTACACGGGATCGGCCGGGTGGATGTATCGCGCCGCAATCGAATACATTCTCGGCTTTAAGCTTGAGGGTGATCGCCTGCGTATCGATCCCTGCATTCCTCGTTTCTGGCGCGAATTCGAAATCACTTATCGTCACGGAAAAACGACCTACGAAATCAAAGTTGAGAACCCGCATGCGCTTTCGCGCGGCGTGGCATCGGTGAAAGTTGACGGACAAGAACAACGCGAAGATCAAATCACCTTAAAAGATGACGGTCAGGCGCATCAGGTTCGAGTCGTACTTGGTGAAAAGATGGCGACGGAAGAACCGGACGTGCCAACTCTCTCAACTGAGAAAGTTCACACATAAAAAGGCGGGAGCCGAAACTCCCGCCTCAAAAAACTCCAAGTTGTGATCTTAGTTACGCGCGGGCGCGCGCCACAAGTTCGGGTGAAACCTCTTCGTGCTTCTTTGCGGTGGCTCGATTGCCATTGTCGGATGCGCTCGCGGCAGGCCTGTCGGCCGCGCGTTCTTCCTGCTCACGAACGTAAGTGAGCCAGGGTCCGGGGGCCGGGCGCTCGCCCTTTGTGATCTCGAAAAACATCTTCTGGATTTTGGCAGTGATCTCGCCGCGCTTACCGTCGCCAATGTTGATGCGATCGACGGAGCGAATCGGCGTAATTTCAGCCGCCGTGCCGCTAAAGAATAGTTCATCAGAAACATAAAGCGCCGCGCGCTGAATGCTTCGCTCTTTGGTGGTGATGCCGAGTTCGCCGCAAATCTGAATCACACTGTCGCGTGTAATGCCGGGCAGCACTGAAGACGAAAGCGGCGGCGTGTTCACGACGCCGTTCGCTACCACGAAAATGTTTTCGCCGGACCCTTCGGAGACATAGCCGCGGTCATCGAGCGCGATGCCTTCGGCAAAGCCGTTGACCAGCGCTTCCATCTTGATCAGCTGCGAGTTCATGTAGTTCGCGCCGCTCTTCGCCATTGGCGGCAGAGAATTCGGGCTCAGTCGGTTCCAGCTCGAGACACAAACATCGACACCTTTTTCAATTGCTTCGTCACCGAGGTATTTGCCCCAATCCCACGCGCCGATGTAGCAAGCCAGCGGATTCGGAAACGGATTGACGCCGAACGCCGGCCGCTCTTCATCCAGACTGCGAAAGAGAATCGGACGAACGTAACACTGCTCGAGCCCGCTGCGGCGCACCAGTTCAACCGCCGCGTCGCAGAAATCGTCGACACTCCACTTATGATCCATGCGAAAGACTTTCGCCGAATTCAGAAAGCGCTGCATGTGCTCGCGCAGGCGAAAAACCGCCGGACCGCGCTTGGTCGCGTAGCAGCGAATTCCTTCAAAAACGCTGGAGCCGTAGTGCAGGACGTGCGACATTACATGCACACGCGCGTCATCCCATTTGATGAACTCACCGTCGTGCCACACTACGTCACAAATACGCGGAGTGCTGACGTCCTTTTTCTTATCGCCCATTGAATACATCGGATGTGGTTCTCCTTTGGAGATTTAAAGCAGTTCGAACCCGCGAGACGTGCTTAAAAGAGTGAATTGACAAGGCACGATACTCTAAGTTTGACGCGGTTTGCAAGACCGCCACTCGTGAAAACATTTGTCACAAAACCATAGCAAAACGAATGATTTGGCGGCGGTGACTTAGTTCACAAAACTGCTTACGACCAGCAGCATGAGTTTTGAAGTTCAGCTTGATAATCGTGCCGGTGCTCCGTACGATTCAGCCTGGACTTGCAATCAAGTAACACTGTCAACGAGCATCAATTTCCCGCGTTTTGGCGCGCGTCGAACTATGTTGCGCCGATTATTTTGGCGGTAACACTGGTGATTTTTGACGCGAACTGTGGAGGCCATTTGAACAACAATCAGCAAAGTTCGAACGCCCGCTCTACTTCCGAACGAGCGGCCGCGGATCCCCTTTCGATTCATCGTCGTGCAATCATCGTCGACATGCACGCAGATACTGTGCAGCGGGTGATCGATGAAAATGTCGACATCAATCAAAGACTGAGCGACGGACATCTTGACGCGGCGCGGGCGAAGGAAGGCGGACTCGATGCTCAGTTCTTCTCGATTTGGGTAGAGCCGCAGTTATTCGGCGGAGGCGGTGCATCAGCGATGAAACGCGCGGACATTCAGATTGAGGCGATTCACGATTTGGCAATCAAGCATCCGGAAACGTGGGAGATGGCCACGACGGCTGACGATGTGCGACGCGCGTCGGCGGATGGAAAGATCGCGGCCCTGATGGGTCTCGAAGGCGGCTACGCGATCGACGAAAAAATCGAGAACGTGCAGCGCTATTACAACCTGGGCGTACGCTACATGTCGCCCGCGTGGAGTGTGAGCACAAGCTGGGCCGGGTCATCCGGTGATGCGGTTGGTGAAACGCGTGGCTTGAACGACTTCGGCAAACAGGTCGTGCGCGAGATGAATCGGTTGGGAATGATCGTCGATGTCTCGCACGTCTCAGACAAGACCTTCTGGGACATCGTGAATACATCGACCAAGCCGGTCGTCGCGACGCATTCCGGATGTCGGGCAATCGCGAACGTGCCGCGAAATCTGACCGACGATATGATTAAAGCGCTCGCGAAAACGGGCGGCGTCGTCAACGTGATCTTCTATCCGGAACACATTGAGCCCGGCTGGAGCGAGAAGAAGAAAAAAGTTGACAATGACATTGCGTCGCTCGTTGAGCGCGCCTCTGCTGAAGAACAGGGGACTGTGGCGCAGAAGAAACTCGCGCGTGATCGCGTGCGCTCACGGGAATACCTTCAGCGTCTGCCGCCAGTTTCTGTCGCGCGCATCGTGGATCACATCGATCACATCGTGAAGCTTGTCGGCATCGATCACGTCGGCATCGGATCGGACTTCGACGGGGTGCAAGCTGTGCCGGCGGACTTGAAGTCGGTTGCCGACCTGCCGAATCTGACTAGAGAGTTGTTGAAGCGCGGCTATTCGGAGAGTGACGTCGACAAGATCCTCGGCGGGAATATGCTCCGAGTGATGGAAGAAGTCGCGCGGAAATAGAATTTCACCACTAAGGCACAAAGACACAAAGACCGTTAATTAATTTTTTGTGCCTTCGTGTCTTTGTGGTTTGCTTTTCTCATGACTCGGAAAAGACCTCGCGTAGGAGCACACCTCCCAATCAAGCACGGATTGCATGAAGCGCTTCTGTTAGGCGCCGAACTCGGTTGCGATGCGGTGCAACTCTTCTCCCGCAACCCACGGGGCTGGAAAGCAAAGCCGCTGACTGATGAAGCCGTCAAACTCTTTCGCAAAGCACGGAAGCAAACGAAAATCTCACCGATTCTCATTCACGCGAATTATCTAATCAATCTTGCGGCGGCGGATGAAATCATTCTCCTGAAGTCGATCGACTCGTTCCGCGAAGAAGTCGAGCGCGCCATTGCGCTCGGAGTTGATTACCTGGTGGTGCACCCGGGAAGTGCGCGCGGTTGCCCTGAACAGGATGCTCTGGAGATCTGCGCGCTGAGTCTTCAAGTCGCCTGCAAGGGCTTGCGGTTCGGCAAGCTGAGAATTCTGCTGGAAAACACTGCGGGACAAGGTGAATGCATCGGCCATCGTTTCGAACATCTGCGCGCGATTATGAATCGCTGTCCAAAGTTACCGCTTGGTGTTTGCGTGGATACTGCGCATTCCTTCACCGCCGGTTATGACATTCGCGAGGAGGACGGACTCGAAGCGACAATCGCAAACATTCGAAAAAACGTCGGATTAAAAAATGTGCGCGCGGTTCATTTCAATGATTCCAGGGCGCCGTTTAACTCACGAGTTGATAGGCACTGGCATATTGGCGAAGGCCACATCGGTGCGGAGGCGTTGCGACGCTTCGCGCAACATCCGAAGCTCGCGCACTGCGCTCTTATTCTCGAGACGCCGTACGACGATCCGCGCGCGGATGTGAAGAACTTAAACATGCTTAGATCATTCATAGTTGAGTAACCCGACTCTGTGCGCTCTCATTCACGCCTCGCTTCAGGGTTTTGCTCGAAAGCCGTTGAAACGGCTCAATGGGACTCTTACCTCCTTTGTCACCTCGCTGAAGCGAGGTGAGAATGAAAGCTGGACGTCGGCACACTCCTCCGTTACAATCGCTTCCATCATGCAACGGTCTGGTTACCAATCTCTGACCAAACTCGTCCTTACGCTGCCGCTGCCCGGTTGCGCTCGATAGCGCGCGTGCGGTTAGCGGCGAACTCCAAACATAACTTGAATCGACTGCACAAGTCGCTTTGTGCAATCCGCTAATTGCTTGTAACTTAAGAGGAGTTAAGCGTATGGACGAGAAGTATTTCCCGGAAAAAATCGAAGAGAAATGGCAGCGCCGCTGGGCCGACGAGCGCGCGTTTGAAGCGCGCGAGGACGATCCGCGAACGAAGTTTTACGCTCTGGAGATGCTGCCCTACCCATCGGGATTCCTGCACATGGGGCACGTGCGCAACTATTCAATCGGCGATGCTTTGGCCTGGTATAAACGCCTCCGTGGATTCAACGTGCTCCATCCGATTGGTTGGGACAGCTTTGGCCAGCCGGCCGAGCAGGCCGCGATCAAACGCGGGGTTCAACCGCGCGACTGGACGGAAGAGAACATCGCTCACATGGAAGGTCAGATGCGGCGGCTGGGCATCAGTTATGACTGGTCGCGTGTGATCGCGGCGCATAGTCCTGATTACTACAAATGGGACCAGTGGTTTTTCTTGAAGATGCTGGAGATGGGGCTGGCGTACAAGCGCACGTCGGCCGTCAACTGGTGTCCTAAAGAAGAGACTGTGTTATCGAACGAGCAGTCCTCGGGCGGCATCTGCTGGCGCTGTGGAACGCAGGTTACAAAGAAGGAGATCGAGCAGTGGTATCTGCGCACCACAAAATACGCGGAGCAA
>DASYPX010000065.1:0-8922 GCA_036006125.1 Pyrinomonadaceae bacterium | reverse complement strand
AGCAGGCGCACCCGATTCGATGAAGCTCAGGATGTCGTTCTTAGTTACGCGACCGGACATACCGGTGCCTTCGAGTTGCGCAATGTCGATGCCATGTTCTTCGGCAATCTTGCGCACCAGTGGGCTCGACTTCGTCCTTCTTAGGTCTTCGGCAGTGGCCGACCCGTCATCACCACGGGGCGCGGCGGCTGCGTCACGACGATGAAGTGGTTTTACTTCAGTTTTGCTGGGCGGCGCCGGCGGAGCATCACGCTCGGTGGTGGTAATCGTTGGTTTCGGTCGCTCGATTTGAGGCGGCGGTGGAGGTGCAGCTTCCGCCTTTGGCTGTTCCGGAGCAGGGGTTTCCTCTTCTTTCGCGGCGGCAGTTTCGACAACTGGTGCCGGTTGTTCAGCAGCCGCCGGTGGCGTCGATGCGGGCTGAGCGCCAGCACCGTCGAGTACCGCGACGACCGTGTTCACTTCAACGGTCTCACCTTCCTGGTGTTTGATTTCGGTGAGCGTGCCCGCGGCAGGCGAAGGAATCTCCGCGTCAACTTTGTCTGTGGAGATTTCGAAGAGAGGCTCGTCGCGGTCGACGTGGTCGCCGACGTTCTTCAGCCATTTCGTGATTGTGCCTTCCGCGATGGACTCGCCCATCTGCGGCATTACCACTTCAGTTGCCATTGTATTTAGTCCGTTGTCAGTGGTCAGTTGTCCAACCCGATCGGTCAACTGCCCATTGCAACTGACGACCGACGACTGACAACTGACGAGTTATTACGCAGCCACTGCAGTTTGTTTCTCTTCGGCGGTCGTCGGATCAATCGTGGTCCGAATTTCGGAAATCCGGTTCGCCGGAAATCCGCCCTGCTGCGCATGCGCGCGGATCATGTCTTCGCTCGGCGCGATATAGATGCAGTAGACCTTATCGTTCGTGACGTAGCTTTCGACCCATTGAATTTGGGGCCCGAGGTTTTGCAGGACGCTGCATGATTTCTGGGAAATTCCCTGCAATTCCTGCGGCGACAAATTGCCCGCGCCCGGAATCTCTCGTTCAATAACGTATTTCGGCATGATGTATCCTCCTTGACTTAGCCAGAAAGACACAGAGATACAAAGAATCGAAAACGAAACCATCTCGAATTAGTTCTCACAGCTTCTCTGTGCCTTCGTGTCTTGGTGGCAAATTCTTTCAATAAGCCGCCAGCTTTCGTGCCGCATCCAGCACGTCTTTCACTTGCGGCAAGTAATAGTCTTCGAGCGGCGGCGAGTACGGCACCGGCGTGTCGATCGACGCGACGCGCAGGACCGGCGCATCAAGCCATTCAAAAGCTTCCTGAGAAATGATCGCCGAAATCTCTCCGCCGATCCCGCCAGTCAACGAAGCTTCGTGCAGGATCAACGCGCGGCTCGTCTTTTTCACACTTGCGAGGATCGCTTCTTTGTCGAGCGGCGCAAGCGTCCGCAGATCGATCACTTCGACGTCGAGTCCTTCCTTCTCTAACTCTTCCGCCGCATCGAGGGCAGTCAGCACTTGCGCGCCGAACGTGATGATTGAAACGTCACGGCCTTCCCGGGCAATGCGCGCCTTTCCGATTTCGACAATGTAATCATCCTCTGGAAGTTCTTCCCGCAGACGCGGCAGCCGGTAAAGTTTCTTGTGCTCGAAATAGAGCACGGGGTCAGGATCCCGAATCGCCGCCTTTATCAGACCCTTCGCATCGTATGCTGTCGAGGGCTCAACGATCTTCAATCCTGCCGTGTTGAGGAAGAACGACTCCGCGTTCAGCGAGTGAAACGGCCCTGAGCGCACCCCGGAACCGCACGGCCCGCGAAAGACTGCTGGAATGCTGCCGCCCCAACGATAACGAGACTTCGCGGCATAGTTCGTCAGCATGTCGAAACCGCAGGAAATGAAGTCGATGAATTGGAACTCTGCCACTGGCCGCATGCCCATCAACGCCGCGCCGCATGCCGCGCCGACGATCGCCGCTTCAGCAATCGGCGTGTCAATCACGCGCTCTTCGCCAAAATGATCGATCAACCCTTCCGTAACTTTGAACGCTCCTCCATAAACGCCGACATCTTCGCCAATCAGAAAGACAGTCGGGTCGCGTTCCATTTCTTCCCAAAGGCCCTGGCGAATCGCTTCGACGATCGTCGCCTGACCGCCACGAGGTGGGCGCTCGAGTTTGGATAGTTTTTTCGCAGCGGTAGCCATTTAGTTTTCCAAAACCTTCGGTCGAAATGCCGGCGGCACAATCGAATTATCGAATACGCCGTAGACCGCGCCTTCGGCTTCCGGCATCGGTGAGCTTTCCGCCCATTCGGAATCTTCGTCGATCTCGCGCTGCACAGCGGCGGTGATCTCTTCGAGCTTTTCTTTTGTGGCAACCTTTTGATTGAGTAGAAATGTTTCGAAACGATTGACCGGATCGTTATGCTTTTCCCACCAATCGATCTCGCCCTCAGGCACGTAGCGCTGATCGTCATGTTCGGCGTGGCCTTTGCGGCGATAGGTCTTCGCCTCGATCAAAACCGCGCCGTGCCCGTTGCGCGCATGGTCGATGGCACGCTTCGTAACCTCGTAACACGCAATCACGTCGTTCCCGTCGATAATGTAACCGGGAATTCCGAACGCGGCAGATTTCTCCGCGAGATTGCGCACCGCCGTCTGCATGGTCGTCGGTGTCGAGTACGCGTATTGATTGTGTTCCGCGATCACGATGAGCGGCAGCTTTTGCACGGCGGCGAAATTCATCCCTTCGTAGAAGGCGCCGGTACTCGCGCCCCCATCGCCGATGTAAGCGAGGCCGACAATGTCTTTCTTCTGCAAACGCGCGCCCAGCAAGATTCCCGTCATCACCGGAATCATGTCGCCGAGGTGCGAAATCGGCCCGATGAAACCTTTTTCCATGTAGCCGAAGTGCACGTTCAAATCTTTGCCGCCCGAAGGGCCCCAGGCTTTGGCCATATACTGTGCGAAGATCTCGCGCGGTTTGATGCCTTTGACAAAGCACGCGCCGAGATCGCGAATGATCGGAGTGATGAAATCATCCGGACGAAGAGCGTAAGCTGAACCCACTGCCGTGGCCTCTTGGCCGAGCGACCGATAAACGCCGCCCACGACTTTGGTTTGCCGGTAGAGATTGACGATGCGCTCTTCGACGAGACGGGTGAGTTTCAGATAACGATACAATTCGAGCATTTGCCCGGGCGTCAACGAAGTCTCCTTCGTGCACGAGAGCGTCTGCCCATCAGCAACCTTCCGCGGCGCATACTTTGTATTGATGCGCATCTGGAAAGGCGGACGGCGGCGCGGGCCGCGTTTGGGATTTTCGCGTTTTGGCTCTTTGTTGGCTGGCATGATCCGGGTTCAGCGCCGCGTAGCGGCGATCGGAATTTAGGCCGGCCTTTCAAGGCCGGCACAGCGACGATTCGAAACCGATCCGTCGCGTCGCGACGATTGAATCCTTACGCTAACGATGCCTTCATTCGTCGCTACGCGACGATGTTGTCAAAATTTACATCCTACACCCGGCCTTGAAAGGCCGGGCTAAACTCAAAGGTCGCTACGCGACCCCAACTAAATGTGAATCGCCATTCCCCCGACGTTCTCAGACGCTTCCATCACCGCTTCGGACACCGTCGGATGTGCGTGCATTGTGCGACCGAGTTCTTCCGCAGTCGATTCAAGCTGCATCGCGACACATGCTTCTGCGATCAGCTCAGTCGCGTGGGGACCGATGATGTGGACGCCGAGAATCTCGTCGTATTTTTTCTCGCTAACGACTTTCACAAACCCTTCTTCTTCACCGAGGATGCGTGCTTTTCCCGACGCGCTGAACGGGAATTTGCCAACCTTCACGTCGTAGCCCGCTTCTTTCGCTTTCGCTTCCGTTAAACCGACCGACGCGACTTCGGGATCGCAATACGTGCAGTTCGGAACGAGCCGCAGATTGATCGGCCGCGGATGTTTGTTGGCGAGATGTTCCACGGCCACGATTCCTTCTTTCGAAGCCAGGTGCGCGAGCAAAGGCGTCGGCACGACGTCGCCGATTGCATAGACACCTTTCTCAGCCGTCTGCTGATATTCGTCGACGTGGATGAACCCCTTCTCGACTTTGATTTTCGTCTTTTCCAAACCTAACCCTTCGGTGAAAGGCATGCGGCCGACCGCCACGAGCAGCATCTCAGCTTCCAGCCGTATGTCTTCGCCTTTGGATGTTTTGCCGGTGACCACAACGCCGTTCTCAGTCTTCTCAAGTTTCTCAAGCCTCGTATCAACCTGCGATTTGATACCGCGCTTTCGGAATGACTTCGCGAGTTCGGCTGACACCTCTTCGTCTTCCAACGGAACCAGTCGCGGCAACAATTCAACGATGGTCGTCTCCGCGCCGAAACGCGAGTAGACCGAAGCGAATTCCACGCCGACGGCGCCGGCGCCCATGACAATCAGGGACTTTGGAATTTCAGTGATTTCGAGAATGTGATCGCTGTTGACGACGTGTTTGCCGTCAGTCTCGAACCCGGGAATCGGTCGCACCACCGAGCCGGTCGCAATGATAATGTTTTTACTGTTGATGATCTGCTTCGAGCCGTCTTCACCGGTGACTTCGACCTTGCCGGGCAATAGAAGTTTGCCGGTGCCTTTGAATACCGTGCACTTGTTTTTCTTCATTAAGTACTCGATGCCCTTCGAGTTCTTCATCACGACTTTGTCTTTGCGTTTCTGTACGTCCGCAAACGCGAGTTGAATCGCGGAAGCCTGTACGCCGAAATCCGCCGCGTGTTGCATCTGTTCGTAAACATGCGCGGACATCAGAAGTTGTTTGGTCGGGATACAGCCGCGCAGCGTGCAGGTACCGCCCAGCCGCTTGTCTTTCTCCACGATTGCCACCTTCAGACCTAACTGCCCGGCGCGGATTGCGGCCACGTATCCGCCGGGGCCGCTGCCGATAACCGTCACATCGAATTGTTCGTTAGCCAATTTGAACCTCTAAAGAAAGTGATGAGTGATGCGGAGTGAACAATGATTCCCACTCGCGCTCGCACACGTTGAAAGCTTCGTGTGTTGGAAAACACGCATTATAATCGCTGCCCGTTGATTGAGCCAATTTGCCTTCCCGATAAAGGGATCGGCGGGTTCTATAAATATTTCGCCCCGATGGGGGCGACCAAACGGTCGCCCATTCGAAGGGTCAGCTTAGCCATGAAACACTCTGAAGGTTTTCTAAAGATTGTTAACGACGCGAAAACTCGCATCAAGGAAGTCACTGTCGATCAAACGCGTCAGCGTTTGGCGGCGGATAGCAACGCGCTACTGATCGACGTCCGCGAGGATCATGAATGGACCGACAGTCATGCCGCGGGCTCGATCCATCTCGGCAAAGGCATCATTGAACGCGATATCGAGATGACGGTTCCGGACAAGGCTACTGAGCTGATCCTGTATTGCGGCGGTGGTTATCGGTCGGCCTTAGCCGCAGACGTGCTCCAGAACATGGGCTATACGAATGTTTTCTCGATGGCCGGGGGCTGGAAAGCGTGGAAAGAATCGGGCGCGCCGACCGAGTCTTAGTTCGGCTTCAACTGAAAATCCTTCGAACTAACCGCGCCCCCTGGATAGTCCGCGTAACCGAGGGGTTGCCGCGGGCGTCATTACCGTTAGCTAACTTCAATTCTTGCGGCTTTTTGAGGAGCCTGAGCTGCAGAATCCGATTTGCCACACAGGAGAAGAACCATGAAAAGACTCTACCCCGTTGCCCTGTCAGTGTGCCTGCTTTCGTTTGCTTCAATCGTTCTCGCCCGCGAGCCGAAACTGGTGCGTTATCCCAGTTACTCGAACGGTCGCATCGCGTTTACTTATCTCGCCGACATTTGGGTCGCCGATGAGAACGGTGGAAACGTGCAGCGGCTGACCGTCAATCGCGCGCGCGATGCGTATCCGAAATTTTCGCCTGACGGAAAATGGATTGCGTTCTCCAGCGACCGCAACGGGAACCTTGACGTTTACCTCATTCCTTCAAGTGGCGGAACGGCCAGGCAGCTCACGCATCACTCGGCGGACGACGTTGTGCTGGGTTGGACGCCCGATGGCAAAGGAATTTTGTTCAGCAGTCAGCGTGGCGAAGATTTCATGGGAATGCTCTACGTCGTCAGCGTCGACGGCGGCATGCCCTGGCGCGCCGGACCGGACATGGGCAACGCCGCGAGTTACTCTCCTGATGGCAATCGCCTCGCCTACAACCCTAAAGGACAGGTGTACTGGCGCAAGTATTATCGCGGTGCATATGCGACTGACGTCTGGATCGAGGACATCGCGGCAAAGAAGTTCACGCAGTTGACTGACTTTGATGGTCTCGATTCCTGGCCGATGTGGAGTCGTGATGGCGACATCTATTTTGTCAGCGACCGGGACGGCAACGGTCTGACCAACATCTGGCGCACCGCTGAAGCCGGTGGCAAAGCTGACAAAGTGACTTCATTCAGAAGTGGCGACGTGCGTTTTCCATCAATCAGTGCCGATGGCAAGACGATCGTTTTTGAACATGATTTCGGAATTTGGAAACTCGACACGGCGAGCAAGAAAGTCACGCCAATCAAACTCGACATCGACGCGGAGACGGAAGAAAACGATAGTGAGATGCGTGCGTTCAGCTCTGAGGCTGATGATTACGATCTCGCGCCAAGCGGGCGCCGCATAGTCGTGTCAACCCATGGCGAACTCTTCATCGTGCCGGTTGAAGAAGGCGACATTCGACAAATCACCGACAGTCCCGCGCGCGAGCGCGGCGTGGCGTACTCACCCGACGGCAAGTGGCTGTCGTTCATTTCGGACAGTAGCGGCCGCGAGGAGATTTACGTCACCGCGGTCGATGGCTCAGGCGATCCGCAGAAGCTCACTGACGTTGACGCGCTGAAGTTTGGCTACAACTGGTCGCCGGATTCGAAAGAGATTGCGTTCACCTCTTCCGATAACAAATTAAGAAAAGTAAATGTGGGAACGAAGGCGGTGACGACATTGGATTCGTCCCGTTACGGCAACATCTCGACCCCAGAGTGGTCGCCTGACGGTAAGTGGCTCACGTACTCGAAAGCCGACGTTAGCCGCACGACAGACATTTACGTGCTGGCGTCGTCGGGCAGCGAAGTCGAGTCACACAAAATCACGTTCGATTCTTACGATGATCGCAGTCCGCGTTTCGCTCCCGACGGCCGGAAGATTTTCTTCATCCGTTCGGAATCGACGGGCGGTGGCGGTTTCGCGAACGCATCGATTCAAATTTATTCAGTTGGCCTCGAAAAACTCGATCGCGATCCTGACGATCCGGAAGAGCGCCCGGAAGCCGAAGCTCCGCAGTTCGCCCAGGGCGAAGATGGCGCCGGGCCGCCGCGCCGTCCCGCCGGTCCGCGTCCGCCACATGAAACAAAAATGGATTGGGCTGGCATGAAGCGTCGTACGCGCCAGGTCACGCGCATGCCTTTCCCGATTTCCACTTTCAACGTGACGCCCGACAGTCGCATGCTCGTGTTCGTCACTTCGGAACCGTCAGCAACCGCGCAAGTGCCGGTTATTTATTCAATTCAAGAAGATGGCCGGCGTCTGACGCGCGTAATTGCCGGTAGCCCACCGCAAGGTGACGGTGAAGGCGGCGGTGGCGGTGGTTTTGGCGGTGGTCTTGGCGATCTAAGTATCTCGCGAGATGGCCGCACACTGTTCTTCCGCGAACGCGATGGAATTTACTCGGTCGCGCTCGGTGGCGGCGCGGGGGCAGCAGGTGCCGCGGGCGCAACGGCAGGTCGCGGACCAGCTACTGCTGGAGGCGGTGAGGCCGCGCGCCGGCGCATTACGTTCAACGTGCGCGTGCGAATCAATCGTCCGGCGGAATGGGCCGAGATGTTTGGCGATGCGTGGCGCACAATGAAATATCGCTTCTACGATCCGGCGATGCACGGCATGGATTGGGACGCAGCGAAAGCGAAGTACGAGCCGCTCGTCCAATTCGTCGGCGATCGACAAGAGCTGCTCAACATCATCAACGAAATGATCGGCGAGTTGAATGCTTCGCACACTGGCGCGGCGCCCCCGCCGCGCGGATTCGGCGGTGCCGCGGGCACAGGCAATCTCGGTATCGAGCTTGAGCCCGACAAGGTCGCGGGCCGTTACAAGGTCACCTACATTTATGAAAGTGGGCCGGCTGACAAAGATTGGGTGAAGGTGAACGTCGGCGACTACCTGATCGCGATCGGCGGCAAAGAGGTAAAAAGCAGTGACGAGTATTGGGAACTGCTGAATGACCGGCTCAATCGCAAAGTCGAAGTGACTTTCAACAACAGACCCACCGCCGAAGGCGCGTGGAAGACGCGCATTGAGGCGATCAATGCGAATGCCTACGCGACGCTGCGGTACGACCGTTGGGTGAAAGAGCGCCGCCAAAAAGTCGATGAGCTGTCGAACGGTCGCGTGGGTTACCTGCACATACGTGCGATGGATCAACCTTCACTGCGCAAGTTCGAAAAAGAGATTCGCGAGTTCCGCAACAAGGACGCGATGATCATCGATCAGCGTTGGAACGGCGGCGGCAACATCGAACAGGAATTGCTCGCGATTCTTGTGCAGCGGCAATATCAAGTTTGGGTGCCGCGCGGGGTTGAAGGGTCAGGTCGACCGTTCGCTGGGTACTTCGGACCAAAGGTCGTGCTGCAAAACTGGCGCTCGGCTTCAAACGCCGAAATGTTTCCGGCGGGTTTCAAGGCGCTGGGCCTGGGCAAGACGATCGGCACACCGACCATGGGAGCGGTGATCGGCACCGGAAGCTATTCGCTCATCGATGGCTCGACCGTGCGCACGCCGGGTGTCGGTGTGTATCTCGCCGATGCGAAGCACACGAACATGGAAAACTATGGCGTGCAACCTGATATTCGCGTGGATAATTCACC
>DASYPX010000064.1:0-8240 GCA_036006125.1 Pyrinomonadaceae bacterium | reverse complement strand
CTGGTCATAACGGGCGCCTGGGAATCGTTGTTCGACTCACGCACCTTCAAATCATTCGGGATGCTCGAATCGAAATCGCGCCGATCGAATCCATCGCCGTAGCCGACTTCGAAGCCCTGCTTATAACCGTTGCGGTATTCGTCGAGACTTCCAAAATTTGGAGAGTACGCACGGTCGGCTTGCTGGTATGCGGGCTTCGAATGAAAATCTTTGTCGGCCTGATTTGTCGCATCGCGCACGCCCGCCGGATAGCCGTCCGAATAACCGGCGCGATAGCCACGCATCAGCGCGCTCGCTTGCGGCGCCTGTGGGTCCTGTGCGGCGACGGAAATCGAAAGCACCGGCAACGCCGTTATCAACACCGCCAAAACAACACTTAGGGAAACTTGCTTCGTCATAAGGGTGAACCTTTCATGCCGGCAAACCCGGCAACCTGAAAGGGAGAGACTTTGTTAGGAACCTGCGAAGGTCCCGCTGCGAATGAATGCTAACACTGGGTGTCATACGCGAACAATGGGAAAGTTTCTGAGAATTCTTCAACGCCAGTTCGCTGAATTCGGTCTTCTGATGCGATAAGATGGCGTCCAGTTGCAGGATGCGGTTTATAGGCGGGCTACCGCCCGCCTCGTTGCGAGTGGATATGGCGCGCAATTGCCCGCCTCTAAACATTTAATAATGCAGAGTGTCTATCTCGATCACTGTGCGACAACGCCGCTCGATTCGCGCGTGCTGGCGGCGATGATCCCGTATCTCACTGAGAACTATGGCAACGCCTCGAGTGTCCATCTGTTCGGTCAGCAGGCGCGCGCCGCTGTCGATAAGGCACGGCGGCAAGTCGCCTCGTTAATCGGTGGTGCCGCAAACGAAATCGTTTTCACGTCGGGCGGTACCGAAGCAAACAATCTCGCGATTCGAGGAGTTTGTGAAGCTGCATCACACGGCCGTCACATCATTACATCCGCGATCGAGCATCCGTCGGTTCGTGGGCCAATCGAAGAATTTGAGAAGAACGGCTGGGACGTTACGCGATTGCCGGTTTATGAAGACGGCATAGTGCGGGTTGAAGATGTCGCTGCGGCGATTCGCCCGGACACGGTTCTAATTAGCGTGATGCTCGCAAACAATGAAATTGGAACGATCCAGCCCATCGCTGAGATCGGTGCGATTGTTCGCAAAACGCGCGGAGCAGGGCAAAAGCATTTGCGCTTTCACACGGATGCTGTGCAGGCTGGAGGCCGCGTGCCTATCGATGTCGAAGCGCTCGGCTGTGATTTGTTGACGCTGTCGGCGCACAAGCTTTATGGACCAAAAGGAACGGGCGCGCTGTTCATCCGGCGCGGAGTGCGCATCCTCGCGCAGCAAGTTGGCGGTCATCAGGAGCGTGAGCGGCGCGCGGGCACTGAATCTGTTGCAAACATCGTTGGTTTTGGAGCCGCCGCCGAATTCGCGAAAAAGGAAATGAACGATCGCCACAAACACGTGCGAGGTTTACGCGATCGATTCGAATCCGAAATCGAGAAACAAATCGACAATATTGTCTTCAACGGCAAACGCGATCAGCGTCTGCCGCACGTGTCAAACATTTCGTTTCGCTTTATTGAAGGCGAAGGACTGCTGATTCACCTTGACCTGCAAGGTATCGCGGTCTCGACCGGCTCAGCTTGTTCATCCGGGACGCTCGAGCCATCTCCCGTGATTCGTGCGCTCGGTCGAAATGAAGAACTCGCGCGCGGCGCAATCCGATTCAGCTTTGGTAAGAACAATACCGATAACGATGTCGATTACGTGTTGGAAGTCTTACCGCGCGCGGTGGAAAGTCTGCGCAATCTTTCGCCCTTGAAGCGCGAACCCGTAGCAATATGAAGTCAGTACCATCCGCGTAAGCGGATGGGTTAAACGCTCAACCCTTGCCTTATTCGGACACATTTCGGGATCACATCGCACATCCGCGCAACGCCGGCGAGCTAATTGACGCCACCGCCGTCGCCGAAGAGACAAACCCTGTGTGTGGCGATCGACTACGCCTGAGTTTACGGATTCGTGATGGCCGCATCGAAGCGGCACGTTTCCTCGCATATGGTTGCCCTCCCACACTCGCGTGCGGTTCGGCTCTCGCAGAACTATTGGAAGGAATGGCTGTTTCGGAAGCGAGCGCAATAACGCGAGACGAAATTATTAGGGCTGTCGGCGGGTTGCCAACGCGTAAGCATCACGCAGCAGCGTTGGCGATCGAGACCATGCACGCCGCCCTGGCCAGTTACGATTAGCGCGCTATCAGGACCCACCAACTGTCATTCATTCGCTGCATGTAAAGCGTCGCGCGGACGTGTTTCTGGACTTGTTTTGGGCGGCAAGTCGCCAGCCGGTGTCCAGCAAGCTGCGGATCTAACGATGCATTGGCATCGTTTGATTGCAGACTCTCTTAAAGGAGACAGCCCGGTGAGAATCTACCTCCTGTTGTTCTGCTTATTGGTGACGTGCGCGCAAGTGCAGGCGCAGACGAAGACATCAAGTGCTGATGCGGCTGAGAAGATCTGGGAGAAGGTTTTCAAACTCGGAGTTGGCCACGATATCACCGTCAAGACCGTGAGTGGCGCAAGCTACCATGGGCAGCTTTCGCGCATCGCTGACAACGAGTTCGAAATCCGCGAAGTAGATCTGAAACAGACGATGCGTTGGTATTACTCCGAGGTACAAAGTGTGCGCGGCGATTACGGATCAAAGAATATTTTCGGCAAGCGGCATAACCCACGGACTGACGAGATAGTCACGGCTGGCGGCCTGGGCGGAATTTTGCTCTTGATACTACTCTTCGTTCCGAAGACTTGACCAAAGGGGAGAACGATCCGATATCAAGGCTTCGGCTTTTTGTGATACTCGGGGCCGCAATACTTCTTTGGCTCCTGCCCGATGATGAACGTCTTCGTGCGGATCACGGGACAACTATCCACCGCGATTAAACCTGTAGTCGGATCGATATCGAGTGTGATTGTGCCCTGAAGCTTCGTTGACGAGTCTTCGTCGTCGTAGATCTCTTTCGGCTTTGGTGTCGACTTCGGCTTCGGCGGCTCAGGCGGAAGTTCAGGCGGCAAGCTCGCAGGCTCCGTCTGCCGATTCGTTTCATCTTCCGTGCCGTCGCTCGTTTGATCGGCCATGTCCTCGTTAGTCTCGGCGTTCTCCGAGCCGGGGGCCGTGCCGTTGATAAAGAATTCACTGCGCTTACTTGCGCTGTCAGCTTTCGCCAGCAGACCTGTTGCCGGATCGATATCCTCCTGCTGAATTCCGGCCGGCGTTTGCCAATCGCCGGTCCATTCAGGGTGGTTCGTCAACGCGGCATTCATGAAGTCCGCCCAAATCGGCAACGCCGAAGCCGCTCCCGTCAGTCCCAACTGGGATCCGTCATCGAAGCCAACCCATACGACACACACCAGGTGCGGCGTATATCCGGCAAACCATCCATCGCGCGACGTGCCGGTTTTGCCGGCGACGTTCCATTTGAAGCCGCGCGCGCGAACCGGTGCGGCAGTGCCGCGATTCACCACGTCCTTCATGAACGAAGTCATCACGTAAGCGACTTCGGGACGCAACACTTCGTTCTTTTGTGCAGTCGGTTGTGCGAGGGTGGATCCATTGCCGGTGGTGATGCGGTTGATCGCGATGGGCGCGGTGCGCATTCCGTTTGAGGCGAACGCGGTGTAAGCGGACGCAACTTGCAACGGCGTCGCCTCGGCAGTTCCCAACGCCATCGCTGGGTACGCACGCGGCACGCGCGGAAGGCCCGCCTTCGCCGCCAGATTCATCACGCGTCCGATCGTCACTTCCATCGCAACATCGACGGTGACGACGTTGAGGCTGTGAACCATCGCGTCGCGCAACGTGACAGGCTGCATCGAGTACTTGTCACCCATATTGCCGGGCGAATATTCCTGTCCGTCGTACGTGAACGTCTTCGGCTCGTCCTTGAAAATGGTGGCCGGCGTGATCACTCGCGGAACTGGATCGTAAGCGGTGTTCAACGCCGTCGCGTAGACAAACGGCTTGAAGGCAGAGCCAGGCTGTCGTAACGCTTCGACGCGGTTCAGTTGACTCTTCGAATAGTCACGCCCGCCCACCATCGCCACGATTTCACCGGTCTGTGCGTTCATCGCGACAAGCGAGGCCTGGACGGTGCCTTCGGGCGCGCGCTTCGCTTCAATCTTATCGAGCGCCGCCAACTGCCTGGTGACTGCCGCGTACGCCGCCCGCTGCAAGTCCATGTCGATCGTCGTATAGATGCGGAGGTGATCGGCCCCTTCGCCCGTAATGACGTCGCTCAGTTGATTCTGCACATAGTCGGCAAAGTACGGTGCGTCGGAAATGTCTATGCGACCTTTCGTCGGCGCGATCTTCAGGTCGCTGGATTCGGCGGCCTGCGCTTCGGCTTGAGTGATCGCGCCGGTTTCCGCCATCGACTGAAGTACCTGATTGCGTCGCGCGCGCGCCGTTTCCAAATCGTGATATGGATTGTAGCGGTTCGGACTGCGGATCAAACCGGCGAGAAACGCCGATTCCTGCAGATTCAACGCGGTTACATCTTTGTTGAAGTACGCCGTCGAAGCCTCGCCGAATCCGTTGATCGAAAATCCGGCCTGCTGACCGAGATAAACCTGATTGCAGTAAAGCGCAAAAATTTCCTGTTTCGACAGACGCGTCTCGAGAATCACCGACATGTAGGCTTCGGCGACTTTTCTGCGTAGCGAATATTCAGGCGAAAGCAGCAAATTCTTCACGAGCTGTTGGGTGATGCTCGATCCGCCCTGTCGCGCGATCGGCGAATTAGGATCCGAGTCGTACCGCCGCAGCAACGCCCGGATGATCCCGCGAATATTCACCCCGTAGTGCTCGAAGAAAGATCGATCTTCAGTCACTACAATCGCGTTCTTCAGATTCTCGGGAACGTCGTTAAAGCCAATTACGCGGCGTTTCGCACGCTCGCGTCCTGTCACCGAGCTGATCAGCTCAGGTTCGATCTGCGCGCGAGCGAGATGCGCGCCTGTATCTTTGTCAGCGATGGATGCGATCGATTTACCGTCGCGTGTGAATTGGACGCGCAACGCCTCAAATGCCTGGGCGTGATCGAGCATGGAATCGTTGCCTGGCTGTACCTCGATCGTTGACCCATCGATTGCGTAACGGCCACGCGCCGTGTCCGCCTGCTGACCTCGCTCGACGTAGCCCGCCCTTTTCAAATACTCGACCAGATCTTGAGTCGAAATGCTCTGTCCATCACGAATCTGCTTTGGTGCGGCGTAGATGCCCGCCGAACGTGTGAAAACTTCACCCTTCAGAAGATTGTCAATGCGAGCCGAGAAAACGAACCAGTAATAAATCAGTACCGTTGCACACAAGATGATCGCGACCACGGCCGGAATCGCAATGTAGGGCCGCGTGAGAAACCTCAAAAGGCGTCGACCGAAACTGCGTCTAGGTTGTTCGTAGCGTATGACTTGCGGAGGAGGTTGCGGGACGCGCCGAATAATGCGCGGGATATTTTCGTGTGGTGGCCGCCGCACTGACATGGTAAATCACGAGGACGCTCGGTTCTGGAGGCGCGCCGTCAGTTCAGATGCTAAACGCTTATGCTGGTACTGTCTAGAAACGATTGACACCGTTTCGTGCTTCCGCTAGTTTTAGGCGCGAATTTCCCTCGAAGCAAGGACGAAACCACGCGGGCTTTAGTCTTTCGCGCCAGCGTCGCGACCAAAAACAAAGGCTTTCCGTTTCAAATCGGAAAGCCTTTTTGACTGGTCGGGACGACTGGATTCGAACCAGCGACCTCACGCACCCCAAGCGTGCGCGCTACCAGGCTGCGCCACGTCCCGTCAACGTTTTTAGTATGACTTGAAAATCAAGAGTGTCAAACCGAGAGTGAAACTACTTTCGTGCGCTGGCGCTATTCGCTTTGGCCTCGCGATCGCTTTCATCCAACAAATCTAAAATCTCGCGCAACTCTTTTGCGATGACGCGCAGCGCCTCTTTCTGATCGCTGTTCGGACTCAGTTTCTGCGACGGCTTCGACTCTGCGTTGACCGGGGATGAAGCGAACCGCGACGCTAGTGATGGAGGCGGTTTCAAACTGCGCATGGCGGGCTTTGTAGACACCGAAGTTTCGCTTTCGCGGACCGCGCCGCCGCGTAATTCGTTTGCCAACTTCTTTTTTGCTCCTGCTATGGTGTATTGCTCGTCGTAGAGCAGTTCCTTAATCCGCAACGCCATCTCGACATCCCTGCGCCGGTAAGTTCGCTGGCCGGCGCGGTTCTTCTGCGGCGCGAGCATCGGAAATTCCGTCTCCCAGTAACGCAGCACATGCGCCTGTACGCCGGCTAATTCGCAGACTTCGCCGATTTTGAAGAACAACTTTTCAGGTATGACTGAAGCCATTTCTCTGGAATGTCTGTGACCAAAGGGAACGACGCCCGATCCATTGCGGCGTCGCCGGTTCTCGCGAGCGATAGTAACCACGGATTATTTACGTGTCAACGATTTACATGCGCCAAGTTAAGTCACTTCGTTAAAAGTTTCGCTTTAACTGCATCTACGGACCGGCCGATTCGAGCGCGAACCTGGCAGTCCTCAGCTCCGATAGACCGAACATCCTGTCGTAGGTATAATCGCCCGTTAATTACGTCCTGCCATTCGGAGGTTTTCATAAACAAAATGCTTGCAACGGCCGCAGGGTTTCGGCTCGCCGCTCGCTTTGATGAAGTTGGTTTCTCAGACATCGTCAATATTCGTAACCGCGTCATGGAGCTGCGCGCCCAGGGCGCCAGCGTCTATCAATTTGAAGGCGGCGAACCATATCGGCCGACTCCCGATTACATAAAAAATGCGGTCGCCGAGGCCTTAAAACAGAACAAGACGCGCTACGCTCCGTCGTCAGGCGTTCCTGAGTTGCGACAAGCGATTGCAGACAAGCTGCAAAGTCGAAACCAAATTCCCGCGAAGGTCGAGCACGTTCTTGTCGTCAACGGCGGCATGCAGGGTTTGTACAGCGCGTTTCAGTCGATCGTAAATCCGGGCGAAGAGGTGCTCGTGTTCTCGCCCTACTGGACTCCGATCAAGGATTTGGTCGCGCACTGTCAGGGCCGAATCGTGCTCGTGCCTACCGAAGAAGCGCGCACAAATGGATTCGCTGAAACGCTTGCTCGCTACGCAACGTCAGAGACGCGCGCGATTTATTTCAACACACCAACAAACCCTTCGGGTGTTGTTTTCAAACGCGCCGAGGCAGAAGAAGTTGCGCGCTTTGCCAGGGATCGGGACCTCGTGATAATCGCTGATGAGGCTTACGAAGACATTGTCTACGACGAACCACATGTGTCGATCGCGTCGCTTGACGGCATGTTCGAACGCACTATTACTTGTTTCACGATGTCGAAATCTTTTGCCATGACTGGGTGGCGCATCGGCTACGCAGTTGCGGGCGAGCCATGGATGACCGGAATGCGTAAAGCGCTTCTTTATTCTTCCAACGGCGTGTCGACGCCTACACAGTGGGCCGCGCTCGCAGCGTTCACCACGGCGTCAGACTTTATCGAGACCGGGCGCGCCGCTTATCGCGAGCGGCGCGATTTGTTAGTGGGCGGCTTGAACAAGCTCGGACTGACTTGTGCGTTGCCTGCGGGCGCCTTCTATGGATTTCCGGATGTGTCGCTCATCAGCACCGACAGTCGTGAGGCTTCTGAGATTCTGCTCAATCGCGCAAAAGTCGCCACCGTACCCGGAGCAGTATTTGGTCCTGACGGTGAAGGCCACGTCCGCTTCTCTTTCTCGACTTCTCTCGAAACGATCGAAGACGGGCTGGAATCCCTGCGACGAAATCTATGAGCAAAGCGGCAAGTGCTAAGCGCCGTTGTGCGCTATGCTCTTTGCCTCACTCATGAACGAGTTCGACTTCATTCGCCAGCTCCGCGAGCAATTAAGAACTCGCAAAACTTCCACGCGTGTCGTTGCCGGAATCGGCGACGACGCTGCGGTCTTCCGCCAGTCTTCTGATCGCGATCTTGTAATCAGTACAGACCTCCTCGTCGAAGACATCGACTTTCATCGCGAAGCGACGCCTCCGCGACTCCTCGGTCACAAAGCGTTGGCCGTCTCGCTATCTGATATTGCGGCCATGGGCGCGCGTCCGCTTTGGTCATTAGCTTCAATCGGCTTGCCCCAATCCGCGTGGGCGAGCGATTTCAAAGACGAATTTTTCA
>DASYPX010000063.1:0-19512 GCA_036006125.1 Pyrinomonadaceae bacterium | reverse complement strand
CAATCCTTCGCTGTGTTGCGCCAGAAGTTCTTTGTCGATGCGCGGCTTGTAGTAGAAGCCTTCCGTAAAAGCTTTCGAAGTCAGCCGCGATAGATTGCGATAGCCTTCGAAGTCTTTAGCCAACAGAATCAGATGATTGTTCCTTTTTTCTCCGGGCATCGTGCCGCCCGCGCGATCTTTCCGGCTGCCGATCGCGAGATAAGTCTCGCATCCGATAATCGGCTTGATCCCCTTCGCCTTCATCGTGTTGTAGAAAGTGATCGCGCCATACATGTTGCCGTGGTCGGTCATGGCGCACGCATTCATGCCCAACGTTTCCAGCCGTTCGGAAAGTGGTTTGATTTGAATGGCGCCGTCGAGAAGGCTGTAGTCGGTGTGCAGATGAAGGTGAACGAACGGTTTTCCCTGCGTCATCATTAGTCCTGAAACCGGATCGTAAATCTTTGGAGAGTCCGCAGTGCGGGAACTGCTCTCTGCGCGGTTTCACACTATATCACGTGCTGCTTCGCAGGCAACTGAACAAGATATGGGAGAGGGGATTTATTAACTTCGAGGGTTCAAGATCGGTTGGCATCGTCTTTGCCGTAATCATCGTGTCACTCAAAGGTCGTCCGAAAAGCAGCCGAATTGGAATCTGCCTCGATCGTTTTTGGAGCGTTGAGTACAAGCCCCTTCAAACTGATTGGCCACGGTGGTGGTCAACAGGTAGCCAGGGCGGCGGCGGGCGACGTTAGAGAATTCGCGCGCCTTAGATTAACGAAAAGCGGGCCGGTAGTGAGTTTCTGAATTCACCTCTCTGGCCCTCATATATGACTCAGGGGCATGAATCATGGATCCATTCAAACTACTTAAGAGCGATCACCAGAAAGTTTCTAAATTATTCGAGCGCATCGAAACCGCGTCCGGCCAAGCAAAGGTCGCCATTTTCAAACAGATTCAGAACGAGTTGGAGATTCATACTCAGGTTGAAGAGGCAATCTTTTATCCGGCCTTGAGGAACGCTGAGGAAACGCGCGACATCACCCTTGAAGCATATGAAGAACATCGCGTCGTGAAAGACCTGCTGGCCGAACTCGCGGCGGAAAAACCCAGCGATAAGTGGGACGCCAAGCTGACGGTCCTCAAAGAAAACGTCGAACACCATGTCGACGAAGAAGAGAACGACATGTTTGGCAAAGCGAAAGACGTGCTTTCGACAGAACAGGCCGAAGCGCTGGGTGATCGTATGGCCGCCGAAAAGAAGAAGCTGGGCGCGCCGGTGCCTGAAGACGTTGCTAAACCCGGAGTTATCAAGAGAGTTGCAAACGCCCTGTTTGGCTCCAACACTAAGAAAGCCGGTAAGAAAAAAGCGGCCGGCAAATCGGCTCGCACAACTGCTGCCAAACGGACGTCTAAAAAGAAATCGACTGGCAAGAAGAAAACCGGCACTAAGAAAGCAGCCAAGAAGAGCGCGAAGAAGTCTGCGACGACCGATCGTCGCGCGAAAAAGACAGCGTCGAAGAAGAGGTGACGAAGAGCAAAGCTCTTGCTGTTAATGGTTCTCCGATGCTCGCTTGGCCTTTTCCATAAGCTAGTCGGTCGGCAATTTGCGGAAACAGATCATTTACTAAGAAGGAACTATGAAAAAGAAAGTTGCATTGATAGGCGTACTGGGCGCCGCTGGAGGATTGATATACGCACTGGAGTCGCAACGGCGACATAAGCGGGCCGGAAAGGACACCGGAACAGACCATCGTTCGTCGCTTTCCGAAAACACTTCCGAAACAGGTTCATCCGGCGCGAAGCGGGATAACAACCGGAGTGAGCCGGCGGCTTCAATGTCGAGAATTGAAAACGGACGGCCGGTAATCGGAGAAGAAACCGATCATGTGATCGACGATCACGGAACCCATCAAGGGGAAGCTTCAGAAATTCTGCGGAGCATTCGTGATAAGGCCTTCGAAGAAAGCGACGAGAAACTCGCGCTGGCGCTGGGCCGCCCGACCGAGGAAATTTCTGAATGGACGGGCGGTAATGCATCAGTCGATGGTGATGTGCTGATGAAGGCGCGAACGCTGGCGATGCAACGCGGGTTCGAAATTTGATCGCGCCGTCAGCAGCGCGGAACTATGCAACTTGTTCAACTACTGTTACCGCTGCATGACAACGACGGGCGCGACTTTCCACCGGTCTATTTCAATGAGGTTCGTGCTGAGTTAACCGAACGCTTTGGCGGCGTCACGGCATTCATTCGGGCGCCAGCAGTGGGTCTGTGGAAGGAGAGCGCTGAAGATGTTAACCGCGACGAAGTGGTTATGTTCGAAGTGCTGGCAGATGAGCTCGACAAGAGCTGGTGGTCTACATATCGCCAACAACTACAGAAGAAATTTCGTCAGGACGAAGTCTTAATGTGGGCGTCGAGCATTACGAGGTTATGAACAACCAATCAGCTCGTGACGTTCGTTTGCTCTGAGCGGCAGGCGGACTGATCTTTCACCTTGCGATGAAGATTTCGTCAACGCAATCGTTCACATTCCGAAAAGTAAACATAATCACGGCTCGATGAGCACTTTGATCGCCTCGCGATCGTTCATGGCGCGATAGCCGTCGGGCACTCCATCCAGATTCGTGGTTTGATTGAATACGCGGCCCGGCTCGATGCGCCCTTCGAGCACGTCGGGCAGAAGCTCTTCAATGTAGGCGCGGACCGGGGCAGGGCCACCCGCTAAGTGCACGTTCTTGAAGAACGACTCGTCAGCCAGAGGAATCTTCGTGTCTTGAGGTACTCCGACGCGACCGACTGCGCCGCCTGCACGCACGATGCCCAATGCTGTCGTCATTGATTGTTCCAAACCGACGCATTCAAGTACTGAGTGCGCGCCCAGGCCATCGGTCATCTCAAGTACGCGCGCGACAGCTTCGGCGCCGCGTTCTTTCACTACGTCGGTCGCGCCAAACTCCTGAGCCAGGGTAATGCGGTCCCGGTGATGGCCCAGCATAATGATCTGTTCGGCGCCAAGCCGCTTTGCCGCGATTACGCCGCACAGTCCGACCGCGCCGTCACCGACAACCGCGGCAATTTTGCCAGGCGCTACCTTCGCACTGACGGCGGCGTGATGGCCGGTGCCCATCACATCCGACAGCGTCAGCAATGATGGCATTAACGCTTCATCCTTCGCGACCGGCAGGGCCAAGAGCGTGCCATCAGCGAGTGGCACGCGCACCGCTTCGGCTTGCGCGCCCTCGACTTCCTCGTTGCCAAAGAACCCGCCATGGACGCATGAGGTCTGTAGTCCTTTCGCGCAGAACTCGCACGTTCCGTCTGACCAGGCGAACGGCATGATGACAAAGTCGCCGCGCTTTACTTTACGAACGTCCTTGCCGACGTCTTCGACGACGCCGATAGCCTCATGTCCCATGACCACGCCCTTCTCGCTCGGCTCCATCGACTTGTAAGGCCAGAGGTCGCTGCCGCAGACACATGCGCGCGTGACTTTGACCAACGCGTCGGTAGGATTGATAAGGCGTGGGTCGGGGACTTTCTCGATTCGAACGTCACCGGGCTTATACATAACAGTTGCTCGCATGATCTGGTTTCCTTTCGTTCGTTGTTAGCTCTGGCCGCGCACTTCGGCGAGTTCGCCGTACCAGTGCGTCGCGGTCACTCCGCCATCCATGAGGATATCGCTGCCGGTGATGAACCCACCGTCCGGGCCCATGATCAGCGCGGCGACATTTGCCACCTCGTCCGGCGTGCCCGCGCGTCCGCCACAGACGTCCCGTTATTTAATTTCACTGTTTTCAAAATCTTCTCCTTTGGTCTGACTTGCCAATTCGGAGTCAATTCAATCAAACGAAATACCTGTAATCTCTTTGCACAGACTCAGAAATCTCTCCTGCAACTCAATATCGTCAGCTTCGGCGTTATAGCGGCTTTCTGTTTGATGATGAAAATATCGACCGCTCACCTTTGCCTTTTCGTCATCGCTGACAGCAAGCCACACCTGCGTCTCAAATCCTTTCTGCAGATCGTCAGGTGCGCTCTTCCCACCCATCTTTGTGGGAACCCAACCGGGATCCACCGCGTTAGCGTAAACACCTCGCCACTTACGTGCGAGGGCCAGGCAAAGCATCAGCACATGCAGCTTCGAATCGGAGTAGCTGATACGGCTGACGTTGGTTTTGAAACTCTCCAGCTTCGAGTGTCCGTCGAGATGCATGCCGGAACTTAGGTAGATCGATCGCTTGGGTCTTTGTATAAGAGACGTAAGTATGTAAGGCGCCAATGTGTTGACCGTAAATATCTCTTCAGGTGAAGCGTCATAAACACCCGCGTTATGAATTACCGCGTCGAACTTCCCTAAATCATTCACTTTCGAAGCCAATTGCTTTGTCTCGTCTACGCTGCTGAGGTCGGCTGTCACTACAGTTTCTGCACCGGACACTTTGTCCAGAGCCTCTTGCCCACGCTCGTCATTGCGTGCATGAAGTACAACGCGGTGACCTCGAGCAATCAATGCTTTTGCCGCCAACTGCCCAAGACCATCTGCGGAGCCGGTGATAAATATTCTTGCCATCGAATAGGTAACTCGTTTTCTCAAAATCCCTGCACGAAAATCGCTCTCTCAACTATGACCGATACTGTTCGTCACTCACCTTCTCCATCCATTCGACAACCTTGCCGTCAAGGGCTTCCTGAATCGCGATGTGCGTCATGGCCGTCGTGGGTGTGGCGCCATGCCAGTGTCGCTCTCTCGGCGGACACCAGATCACATCGCCGGGACGTACTTCGACTTTCTGCTGGCCTTCACTCTGTACCCAGCCGCAGCCGGCGGTGACAATGAGTGTCTGTCCCAGCGGATGCCAGTGCCAGGCCGTGCGCGCACCCGGTTCGAACGTCACGCTCGCGCCGCGCACGCGCGCCGGGTCGGGCGCTTCAAACAATGGATCGATGCGCACCGTGCCTGTGAAATATTCTTCCGGCCCTTTGGCGGAAGGCTGTGTTCCATTCTTCTTGAGTTCCATTAGGATCCTCCAAACGTCTTTGCGATGCTACTGAGGATTAGTTACAGAAGGGTGTGTGATTCCTACTAAATTTGAGGCTTTTGGGGAATGTCGAAGACGTGAACCGAAGCGTCCCCGCAGGGGAAAATTGAATAGCCGGTGGCAGCGCTATGAGCAGACGAGAGTTTGGGCCGTGGGAGTTCCTGTCTTTATTCGACCCTTTCAGGGTCGGGAATGGTGGCCGATTTTATACCGTGGACGTTGTCCAAGGCTATTCAATCTCACGCCTGCGGCGTGAACAGTTCTCCCGAGGCTATTCCCACTCAATCGTACTCGGAGGCTTCGAGCTGATGTCGTAGACGACGCGGTTGACGCCCTTCACCTCGGAAACAATTCGAGCGGAAACGCGCGCGAGAAGGTCGTGGGGCAGGCGGGCCCAATCAGCGGTCATGCCATCAACGCTCGTCACGGCCCGGATGGCGACGACTTGTTCGTAGGTGCGTTCGTCGCCCATGACTCCGACACTCGAAATTGGGAGCAGAACAACGAAGGCCTGCCAGACTGCGGCGTACATTTCGGCGCGGCGCAGCTCTTCGTCGAATATTCGATCGGCGGCGCGGAGTAGTCGCAGACGATCTTCAGTGACTTCGCCGAGAATGCGCACGGCCAGGCCCGGGCCGGGAAACGGGTGGCGATTGAGAATTTGCTCCGGCACGCCCAGTTGCGCGCCAATTAAACGCACTTCGTCTTTGAACAACTCGCGCAGCGGCTCGATCAATTTCAGATTCATCTTTTCCGGCAAGCCGCCGACATTGTGATGGCTTTTGATAGTTTGTGACGGTCCGCGCACGGAAACTGACTCGATCACGTCGGGATACAGCGTTCCCTGCACCAGGAATTGCACGTCGCCGAGCCGCGACGCTTCCCTTTCAAAAACATCGATGAAGGTCACGCCGATGCGTTTTCGTTTTGTCTCCGGGTCGGTGACGCCGGAGAGCGCTGAAAGAAACTCACGGCTGGCATCCACGCCGACAACATTCAGTTTTGTTTCCTGTCGGAGCAGCGCCAGAGTGGTTTCAAACTCCCCTTCGCGCAGCACGCCGTTGTCGATGAAAAAACAGGTCTGACGATCGCCGACGGCGCGATGGACGAGGGCCGCAGCAACCGACGAGTCTACTCCGCCTGACAAGCCGCAGATGGCGCGACCGGTCTCGCCGAGTGTTGTGCGAATGCGCTCGATCTGTTCGTCAATCATCGCGGTCGGGGTCCAGTCGCCTTTGCAGCCGCAAACTTCAAACAAAAAATTCCGGAGAATTTGCGCGCCGAGCGGCGTGTGCGCGACTTCTGGATGAAATTGCACGCCGTAAATGTTGCGCTCTGGATTTTCGAAGGCGTTAACGCCCTCGTCCGTCTGCGCCGTCATGTGAAATCCCGACGGTAAGCGCGTGACGCGATCGCCATGACTCAGCCACACGTCCATCTCTCTCGGCACACCGGCAAAAAGTCGCGTTGTACCATCAACCACGGTCAGACGGCCGTAGCCGTAACCGCGCTGGCCGGACGGCTTCACTTCCCCGCCCAACTGCTGGGCCATCAATTGCAGGCCATAGCAGATTCCCAACACCGGAGAAGTTGGTTCATTTACCAGAGACGGATCGGAATGGGGCGCGTCGTCTGCGTAAACCGAGGCGGGACCGCCGGAGAGAATTAGACCTTTTGGCTGGCGGCGATGAATTTCATTAGTTGGCGTGTTGAACGGCAGAATCTCGCAATACACTCCGGCTTCGCGAACGCGGCGAGCGATCAACTGAGTGTATTGCGATCCAAAGTCCAGTATGATGATTGTTTCGTGAGACGGCCTTGGCAAAAAAAGAAAACCTCCGCGGCACCTTGAGCGTCGAAAGACCTAACGCGTGGAACCGCGCATTATAGTTTGCGACCTCATCATTCATCAAAGGAGTTGGTAACGTTCTACTTTGGATTTGCTCTGCGGCACTCTGTGAAATCCTCTGCGTGCTCTGCGGTTTTCCCGTCATCTGGGCATTAAACCGCAGAGTGCAATCCGAGGGTTCGCAGAGGAACCGGAGATTCGGACACTACTTCATAGATATACCGTTAAAGATGCTTGTACGAATTCTAAAACCTCTCCTGATCATTGCAATCAGCTTCGCGACTTTCGGAGCGCCCCCTACTTCGACAGCCAATGATGAGCTTGCGCTCTCTAACCCGCTCACTCTCAAGTGGCGATTCACTTCGGATCAAACTTCGAATTTCACGCCCGCGACTGACACTGCGACGGTGTACGTTCCCTTGGCCGATGGGACTTTGGTCGCGCTCGACGCCCGCGATGGTCAACTGCGTTGGAAATCGGAACCTGGTGGGGACTTCTCGGCGGCACCCGCGGTAGACGAGCGCGCCGTATACGTGGCCACGCAATACGAGAGCGCTGACAAAACCGCCACGCGCGGAATCCTTCGCGCAATGAGCAAAGAAACCGGTATCACTCTATGGATGCGTACGCTGTCGGCCCCCTTGCGTACTGCTCTGGTGGCCGATGGGCCAGCGGTTTTCGCCGGAGCGGCAAACGGAAGCGCGTACGCCTTCGATAAAATGAATGGGCACACTCTCTGGGTCAATCAGTATTCGGACGCATTCGACGGACAGCCAGCCCTCGCTAGTGATCGAGTTTATCTGGGAACGGTAGGTGGATGGCTGCTGGCGCTCGACCGCAAAAGTGGCGATGTGATCTGGCGTTATCGGACACGCGGCGCCATTCGTGGATCAATCGCAGTTGCCGACGGCATCGTCGCGTTTGGCTCGGCCGATGGTTATGTCTATGCATGTCGCGATCGCCGGGGCGAACATCTGTGGAAGCATCGCACCGGGGCCGCCGTGGTAGCGGTGGTGGCGATCGAGGACGGCGTGCTCGCGTCATCACTCGACAACTTCGCTTATTCATTGTCCCTGAGGAAAGGCGACCTGCGCTGGCGTCAACTGCTGCCCGGCAGGATTCCGGCCCGTCCGGTGACGGCCGCTGACGGCGCCTTGTTTACGCCTTTGTCGACCGACACCGCAATCGTTTTGAGCTTGAAGAATGGAAAGCCGCTGAACACTCTGCAGCTGAGTGAAGAAAACAACAGCAGCGCAGCGCCGATCGTGACGTCTGATCGCGTCGTGCTAACGACTCCACATGCAGTGATGGCGTTTGCCGCGAATCGCTAGAAGTGGCACGGGCGCCCCCCGTCGAATCACGCGCAAGATGCGCGTGCCACCAAATCAGGACTCAGTGGGCCGGATTTCGGAAGGCGGCGAAGACGGGCGAGAGGCCGCGCGACAGCAGTCCGTGCACCACATAACCGACCGCCAGCGCCAGCAGCACCCACTGCGAGAACAGCAAGATGAGCCCGAACAACGCGATAAAGAAGAGGACGGCGCGTGCGCTAAGTCTGCGGCCCGCGCCGAGAGATTTGAAGCTGGTAAAGCGTATCGTGCTCACCATCAGCAAACTCAGAAACGCCACGAGCACCATCATCGCTACGGCGAGAATGACCACGCGCTGAGGCGCATATTTGATCGGCGTTGGCGAGAAATGAACGATCGCTGCGATCAGGCAACCCGCGACCGGAATAGGGAGTCCGACGAAACTCTTCTTGTCGACTTTTGCAGTACCCTCGGCGAGCGGACGCGGGCGCACGGCCTGCACGTTGAAACGCGCGAGTCGAAAACCGCCGCAGATTACGTACATGAACGTCAGGAACCAGGCCAACTGACTGGCATTCTCCCAGCCCTTGAACACGGTTCCATAACTCCAGGCGTAAGCGAGAATCGCGGGCGCCATCCCGAAGGAAACGACATCGGCCAGTGAATCGAGTTGAATACCGATTTCCGTCGTGCTTCTCGTCATCCGCGCGATGCGGCCATCGAGCGAATCGAAAAGAAAGGCTATCCCGATCGCGATCGCCGCGTGATCGAATCGGGTGGTCGCTTCAGCTATGGCGCCGCGCTCGAGCAAACTGAAACCGCTCATGGTGGTCATCAGCGAAAAGAAGCCGCAGAGAATGTTCATTGCCGTGAACAGTGAGGGCACGACATAGACGCCTTTTCGCAAACCTTTGCGCGGTTTGGGCTCCGGTGCAACACCCAGGTGTCTTTGTTTCTGAAATCGTGAGACGTTCATTCCGAGATCTTGCCAATGACGGTTATGCCGCCGCGCACGTGCATCCCTTCCTTTACCAAAATCTCGACAGTGCTCGGAAGCATCAAATCAGTGCGTGACCCAAACTTTATCATGCCGAAGCGTTCGCCGCATTCTAATCGGTCGCCTTCCCGCTTCCAACAGACGATGCGACGCGCCAAAATCCCGGCAATTTGCGAGCATTTGAGCGTGATATCCGCACCCGCAATGGTCAGCGTGTTCTGTTCGTTTTCATCGCGCGCACGCTCGCTGGTCGCCATCAAGAACTTGCCCGATCGATAGTCAATCTTCTCGATTGTGCCGGCAATCGGCGCGCGGTTCACGTGCACGTCAAGCGGCGAAAGGAAGATGCTGACGAGAGACTTCGTTCCGTCGTCGCCTCCAGCGATGCTCACCCGCGTTATGCGACCGTCAGCGGGAGCGACGACGATTCCGGCCGTGTTCGGCGCTTGCCGTCGCGGATCGCGAAAAAAGAACGCCATGAAGGCCGCGACGAAGAGAAATGGGATCGCGACCGCCCAATAACCGAACAGCATTGGCACAAGCGCCAACGCGGCCGGAACAGCCACAAATGGAATCCCATCGCGAACCACTTTATCAAAGTGCCTGAACAGAAAACGGGGGCGGACCCCGATGAATCGGGAGTGTGTCGTCCCCGTTGTCGTCAAATCGCGCAGCGCGTCAGTCGGCGCGCTCAGGTTATTTTATGCAAACCGATTAGTGCTCTGTGCTCGAACGCTTTTCGTAATCGAGCATCAACGAATAAATCTGATCTTTGATTGCCAGCTTCTTCTTTTTCAACGTCGTCTCTTCCAACTGTTCTTCATCACTGGGATACGCGAGGGCGGACAGCTCGCTCAAACGCTCTTCATACTTGCCGTGTTCGCGAACCAGCTCGCGGAACTCGGGGTTATTGCTCATCAACTGCTCTTTGACAGTATCCGCCGTAATTGTGTCCATTTCAGGCAATCTCCTCTCGAATTGAATGTTGGAAAGAATGACCGCGGTGAGAAGTTCTCACGGGGCTTTAGCATGGCGGAAATGGTAGCCAATTTGAGATGGCAAATCAAGGCTTCCTTTTCAAAGAAACTGCCATTAGCAAGGCATCTTCCACCGGCGCTTTGTAGTAACGGCGGCGTCGTCCAATTACCTCGAAGCCGCAGGCCTGATAAAGCTTCTGGGCAGCGGTGTTTTCCGCACGAACTTCAAGCACGGCCTGGGTTGAATTGTGTTCCCGACCCCACGCTAGGACGGCTCGCAGCAGACTCTGTCCCACGCCCAGGCGGCGAGCTTCCGGCCGCACGGCGACATTGTTCACGTGAACCTCGCCGGCCATTTGACGCGCGACGATGAAACCGACAATCGACTTATGCGCCACGTAATGATCCGGGGAAAGCCTTGCGACCAGCATCAGCGAGCCCAACCCGTTCTGAAGTTCGAGGTGATAAGCGTCCCAACCCCACGGGCTGAGATTAGAGATCTCTTCGATCTCGACAACCTCGAGTAAGTCATGTTCGGTCATCGGTTCGAGGGTGACCGCGCTGATAGTGTTGGCGGTGGCTGCTTCAGGCATGAACTTTCATCTCGGCATCAGACGGCCGTACGTAGTTTGCGCGCAAGTCCTCGGGTTCAATCGTTCTGCCCGCATAATATTCACGCGATGCAAGCTGGGCGATTGATTCGGCAATGTTCTCGTTCTTCGGCGCGATTGACCAACCACTCCCATTTCCATCCGTCGCGAGCCTAAGTTGAATTTCACGCCGCTCGGCTTCCTTGCGCAGCACTTCGAGTTGCGCATGCGCTCCTTCCCCAACCCAGCTGATCGGGTCATACGAACCATATTTCGCGAGCAAGGCCTGCGGACTGATATGCATTGCTTGATCGAGCGCGGAGACCTCATTCCCAGCTATGGAAAACATTTGCGCAAATACTTCACCGCGCCCGGCCGGAAGCAGCGCGACAGTTCGTTCAGACTCACCCGCGGCGTGAGCCACCGCGGCCAAAGTAGACACTCCGAGGCACTTCTTATTCATGGCGACCGCCAGTGACTTCACGGTGGCCAGTCCAATTCGCAGGCCCGTGAAGCTACCTGGGCCAGTCGCGGCCGCAAACAGATCGACGTCGCTAAGTTGCAGACCCGCGCCGCGCAGAACTCGATCAATATTTTCGATTAAGTCCGTGGAATGCGATGACGAAGCGTCTCCGGCCGCGCATGCGAGCACATGGTCGCCACGCGAAACCCCGACGCTCCCGGCGCGGGTGGCCGTTTCGATCGCCAGGATTACAGGCGCGTCTGGTGGCTGCAAGTTTTCGGTAGCTACGTTTGACATCCACGATCTGCGAGCGCAATGATCTTAAACCACACAATATCAAGGTGCGCAATCAAGAGAGTGAATAAATGCGAATAGGTGTGCTTACAGGGGGCGGAGACTGCCCCGGATTAAATGCGGCAATTCGGGCAATCGTGAGACGTGCTTCGGACGACGACGTCGCCGTCCTGGGCATTCACAACGGCTTTCGCGGACTGGTTGAGAATGACGTCACTGAGTTGACTCGGGCTTCAGTCATCGGAATCTTGCCGCGCGGCGGAACGATTTTGGGCACTTCCCGTTTCAATCCGCTCAAGGACGAAGCGTGCACGAAGCTGCTCAAAGAAAACTTCGCCATGCATGGACTCGATGCACTTGTAGTGGTCGGTGGCGAAGGTTCGCTTTCAGCCGCGCGTGATTTGTGGCGCAATCATCAAATCAGGCTGGTCGGGATTCCGAAGACAATCGACAACGACATCAACGGGACCGACTTCACCTTCGGTTTCGATACCGCCGTCAGCATCGTCACCGATGCCATCGACCGTTTGCATTCCACTGCCGAATCGCATCACCGCGTGATGGTCGTCGAAGTGATGGGACGCCACACGGGTTGGATCGCCGCGTACGGCGGCATCGCCGGAGGCACGGATGTCGTGCTCGTGCCCGAGCATCCATTTCGGATTTCCCGAGTGTGCGAGTTGCTGGCGCATCGAAAGAAGGATGGGCGGGCTTTCTCGATCGTCGTTGTAGCCGAAGACGCGCATCCCCATCCTGATGAAGTGTTCCTATCGGAAGAGCAGTATGCGGCGCTGTACCGCCACGATCGATTGGGCGGAATCGGCGAAGCATTAGCGGCAGTAATCGAACAATGCACGGGCATTCAGACGCGCGTGACCAAACTCGGGTATGTGCAACGCGGCGGTTCGCCGACGCCTTTCGATCGCATTCTCGCGACCCGGTTCGGACTTAAGGCGTACGAAATGATTCGCACGGGCGAGTTCGGAAAGATGGCCGCCCTCCGCGGTAACCGCATCGTGTCAGCTTCGCTTGATGAAGCTGTGGGGGAACTGAAACGTTTGGACGAAGAGATTTATCGCGTGGCAGAAGTGTTTTTCGGATAGCGTTTGCTTTCCCCAAAAAGTCTTAAGACTGGGCGATAAAAATGCTCTTGATCGCCACTCACGTCAGATGGAGCGGCAACAAGCTGCGAAGCAGCGGTGTTAGTTAAGCCCAAGGCGAGGCTCTGCGAGCCTTGGGTTACCAGAGAATAAGATTTGCGGGAGCCGCGGAGCGGCGACGAATAACCACTCATCGAGACTGAAATGTCGCGTTGGGCTTAGCTACCACCGCTGCTTCGCAGCTCGACGAGTTTGTTCGCGCGCACCCTTGCTTTTTGGGCAAAGCTGTAAGCACATTCAATCGCTTCGCTCTTTGCCCTTAGCGCGCGCCAGCACTCACCGCGTGCAACTCCTGCAACGCATGCACGTTGATTTCGCCGCGCACCGCACTCGAGCCCAATGCTTCAACCAGCGCGTGCGCACCCGTCATGGTCGTCACGCACGGCACGTTGTATTGCAAGGCGGCGCGGCGAATAGCCTGTTCGTCGTAATGCGACACGCGGCCCAGTGGCGTGTTGATGATGAGCGCGATTTCGCCCTTCTTGATGTGGTCGACAATGTTCGGGCGGCCTTCGTTAACTTTGAAAACGGTCTCCGCTTCGAGACCAACCTCGCGCAGGCGTTCGGCAGTGCCGCGGGTCGCGATGATTTGAAATCCTAAACGCGTCAGTCTGCGCGCCAGCAAAACGGCCGGGCCTTTGTCTAATTCATTGACGCTGATGAATGCCGTTCCGCGTTCCGGCAGACGCAATCCCGCCGCTGTCATTGCTTTGCCGTACGCCTCGCCGAACGTTTCGCCGATACCCATCACTTCGCCGGTTGAATGCATCTCGGGTCCAAGGATCGGATCGACGCCGGGAAACTTCGCGAAGGGAAATACCGGCGACTTTACGTAGTAGCGATCGACGGTCAAGTCCGGCGGCAAATCAAACTCTTTCAGCTTGCGACCCGACATCACCAACGCGCCGATGCGCGCGAGCGGAACGCCCGTCGCTTTCGAAACGAACGGCACAGTGCGCGATGCGCGCGGATTCACTTCCAGAACATAGACGCGATCGTTCTTGATCGCGAACTGAATATTCATCAGGCCTTTCACTGACAACGCCGACGCAAGCCTACGGGTGTAATGGCGCATCGTTTCGAGATGCTCTTCCGGGATACGCACCGGCGGCAGCACGCAGGACGAGTCGCCGGAGTGAATGCCCGCCTCCTCGATGTGCTCCTGAATTCCAGCAACAACGCAGGCGGTTTCATCGGCGAGCGCGTCGACGTCAAACTCGGCGGCCTGTTCGAGAAACTTGTCGATCAAAACCGGCCTTTCATGCGAAAAGTCGACGGCCGTGCGCATGTAACGATCCAACGTCTCCTCGTCGTAAACAATCGCCATCGCGCGACCACCCAGCACGTAACTCGGGCGCACGAGCACCGGATAACCAATTCGTTCCGCGATTTCACGTGCTTCTTCAATTGAAGTTGCCGTGCCATTTTCCGGCTGTGGAATGCCGAGGTCGCGCAGCAACGCGCCGAACCGTTTGCGATCTTCCGCGAGGTCAATCGAATCAGGCGACGTCCCGATGATCGGCACACCCGCTTCGTGCAGCCGCATCGCCAGATTCAAAGGCGTCTGGCCGCCGAACTGTACGATGACGCCGGTGGGCTTCTCGACATCGACAATGTTCATCACGTCTTCGAACGTCAGCGGCTCGAAGTACAGACGATCGGACGTGTCGTAGTCAGTGGAAACCGTCTCGGGATTGCAGTTGACCATGATCGTTTCGTAACCCGCTTCGTGCAGCGCGTATGACGCGTGCACGCAGCAGTAATCGAACTCGATGCCCTGTCCGATGCGGTTCGGCCCCGACCCGAGAATCATGATCTTTCGCTTGTCCGTCGGCTGCGCTTCGTCTTCTTCTTCGTAAGTCGAATAGAGATACGGTGTGTAAGATTCGAACTCCGCGCCGCAAGTATCCACGCGTTTGTACACCGGAATCAGTCCGAGTGATTTGCGATAGGCGCGAACTTCGTCTTCACTGCGTTTGGTCAGATATGCGAGACGGCGATCTGAGAGCGCGGCCTCTTTAAAAGCGCGTAGCAAGTCGAATGGAATGCTCTCGAGTGTCGCCGGCAGCGTGTCAGTACCCGGAGCGGACGTGTCAGTACCGGCCGTGTCAGTACCCGGAGCGGTAGCGACGGGGTCGCCCGTGTCAGTACCGAGAGCGGTAGCGACCGGATCAATAACGTCGTTGGAGTCACCAGATCCGGTCGCATGCACCACCCCACGCGGGCTGCCCGCGTGGGGACCCCGGTCCGCTCCCGATACCGACACGATCGCCTCAACCTCTTCCTGGATTTCCATGACTTGTTTCAATTGATCCAAAAACCACGGATCGATCTTCGACAGCCGATAGATCTCATCGATCGACCAGCCGTGCTCCAGCGCGTATGTAATGTACGAGAAGCGTTGTGAATTCGGCCGCGCGAGCTTTCTTTGCAGCTCGTCGTTCGGCACGTCTTCCAGCCGCAGAGGCTTCACCGCTTCCAACGAACGCAGTCCTTTGAACAAAGACTCTTTGAACGTGCGACCGATGGCCATCACTTCGCCGACTGATTTCATTTGCGTCCCAAGCACGTCTTCGGCTTCCTGAAACTTTTCGAAATTCCATTTGGGAATTTTGGTGACGACGTAATCAATCGTCGGCTCGAACGATGCCGGTGTCTTCTTGGTGATGTCGTTGGGAATTTCGTCGAGCGTGTAACCGACCGCGAGCTTCGCGGCAATCTTCGCAATCGGAAAGCCCGTCGCTTTTGAAGCCAGCGCCGAAGAACGCGACACGCGCGGGTTCATTTCGATCACGCGAATGTCGCCGTTGTCGGGACTGACCGCAAACTGAATGTTCGAGCCGCCGGTTTCGACACCGACTTTGCGGATGATCTTGATGGCCATGTCGCGCAGCGCCTGATATTCGCGATCGGTCAAAGTCTGCGCCGGTGCGACCGTGATCGAATCGCCGGTGTGCACACCCATCGGATCGAAGTTCTCGATCGAGCAGATGATCACGACGTTGTCCGCCAGGTCGCGCATCACCTCCAGCTCGAATTCCTTCCAGCCGAGAATCGATTCCTCGATCAGCACTTCGTGAATCGGTGAAGCCGCCAATCCCGCCCGCACAATCTCTTCGAACTCTTCCGGATTGAATGCCGTGCCGCCGCCCGTGCCGCCCAAAGTGAACGACGGCCGGATAATCGCCGGATAATCCGTGATCCTCACGATCGCTTCCGCTTCGGCCCACGATTTCGCGAAACCGCCGCGCGGCATGTCCAGGCCCGCTTCGTCCATCGCCTCTTTGAACAGCATGCGGTCTTCGGCGACCTTGATCGCCTCGCGCTTCGCGCCAATCATCTCGACACCGTGCTCTTCGAGCACGCCCGCATCGTCCAAAGCGATCGCCAGATTCAAGGCCGTCTGTCCGCCGACCGTCGGCAGCAGCGCGTCAGGTTTTTCTTTGCGGATGATGGCGGTGACAGATTCGACGGTGAGTGGCTCGATGTAAGTGCTGTCGGCCATCACCGGATCGGTCATGATGGTCGCCGGGTTGGAGTTGACGAGGACGACTTGGTAGCCTTCCTGCCGCAGGGCCTTGCACGCCTGCGTGCCCGAATAATCAAACTCGCACGCCTGCCCGATGACGATGGGGCCGGAACCAATAATCAGAATTTTGTGAATGTCAGTGCGTTTCGGCATTGAGTCAGAACCGCCTGCGTGAGCGGGCGGGTAGTCAACAACACTTGATTAGTGTCGAAACATTTTACATAAGTATGCGGCGGACGCGAATTCAATAGAATTATGCTGCCTTAGACCAGAAGGCAGAAGGCAGACATCAGACATCGGACATCAGACATCAGAGGTCACATGACATCGTGGTATCTTTTCTCCGTGCGCAGACTATCGCTGGCTTTCATAACCCTCATCGTGTGTTTCGCTGGTTCCGTCGCGGCGCAGCGGCCGGATACGAATGGCGAAGTGCTCACGCCGGTGACCGTCAAAACGGATCTCTATCCCGCCAATGCCGACGCGAAAAAAGAGATTGAAGGCGCGCTGACCTTCGCCGCTAACGAGAACAAGCGCGTGATGCTCATCTTCGGCGGCAACTGGTGTTACGACTGTCACGTTCTGGATAAAGCTTTGCACGAAGGAGACGCAGCGAAGATCGTCAAAGAAAGTTATCTGCTGGTGCACGTGGACATCGGCGAAGGAAACAAGAATCTCGATCTGGTGAAGAAGTACGAAACAACTTTGGATTTCGGCGTGCCGACGGTGGTGTTACTCAACGGCGCCGGCCACGTGATCTATAGCAGCACGAAGGGCGAGTTTGAACCGGCGCGCAAAATGATGAAGAAGGATTTAGTCGCCTTTCTGAATGAGTGGAAGTCCGCGGCGGTAATTCGGCCAAAGTGAGATTCTCTGTCTCGGTGGATCTCCACCGAGACAGGGTGCTTTGGTCGGAAGGCGTTCAACGGTTCGCGAAGCGAACAAATTTAATACCGGTGGCAACGCCACCGGAATTAAGGGAAGATGAGAGTCGACCCTGAAAGGGTCGGATTTTCCACGGCGCGGTTGTTTGACCCTTTCAGGGTCAAGAACGGCTATCAACGTTCTGACCGTGGGCGCTGCCCACGGCTATTTAATTCAACCGCTTCGCGGTTGCGGCTCTTGGCGGGTCGTTCACGCAAAGACGCAAAGACGCAAAGGATCGCCAAGCGAAATCTAAAGCAGCCTCTTGAGTAACCGAATCGTTTTTGCTAGTTTCCTTTTAGTTCCCCCCAAAAAAAATTTATCGACTCTGGGAGTATTTAATGAAATTAAGGACAATTCTGTTTTCAGTTCTCATCTTCACCGTCTCATTAGTGTCAGCAATCACTTCAGCACAACGAAAGCCTGCTGATGACAAGCCAATCACCGGTGATTTCAAAATCACCATCAGAACCACTGTCGCCGGACAGTCGACGCAAAGCACGACGATGATCAAAGGCGCGCGCGAGCGCAGCGAAACCAGCATCAACGCGGGCGCCTATAGCATGCACGCTGTGAACATCACACAGTGCGACATGCGCCGCACAATTCAGATAAACGATAGCGCGCGCAAATATCTGATCACACCGATGGATTCGGACAGCTCATCAAGCGGCGACACTTCGACGGCTGGCGCGCCACCTGCGACGGGAGCGCGGACAGGCGGCGTGGTGACAATTACCTCGAACACCTTGGACACAGGCGAGCGCAGAGACATGTTCGGGTTCACCGCCCGTCACCTGAAACGAACGACGATGATGCAGTCGTCGCCCGACGCCTGTAATCCGCAACAGATGAAGATCGAAACGGACGGCTGGTACATCAATCTCGAATACGGTTTGAGTTGTCCCGCGAATCGTCCGCCACAGACAGGACGTTCCTCAGCGCCGGGCGGTTGTCGCGATCGTTATGTCTACAAGACGACTGGTCCGTCGAACCTCGGCTATCCACTGCAAGAGACGACCACGATGTATGGCGCGAATGGCGCGCAAATGTACAGCATGACAAGAGAAGTGATCGAGCTTTCGCGCCAGACTCTCGATGCCGCGCTGTTCGATATTCCGGCCGGGTACACCGAAGCTCGCAGTCAGGAGGAAATGTCTGGCGCGCCGTCGATGACGGAGATGACGGAGACGGCCAAGCGCCAACAAGGCCAACAGAGCAATGAGTCGCAGACGCCGGCGACCACCAACACGAACACGGCGCAGAAGATTCGCGTCGGCGTAGTCGAGTTCAATAACAAGACAAAGACTTCCGTTTCGACCGATTCACTACGGGACCAGCTGATTGCGTCGCTGGCGTCGAAAGGCGTTGAGGCGATCGCACTCAATGCGAGCTCGCCGAGCGAAGCCGTGACTGAAGCGAAGGCCAAACAGTGCGCGTACATCTTGTACACGGACATTGCGACGTTAAAAGCCCCTTCGAGCGGAAAGAAGATTGGCGGACTCTTAGGTCGCGCCACCGGCGTGGGATCGGGCGATTCCGGCAAGGCGGAAGTAAAGCTGGATTTTCGTTTGGTGGCGACCGGAGGTTCATCGCCGACGACGCAATCGTCCGTCTCGGCAAAGCAGGACACGCAAGACGCGACGGTGAACGAAGCGATTCAAGACGAAGCGCAAGCAGTGGCCGCTGCGCTCCCCAAGTCTTAACGTCAATCACGCGAATCACAATGGTGCAAGCAAAAGGAAACGCGGAGAGCCAACCGGCAGCGAAAGTTGCCCATGCTGCGCCGCGTTCTGCAACTGAAATTGAATCGCTGCAAAACGAAATTCAGGAGCTGCGCCGGACCAGTCAATATCGATCGCTGTTTCTCTCGCGGCTCGCGCATGAGCTGCGCACGCCGCTCACTTCGATCCTCGGCTTCTCAGAAATAATGTTGAGTCAGGAGAAACTCACCGACGCGCAGCGGGGATTCTGTGAACGAATTCAGAGTTCTGCCCAGCAGCTCCAGGCAAGTTTAAATCAGATGTCGGATTTGGCGCGGCTGGAATCAGGCGAGACACAGTTAGCGTCGCAAGAGATTTCAATTCCTGAAACTGTGATCAATATCTTGCCGGCGTTGACTCGTGCTGCCGAGAAGAAGCGGCTGAAGCTAAAGTTTGAACCGCGAGACGATCTGCCCTTATTGATTTCCGATGCGGCGCGGGTGCGTCAGGTGCTCTACAACGTTCTGGCGTACTCGATCTATCGCAGCCCCGAATCGGGCACGGTCTCAATCGATGTTGAGACCGCGTCCGCAGGCATTGCGGTTGTCGTGCGCGACACCGGCGATCCAATTGCGGATCCTTCCCGCATCGGAATTATCGGTCCTGACGACAATTCCGGCACGGGCGAACT
>DASYPX010000062.1:0-10097 GCA_036006125.1 Pyrinomonadaceae bacterium | reverse complement strand
ACGCAATTTCGCGCACGACCTTGTCTGAAAGTTGTTCGACAACACGCCGAGAAATCGCTTCGATGGCTGCCGCCGAAAGATCGCCCGTACTTGATTTGTTGAGTCCCTCAACTGATTCCAACGGTTCGCTGACCGTTTTTTCGGTTGGAACGGCGGCAGTTTCCAGCATTGCTTCATAAGGATGCGCGCCCTCCGGAGTAATGTCTTCGTCGGCGGTTTTTGTCGGGCTCGAAAACTGAACCGGCGCCACGTCCACGTCGAGTTCGAAATCGTCCGAGGCACCTGAGCCTGTGAAACTATCAACATCTCCCAGGTCCAACACGCCGTCGTCATCGAAGGCGGGTGCGGATTTCATTTCCTCGCTCACGAGTTGGTCAGGTTCAAATTCGCCAACCGTGACGACGTCTCCGCTTTCGGCCGCGTACGCACTTTGCGCTTCCGGTACAATCTCGACCTCAACTGGTTCAGAATCTTCTTCGTTAGAGGTATGGACCGGTTCAAGTTGTTGAGTGTCCGCGGTCTGAAGTTCGATGTCGGGTGGGCAGGTGTGCTCAGCTTCCATCTCAGGCGTTTCCATCACGGCGGCTTCGACAAAAACTCTTGGGGCTTGATCGACTGCTTCCGCTTCGCTCACGGTCACCCTTTCCTGGTCTATTTCAGATGTTGCGTAATGTTCTTCTGCCGGCTCGTTCGTACTCTGGGTCTCGACGGCAAACGTCGAATCATCATCATCCGTGTCCGTTTGGACGTTTGGATGCGCACGGCTCACCAGCGAGCCAACGCGGCTCACCAAGTCACGAATTGATTGGAATGGTTTTGTCACGACGTCATCCGCTCCTGCGCGTTTTGCTTCGGCTTCATCAAACGGTTCGAACGACCCAACCAGAAGCATCACCGGCACGCCCCGAAATTGTTCGCTCTGCTTGATGAATTTGCACAGTTCGTAACCATCGATGCCCGGCATGAACACATCGGCGAGTACCACATCGGGCTTTGACTGATTTAGTTTTTCCAGGGCGTCCTGGCCATCACCGGTTGTGATGACCTGCATGCCTTCGTCCGTGAACGTGAGGTCGATTACTTTTTGAATGGCAACGGAATCGTCAGCGAGCAGTAGGGTTCGTCCAGGAATCACGAGAGGGCACTCCGATCGGGCAACTCAATTGGGGCGGCGGGCAAGGCCGCTGATTTGAACCTAGCACTCGCGCGAAAACTGCGTCAAGGGTTTTTGTTCGAAACGGGCGTAAATAAGCAGCCAAATATTGGGTCGTTTTTACGAACGGCCGGGGCCAGTCCTGGTAATGTCGTCCGGTGTATTGGGCTTTCCGTCCGGGCCTACGGAGCGCAAAACGTATGAATTTCGAGTCCCTTCGTACTCGTAAGGGTGATGCCAGGCATCAACTCGAATCACCCGTGCGAGGTAATGAGGGCTGAGAAAGTCGATAAGGGCCGTCTCACTCTTGGATTCGATATAGCTGCCTTGCTCGCGTCTGAAGGCCTCGAGAGCGGTAGCGATCGTTTCCAATTCCGCGCGGACGCGCGAGGTCTTTTCCGCGTTCAAAGCGCGCACGAGCGAGTCCACATCCTCCCAATTTCGGTCGCCAGTGCGAATTTCGGCGACTCGCCATTTGTCGTTCTCGTTCACAAAGCGAAACGCAGTTTCGACCTGTGCGACGACCACCGCAGAACTCCCGACCGATGAAACGCTTTTAACTCGCACCGCGTCCGACGGGAGGTTAATGCCCGCCATTCGCGCAATCAGCTTTCGGGCTTCCTTTGGCGAAAGGTCACCGGCGGCTTCTGTCTGTATCGAAATTACCGAAATGCCGACAACTATCACGGTGAGGACAACCAGGACGAAATTGTGTCTGCTAAACATAAAGTGCTCCTTTTGCGTCAAAGGCGGGCAACGCCCGCCTTGACACAAGAATTTACCTCTTGCTGCTCACTGGTCTGCTGCTCACTGCTTCCCCGCCTTGCTCACAAGCATGCGCAGCATCGTATGGAGCTGCGTCGTGGTAAAGGGCTTCGGCAGAAAGACGACAGCGCCCGCCGCGAAACTGTCGGACGAGAGCTTCGGATCCTGCTCGGCAGTCATCATCATCACCGGAATTCTCAGGAACCTCTTTTCGGTGCGCATGTGACGCACAAGTTCCGGCCCGGTGATGTGCGGCATCACGACATCTAAGATCGCGGCGGTGAAGTCTGAGTCCGATTGAAGTGTCTTGTAGGCTTCACGGCCATCGCGGGCGGTGACGACTGCGAAGCCTTCTTTTTCAAGAATCGTGCTGATCAGTCGCAAGATTGCCGGATCGTCATCCGCGACCAGTATCCGTCCCTTCGGTTCTTTGTCGGATGTGTTAATCATGTTTTGAAAGCAGCGGTTGTCTCAGCAGTAAGAGCGCTAAGCCGCTTCCACTGCTCTGCTTGATTCTCCGGATTTCAAACATAGTTCCGCAGCGAGTTTGATTGCCGCGATCATGCTTGAGTGTTCGGCCAGTCCCTTGCCGGCGATATCAAACGCGGTACCGTGATCGACTGACGTGCGAATAAATGGCAGTCCCAGCGTCACATTTACTGCTTCTCCGAATGAAAGGCACTTCACCGGAATCATCGCCTGATCATGATAGCACGCGATAACCGCGTCGAACTCACCGCGCGACGCGCGCAAGTAAACAGTGTCGGCTGAAAACGGACCACGAACATTTATGCCGTCCCTCACGCGACAACTTTCGATCGCCGGACTCATTTCCGATACTTCTTCGATGCCAAACAGCCCGCCTTCTGCCCCGTGCGGATTCAATGCCGCGACCGCAATCCGAGGCCGTTCAATTCCCCAACGGTGCAACTCGCGCTCGGCCAAGCGAACCGTCCTTTCAATCCGATCCTTTGTCACCATACGAATCGCTTGCGCCAGCGGCACGTGCGTCGATAACAAAACAATACGCAGGTTAGCCGCGACAAAACCCATTGCGTACTCTTCAGTCGCCGTCAGGGCCGCCAGGAACTCAGTGTGACCGGGAAAACTATAACCGCCGAGGAAAAGCGCGCGCTTGTTGATCGGCGCCGTGGCAATCGCGTCGATCGAACCTGATGCGCAAAGACTTACCGCGGCTTCGATGTAGCTGGCGGCCGCTTTCCCCGCCGCGCCCGATTCAATGCCGGGTTCGACAAAACCGTTCAGATTGTCCAGATGAAAGATGATCGGCTCGTCGATGTTCGACGGTAACGGCTCGCCTTGTCTGACAATCGCGTAGCCGCACTGCAAATCCAAAGTCCTCGCGTTGTGGGCGAGGACCTCAGCATTTCCGATGATGATGGGAGTGCAAAGATTGCGAACTTCTTCTTCCGCGACGGCCTTCAGGACAACTTCAGGGCCGATCCCTGCGGGGTCGCCCATAGTTATGCCAATGCGAGGCTTCGACTTGGCTGACGAGGTGTCTTGTGATTCAGCCCGCGAATTTCCCATCTGCCGAATGATGACGCGCTAGCTAGTTTTCGAAAGCAGGTTCGGAAGTTTCGTGATCGGCGTGCGCTTCGGCGCGGTCGTCCGAATCGACCTTTCCTACCCGCTCTTCCGCCTTGTACATGTATTTGATATTGCGTTTGAGCACCAGCAGATTCGGCGCCGATCTTCGATTGATCTTGAGCGCACCGCGATCGTACCACTCGATCGTGCCTTCAATTTCCTCGCCGTCCTGCAGCACCAGCACCATCGACGTGTGCGCGTCGATCTGTTTCTTGTAGTAATAAATCTCAGCGTGAGTTTCGGTCGGGGGTGGCTGCCGCTTGCGCATCTGCATCGATGGTGGCTGCCCCGGTCTCTGCTGAGGCATGCCGCCGGGTCGCCCGCCGCCTTGCTCCGGATTTCGATTTTGTTGGGGAATGACGTCCCGCCGTGCTTTGACGTCAGCCAAAGTGGTTCGAATAAGTTTGCGATTCACAATACGCCTCCAAATGATTACGTTGAGCGCGTACGCGCCCGGAATAAAAATGCGTTCTCGCCAGAAGCGTGGCGTGTCCGAAGCCCACAGTCGCAGGCTGCGGCCTTCCAGGGAGAGTGCGCATTGACCCGTACGGAATTTCGTTAGGGATTGCGCGTCATGCTACACGACCACCGTGGAAAACGCAAAATGCACTGATAGTGCGGATGCTTTATTGGCGAGCGAGGGTTGGCTCTACCTTAATCTGCTTTCTTGCGAATGAATGTCGGAACGTCCAAATCCTCGGAACGTTTTGAACCCAGGCCAAAGTCAGGAGTTGGCGGTTCATGTCGAGGCGCCGTGGTCACGGGCATCGTCGCTCCCGCTCCAATCGCGGCCGTCATCGGCTGGCGACTGAAGCCGGTTGCGATCACTGTGATCTTCATGGCATCGGCCATCGTTTCATCTATCACGTGACCGAAAATGATATTTGCATCATCGTCAGCTTCCTGACGCACGATCGTGGCGGCTTCGTTCACTTCGTACAGCGTCAGATCCGGACCGCCCGTGATGTTCATGAGCACTCCCTTGGCGCCTTTGATCGATGCTTCTTCAAGCAGCGGCGATGAGATCGCCTCTTGAGTCGCTTCGATAGCGCGGTTCTCGCCACGCGCGTAACCCGTGCCCATGAGCGCCATGCCCATGCCCTGCATGATGGTGCGTACGTCGGCGAAATCGAGATTGATAAAGCCCGGGACGGTGATCAGATCGCTGATGCCCTGCACGGCTTGTCGCAGGACGTCATCTGCCGCTTTGAACGCCTCGCCAATCGATGCAGTCTGCGAGACTGCCGCAAAAAGTCTTTCGTTCGGAATCGTAATGACGGTGTCCACTGACTCATGCAGTTCACGCAAACCCTGCTCAGCCTGTTCCAGACGCCGCCGGCCTTCAAACAAAAAAGGTTTCGTGACGACAGCGACGGTCAGCGCCCCCAGCTCCGTGGCCAAAGAGGCAACAATCGGAGCTCCGCCAGTGCCCGTTCCGCCGCCGAGACCCGTCGTCACGAAGACCATGTCGGACCCTTCCAACACTTCGATAATTTTGTCTGTGTCCTCAAGCGCTGCCTGGCGTCCAACTTCGGGATCCGCTCCCGCGCCGAGACCTTTCGTTAGGCGGCCACCCAACTGAATCTTCACGGACGCGTGCGAACGTTTCAGTGCCTGCAAATCAGTATTCGCAACCACGAATTCGATCCCTTCGATGCCGGCATCAATCATTCGATTGACGGCATTACCGCCACCGCCGCCCACGCCGATGACTTTGATTCGCGCCCCGGTGATGGGAGGCTCGTCGTCGATGAAGATGTTAATGCTTCGGCCAGACGGCGAAGTCGAATTGTGAGTTTGATTTGACTCAGGTGTCATGCTTACTTCCTCTCTTCCAAATCGGGAAGGCTTCCACTGCCTCTTTCGTCTATTTTGGGTTGGCTGCGGCACAGGCCTCAAAATATTGCGGACAATATCTTGTGTTAACGGGGTCGCAGCATACAATACTTAGTCAGAAAATACTACTACTAAATCGATCGCGAAACTTGGAAACGAAATGCGTCAGCCGCCCCGAACCGCCACGCTTCGCCGCCATCGTTCGTTGCTCGACCACATGTGCGCGCTGCGAAACGAGCGCAAGACCGGCGGCCGCTGCCCACGCGGGACTGTGAATGTCTTCAACCAAGCCGCCAAAACGATCTCGCTCCGGATAACCGATGCGAACGGGCGCATCAAAAACTTGTTCCGCCACTTCAACCATTCCATCGAGCAGTGCGCCACCGCCGGTCAACACCACGCCGCTCGACAACTGGCGCGTCCAGTTCGAATCTTTCAATTCATCTACCACATGCATTAGCACTTCTTCAGCGCGCGGTTGCAGGATGTCGCACAATATCTGCCGTGATAGTTGGCGTGGCGCGCGTCCGCCCACTGACGGAACATCAACCATTTCGCTGCGCATCGCATCGCTAAGCGACGCACTCGAGGCGCAACCGAAGGTTCGCTTGATTTTCTCGGCTTCCGGGATTGGCGTGCGCAGACCGAAAGCGATGTCGTTAGTGAAGTGCGAACCACCAAGCGGAAACACCGCGGTATGTTGCACTGCGCCGCGCTGGTAGACACACAAGCCCGTTGTCTCAGCCCCGATGTCGACAAGCGCCGCACCGTATTCTTTGTCGTCTTCGGTCAAACTCGCTTCCGCCGCCGCGAGTTGCTCCAGCACCATGTCGGCAACAATAAGACCGGCACGATTGACGGCATTAATGGCATTCTGCCGCGCGGTTATGGGACTGGTCACGATATGAACCTTCACTGCGAGGCGCGCGCCAGTCATGCTGATCGGATCGTTGATCCCGTCCTGATCGTCGACTATGAACTCCTGTGGCAGGCGGTCGACAATCTCGCGCCCCGCCGGGAGTTGAATAGCGCAGGCTGAATCGATCGCGCGGCGCACGTCTTCGCCCGTGATTTCGTGCTCGCGGCTGGCGACGGCGACAATGGCCTGGCCGTTGAACCCCATAATGTGCGAGCCGGCGAGGTTAATTGTCACTTCCTGCGCCTGGATGCCGCTCATCCGCTCCGCTTCTTCGACCGCACGACGAATTGATTCGACTGCCGCTTCGGGATTTACGATGACGCCCTTGCGCAGACCTTTTGAATCGGATTCGCCGGTTCCGATCACCGACAACAAGCCATCTTCGCCGGGCGCAGCGACGATACACGTCACCCGGCTCGTACCGATATCGAGTCCGATTGTGTGTGTCGGTCGCTTTGCCATTTCCCTGCGCTAGCGCTTGCGTGATTGATTCCCGTGCGCGGTCTTCTGGTCGCGCGCATTCGGCTTGCGCTTATTGTCCGCCGTTGGTTTCTTCGTATCGGTTTTGGCTCTGACTACCGTCGGCTTGTCAGAATCACCTACGGCTGCTGTTCGATCCGTGGCAGCGTCGGCTTTGTTTTCATCAGCTGTCATGCTACCGCCGGAGCTGTATCCTAAAACGACGTTATTGCCGGTGAAGTCGACATACGTGATCTGACTCGCGTGCCCTGCCTGTTTGTAACGATCGAGAACTTCGAGCGCCGACTTTAAGCGAGCTCCCAAATCCTGTGCGCCAACGCGCACCTCAATTTGTGAATCATTGCCGGCGAGTTGCGCGCGAACATCGTGAACGTCAAAGAGGTTGATTTCGCTTACTCGATCCACCAGTCCAACCGCTTGCCACTCACGCAGCGCTTCCTGGTACTTCTTGACGCGTTCCGCGTTTGCTTCGCGCGCTTCGTTCGTCCCGTCTTCGTTCCAACCGATGATGAAGAACGGCGGCATTTGATCAGTTGATTTCATTTGGCTCAACGTCACGCCCTCTTCGTCAACCCAAACAAAATGGCCGGCCGAATTGCGTATCACCGAGAGCGGCACACGTTCTGTTATGCGAACGCGCAAGGTATCCGGCAACACGCGCGTGATGACCGCACGGCGAACGCCCGGCAGTCGCCCGATCTCCACACTTAACGCCGACAAATCGGCGCGCCAAACACCAGTCCGCGAGACCTCGCGACGTACGAGCCCTTCAATCTCTTCAGCCGACGTGCGTGAGGTTCCGACAACCTCGACCGCGCGCACCTGAAACAGCGATGCGGAAGACGCCGCCCGATAACCGATGGCCAGTGCGATCACGGCGAGAAGCCCGAACACCACTTTCATCGCCGTCGGCACATAAGCAAGCAAAGCACGCGCAGAAAATCGTGATGATTTTTTACCGTCACGACGCGCGGGCCGTTGTCCGGCAGCTTTAGCTGAAGGGCCGCGCCGGGCTGGACGTGATGCGATGACTTGTTCTTTCATGATTTCGGTTTTGGTCGCGTGGCTTCGGGTTCTGATACAGAACTCCACAATTCAACTTCGTACTCCAAATCGATTCCGTGTTCGCGCTTTACGCGTTCGCGAATTTCTTCCGCGAGCGCCAGGGCGTCGGCGGCCTTCGCCTCTTCGCCTTCAGTAACAATGAAGTTCGCATGTTTTTCTGAAACAACTGCGCCGCCCCGGCGGGTTCCTTTCATCCCCAGTTCATCGATCATCTTGCCGGTGCCGACGGGACTCGAAGGCGCATTCTTGAAGAAACATCCTGCCGAACGAGCGCCGTGCGGCTGCGTCGCCATCCGCTGGCCCTTAGCCTTCTCCATGCGCTCGCGGATCTTCTGGGGGTCGTCGTGCTGCAAGCGCAGCGTCGCACCCAACAACAATTCGCCTTCGCGAAATGACGTGTGGCGATAGTTCCATTTCACTTCCGTGCCGGGAACCTCCGTGACCCGGCCGCCGCGCGCCACGCGCACAGTCTCAACGACGGTTCCGATCTCTTGTCCATACGCGCCGGCGTTCATCCACAGCGCGCCGCCGACGGTTCCGGGAATTCCATTCAGTCCTTCAATTCCGGATAGTCCCTTCCGCGCTGAATCAACGCACAGACGTGGCAGCGAGTAGCCCGCACTCACGGAAACTCGTTCACCGTCGAACACCGGGGTGCTCTTCAATTCCGTCAAGCTCACGATCACGTAATGATGTTCGCCATCGTCTGCGAGGACGTTGCTGCCGGAGCCAAGCGGCCGCCAGGCGATGTCGTTCTCCTCAAATGCACCAACGACTGCCGCCGCCTGTTCTTCAGAATTCGGCGACACGACCCAATCAATGGCGCCGCCAACACGCAAGCTTGTCAGTTCAGCGAATCGCCGTCCGCGTTCCGCGCGCACGCCGATTTGCTTTGCGATCTGCTCGATCGTCGCGTCACGAGTTGCGGTGTCCTCAGTCAAAACCATTCCTCTAACTCTGGGCAGCCTGGGAAGTTGCGCCACGCAATAATTCCAGTAACTGCTCCCCCGACCGATGCACGGAGCCTGCGCCCAGCGTAATCACTAAATCCCCTTCACGAACAGCTTCAGCCATCACTGCCGCCGCGTTCTCAAGCGCGCCAATGTACTCCGCGTTCTTGTGGCCATAGCTCTTGATACGCTGCGTGAGAACTTCCGCGGTTACGCCATCGATTGGCGATTCGCTCGCAGCATAAATGTCGGTCACGAAAAGAACGTCAGCGTTGTTGAAAGCGCTGGCGAACTCGTCCATCAGATCGTTCGTCCGCGTGTAGCGGTGCGGTTGAAACAACACCACGATTCTTCGATTCGGCGCGCCGATGCGCGCGGCGCTCAGCGTTGCCTTAATTTCAGTCGGATGATGGCCGTAGTCATCGACGACCGTGACACCCTGCTCTTCTCCCTTGAATTGGAAACGTCGTTCCGCTCCGCTGAATTCGCCCAGCGCATGCGCGATCGTGTCGAACGGAACGTCGAGTTCCAATCCCGTCGCAATCGCCGCCAGCGAGTTGTAGACGTTATGCTTGCCGGGAACTCGGAGTGAAACCCGACCAAGCACCTCGATGCCACTCAATACCGTGAAAGTCGAGCCGAACGACTGGTCATAGCTGATGTCGTGCGCTGAGATGTCCGCTTGGGCGCTCATGCCATACGTAATGCGACGACGTTCGACTTTCGGAATAACGGCCTGCACATGCGGATCATCGAGGCAAAGAATCGCCGCACCGTAAAACGGCACCTTATTCACAAAATCAGCGAAGCACTTACGCACGTCTTCCATGTCGTGGTAGTAGTCCATGTGTTCGCGATCGATGTTGGTCACAACCGCGATCATCGGCGTGAGCATCAGAAACGAGCGGTCGCTTTCATCGGCTTCGACCACCATTAACTCGCTCTTTCCCAGCCGCGCGTTCGAACGATAGGAACGCACGATGCCGCCGACGACGAAAGTCGGATCGAGCCCGGCTGTGCCCAGCACCGTTGCCACCATCGAAGTCGTTGTTGTTTTCCCGTGCGACCCGGCGCACGCTACCGTGTAAGGTTTCATGCGCATCAGTTCCGCCAGCATCTCGGCTCGCGGGATAACCGGAATCGAACGCCGGCGCGCTTCGATAATTTCCGGATTGTCATCGCGCACCGCAGTCGATCGAACGACCACGTGAGCATCGCCAACGTTCTCAGCCGCATGACCTTCGGTAACTTCGACGCCCAAGGCTTCGAGGCGCGCGGTGACTTCGGACTTCTTTTGGTCCGAACCCGTGACGCGAAA